>JBJTPZ010000349.1:0-8601 GCA_046075365.1 Planctomycetaceae bacterium
GTGATCGGATCATCGCCCAGCAGAAAACACCGGCGCACCGTGCGATTCATCACATGAACAATCGCAATTTCATCTGCCGCAAAGACTTCAACGCGAGCCAATCGTGCCATGGGGCACCTCAATTCACGGCAAAAAGGCAAACAAACCAAGCATCTTTTGAGTTTCGAGTGTACAGAGGGAGACGCCCATGTCAACAAAAAAAGGCAACGCCTGCATGTTATAACAGTATAAAACACCCCAAAACGCCAATAAGTGACGTGCCAGGGGGAATCAACACGACACATACTGCGGTAGAAAAATGGCCAATTCACTGTATCGTCGCGGCATCAAATTGCTGTGTCCCCGGCCGTGTCGATCATCTTGCTGTGTCCCCGTTGCCCCTGTGTATCGCTGTGTCCGCCCCCCACTTGCAGTGTCCCCGATCGCAGTGCCGTTCAAATAGCTGTGTCCCCGATCGTGTCCTCAAATTGCTGTGTCCCCGTCCCCGCACGCCCATGGTCACACGCCCACTCGTGCTGTGTCCCCGATCGCTTCCCGATCGCTTCAGTGTCCCCGATCGCTTCAGATCCAAAAAGGCAATAAGTGAGGTGCCAGGGGGAATTAACAGGACACTCACCGTAGTAGAAAAATGGCCAATCCACTGTATCGTCCCGGCATCAAATTGCTGTGTCCCCGGCCGTGTCGATCATCTTGCTGTGTCCCCGTTGCCCCTGTGTATCGCTGCGTCCGCCCCCACTTGCAGTGTCCCCGATCGCAGTGCCACGATCACCACCACTTGATCACACCCGCCGCCCCGTGTGTTGCTGTGTCCCCGTCCCCGCAGACTCGTGCTGTGTCCCCGATCGCTTCTGCTGTGTCCCCGATCGCTTCCCCGATCGCTGGTCAGACGGGACTCGGAGTTTGGCCTGTGAAGGGATGTTGAAGAACGGCGGACGAAATTTTTGGTGAGCTGTTCGGAAGAATACTGGGGGGCAGCCCCCAAGCCCACGCAGGATTTATCGCTTTTGGCCATCAACAGTTTTGCGTTGCTCGCGCAGGCTGTTGGCTGGCAGGGCGATCATGGAAACACGGGTGGCTGCCGAAGGCAGCCACAGTTCTGGACCGGAGCCCAGTACTGTTCGGTTCAGAGAATCTGTTGACGGCATCTCTCACGCGCTCGAGGGCTTCCCAGCATAGCCCTGTGCTTCTGTGAGACAGTTGAATCTACGTCAGGATCAGGCAATTGTCGCGTGACTAACGCGGTCTGGTGTCTCGGTACCACAGCCAGCCAAATCCAGCCAACAAAACCAGACTGGCCCACTGGTACCACGTCAGTCCGGCAAAGATCCGAATTTCCGGTCTGATGTATTCCGTCAGGAATCGCCACCCGGCATACGTGATAATGTAGATTTTGATCAGCTGGCCGCGACACCACTGCCGCTGCAGCCCGACGCCCAAAATTACCGCAGCCACGGTATGAAACGCAGCCTCATAAAGCTGCACCGGATGTCGTGGCTGCTGATCCACCTGCGGAAACACTACACCCCACGGCAAACTGGTTGGTGCACCAAAGCAACATCCGCCTGCAAAACAGCCAATCCGCCCGATCGCAATCGCTGCAGCCACCGGCAATGCAAAGCTGTCC
This sequence comes from Planctomycetaceae bacterium, assembly GCA_046075365.1. Taxonomy (GTDB): domain Bacteria; phylum Planctomycetota; class Planctomycetia; order Planctomycetales; family Planctomycetaceae; genus SXXK01. Next base: position 1,625 of record JBJTPZ010000349.1, read on the forward strand.
CCGGTCCGAGTCCGCACTCCCAGACTCCACTTCGCAGCCTCAACTCCCACATAACCTCCGGCCAGCCCCAGCAGGATCGTCTTGCCGTCGGAAAACCACGCCGCGCCGCTGAGAAATGCCTGCCAGTCCGTAAATACAAATGGCAGCTTGGCGCCAATCATGGCCCCGCAGAATGCGCCCAGACCCACTCCCAGACGCTCGGCAGGAGCCAGCCCCAGCCCGCGCTGTGTGCGGCGAGACAGCACGAACGCCACAAAGACCGCCAGACTCATGATCGCCGTGTACTGCCACATCAGCCGGGCACTTCCAGTGTTACCAGTTCATGAGTCCCCGGCTGACCGGACGTCACCGACAACGGCGGCAACGGGACATGCCCGTCACGATACAGCAGGTTATACGCACAGAACGGGATCAGGTGACCACTGGGCAGCAGATGATGCACACAGCTTTTCATCAGTTGCCGAATATCAAAATTCCAGGCGTCCATGAAACTGGTGGTCGTAATCCGAAACACGTCAGACGGGCCCAGCTGCTGACTCAGCACACGCCGGAAAAACGACATTGCCATCCGTTCAACCTCGGAGTCCGCTGCCGCAGCGGGAGCACTTCCCAGTGCTCCGCGAATGTCCGGGAATCCCGGACCTGCACTCAGCGCAACGCTGCCACAGCCCTCCTCACAGCCACACCCCTGACGAGAGATGAATTTTTCAATCAGTTCCTGAGCACTGCCGCGATTAAACGTGATTCCGTTGGCCAGCAGGTCCAGATGGTTTTGTATGTCAATAAAACGCGTCAGCGGAGTCAGGCGCCCCTGCTCCCGATACGCATAGGCCAGGGAATGCGCATTCGGATGAGCACACGGCAGCGGCAGAAAATCTGACTGCCGCCAGACTCCATGCGACTGTTCCGCCACACCCCGAATAATGTCCGGAAACGTCACTCGATGCTCCAGAGTTTCCGGTGTCGGAAACCGCCCCACATAGGTCGCCGGCTGAAAACTGATCCCCGTAATCCACGGCCGCTCTGCACCGAACCGCACAAGTTCACCCAGCTGATCGGTGTTTACACCAGTTTCCACCGTGCAGACCAGAATCGTCCGAATATCCCGCCGCCCCAGTTCTTCAATGGCTCGCAGTTTCGTTTCCAGCAGCGGCTCACCACGCAGTACCTGGCTGCTGGCCTGATCCAGCCCGTCAAACTGCAGATACACCTCGCAGCGGCGATTTCGCTGCGCCAATTCGTCGAGCAATCTCTGATCGGATGCCAGCCGCACGCCGTTGGTATTGATCATCACGATGTCAATCGGCTGCCGACATGCGTAGTCCAGAATCTCTATAAACTGCGGGTGAATGGTCGGTTCACCCCCGGACAGCTGCAGAATCTCAGGACGCCCCTCATAACGTACCAGAAAATCAATGGCCCGCTGACAGTCGGCCACCGACACGTGCACGCCACCCGGTTTGCTGGACGCATAGCACAGTGGGCAGGTCAGATTGCAGGACGATGAAATTTCCAGCACCGCCACACAGGTGTGCTGCTCATGTTCCGTACACAAACCGCAGTCATATGGGCAGCCACGCTGCGGTGACACGGCAAACGAGGACGGCACTTTCCCCGGCAGGCTGTACTCCATTCGATCAAACCAGCGGTCATCGCTGCAGACAAAATCCTCCCGAACGCCATGCTGGGGGCACTGCTTGCGAAAATACACTCGCCCGTTCCGCGACAAAATCTTCGCCGGAATCACCGCGAGGCAATGCGGGCAGAGACTTTGAGTCGCCCCCAGAAAACGATGCTCCCGAAGTTTCAGTCTGGACATGTTCCCACCATCAGTCACGGTCCACGTCACTGCGATATCGAGACGCCACCAGCTTAAAGGTCAGAAATAACACCACCAGCAAATAGCCACCACCGAAAACAAACATCGCGATGTCCGCATTGCCACCCGACGAACTAATGCCCGCTACCGCAAAGCACAACACCACAAACCCGATGATTGCACTGAGCAGCCACAACACGAGCAGCCCGAACATGACTGCCATCGATGTCACAAACACCTGGATTCGTTGTGACAGTCCCGGCGGTTTCCCGCGATTCGTCCGCGACCGGGATACCATCATCGTGCGAACCAGCGGCACGACAACAAACAGGCCAAACAGAATCGCCGCACCAGGTGCAGACTGATACAGCGAGAACCCCACTGTGAAAATCATCAGCAACAGCAGCAGGGTCACCGCCAGTGTCACCGCAGAATCCGCTGCCGATGCTGCGGCAATCTGAGCACCCAGCTGGAATGGATTGACCTGGTCTGAGTCGGTCACCGAGCTGTCTGCATGCGACGCAGCGGGTGAGGCGGATTGAGGCACCTTTGGCGATACGTCAGCCGGTTTAGCCGGTTCAGCCGGAGAAAAGCACAGCCAGCAGTATGGCTGCCCTGGTTTGGCAGTGGCTCCGCAGTGTCTGCACGCCACGGCTGGCTGGTCAGTATTCATGGCTGCCGCTCCGCCAGTGAAATTCGCAGCAGGTCTTCGGCGATCTGCCGCACATGCCGCACCATCTGCCCCACAATCACACCCGATATCACGATCGCCAGACACACCATGATCTGATGATAACGCGGTACTGTCGGCAATGGATCCTGGAGCAGAAAACCCTGAGGCCAGCGACTGCAGCCCAGAACCACCAGATAACCCAGCACGCAACAGCCGGTTGCCAGCCTGACCCACGACAGATTCAAACGCAGACCAGCCATCATCACAATCAGAAAATAACCGCACACCAGCGGACTGGCCGCACCCGAACCGCAGGTCAGTACGGCTGTCAAAAACAGGCTGTCCAGGCAAATGGATAACACCGGCAAACGCCGCGGAAACACCCTGTCCAGCAACAGGACGTGCACCGTCAGGCTCCACAGCACCCACGCCCCGACCAGCACCGTGATCGCCAGATGACGCTGCGGTGAAAGTTCACGAGTCTGGTTGAATTGCAGTAAGCTGAGCCAGCTGCCCGCATTGCCGGGCCAACTTCCGGCAAGGTGCAGCAGGTAAAACATGGCAATTGCGCAAATCCGCAACACGTTCACCCGGATTTCCGCCGCATACTGACGCCAGCGACAAACCACCAGCCAGGCGTCGTCGTGGGTTTGGGAAGTGTTGGGAACTGGACTAGGAAAACTTATCATCAGCCACCTGAACAGAAACTGCACAGCGCTAAATTTCAGAAGCCACAATCCTCGCCTGAAAAGCGAAAAACTGCAAGCTCGAGAAGTCTTGCGGGCTGACGAAATATTGATGCCGGGCAATTCTGACGGCTTAGCCGGATCCCAGTTCCGCTTCCACCCGAAACAGCGGCCGGGATTTTTCCAGCGGTGCGGCGACACCGCTGTCGGCGGCACCAGCCGGCGATTGGATCCCGCCCGAGCCACTTTGGACTCACGCTGCGACAGCCCCCGTTACGCTTGTTTGTATGAGCAAACACCTGCATGAGTGAAACACTACGTCACCCCGGCAACAAACTGATAACAGCCTGTCAAAGACTCTCTGCAGACCACTTAATGGATGGCCTCGTCCGAGACTGGGGAGATTGATTTCCATGACAGAGTGCAAACCGGACTATGAATTCTGCCCGCAGACTGCGGCAAACCGGGCCAACACGACGAAGTAGAAAAAAAGGTAACACCGGCCTCCCCGACGCCGGGGGCAAAGGTGCACTTGTGCTGTGGGACGTTGCAGTCGGCTTGAAAAAAGGACCGTCTGAGGGGGCTTTGCTCCGGCTGGAAAGCCCGAGCGACGTGTTGTGCCTGGCGTCAAGCGAATCGGCCTGCCCATTGAACATTGAACACAGTATCAAAGCCCTCAGTTGCCACTGTCTTTGCAGCCGAGTCTCTGCTGCAGGACAGCAGTCTGATGCCGCGACTGCAAGTATCAGCCTGAACAGACGGCCATGCTCGTTTTTGCCCAGCAGCGCCGGCGCCGGTTCATCGTGGCAATGGAGCCGGGGAAGTTATGGTGCGAATGCACCTGTTGCGCAAACCAACTACCTGGACTTCGGGAACTGGATGCTCAGAAACGGCTCTGGACTGTTGTGGAAGCGGGCTGGGTTCCGAATTTACCCAAAACCACCCTGTTTTTAGGTCAGGAATTACGTTGCTATGCTCCTGCGCATCGCCATCCCAGTCTGCCTGCTGCTGCCCATCGTTTCACGCCATGGGACTGTGTTGCCATGGTTACTGCAACCAGAACACTGGCTGCAATTTGCACTTTGCCTCGGCTGTATCACATTCCTGCTGCCGGTTGGCGTTTGGCGTAAATCTCGACTGGACGCATGGGGACTGCTGTTAATTGCGGGAGGTATCCTGGCTCTGTTAGCGGGTATGCTGCGTCAGTCGAGTTGGCTGCATCTTGTTTCGTTCTGCTTTGGCGCTGCTGTGGCAGGAGGCTCTCTGCAGGTACCTGTGCGGCGCCGGCTGTTGCTGGTGTTGCTGGTGGCCCTGCCTGGACTGCCTGCAGGCATGCAGACCGCACTTTCAGACCGAATCGACGAACATCTGCTGCAGGTCTCCAGTACAGTTGCCAGTCTCCTGAGCATCTGGCACGCTCGCGCTGGTCACTTGCTGGTGACTCCTCTGGGGAGTCTGGATGCTTTGCTCATTCTGCACTCCCCCGTTGGTTTCAGTGGCGTGTATGCCTTGATTGTGGGGCTGATGCTGCTGAACTACCGCCCGACTCTTCAGATTTTGTTTATGCTGCCGGTCACGGCTGTGATCGTTTGGCTGATGCAGTCTGCGGCCTGTATTCTGGCCCTTGCCGATATTGCAGACGGAGTCCTTTGGATTGCTCCGCAGTACTGGCTGCTGGTGCTGCTGCCCTGCACATCATTTCTACTATGGTCTGCTATACAGCTGAAAATATTGCTGACTCACTGGGTGATTCCGCCGGATCGCGAGGTGTCACCGGAACTACTTCAAAATACCTGCAGCTGTCTTTGGGACCGTTTCGTCGACGGGACTCCTGCTGAGATTGCAGGGCCCGCTGAGATCTGGGATTTCAATGAGCATTGGCTGTCACCGAACATCAGGCCCGTCAGTTTTCTGAAAGACTGGTGGCATTCCCGCAAAACTTTTCTGTTGCCGTCTGCTGCACCGGCGATTGTATTTTTGGTGACTGTCCCGTTCCTGGATCTGTTGATTGTTACAGTGCAGCAATTCGCCCGACAGCGTTATCAGCCACTTCTCGAGCAGGCTCGAACTGAGCAAAATACTGTAGTTCAGGATATGTGCCTGCAGCAACTGGCCTCGGGCAGCCCAGCTGATCCGGTCTGGCAGCTCCGCAGAGCAGAATTCCTGTTTGAAACGTCCAACCGAACCGTTGGCTACAGTGAGTTTGTGCGACTGGCGTCGCAGCAGGACGAGGGACTTGCTGCCGCACATCTGTGGATCGCTCAGCACGCCCTGACCGCAGACCCTGTGGAAAGACTTTCCGAGCAGCAGATTATTCGGCATCTGCAGAAAGCACTGGAAGCTGCAGCGACTCGGGCACAAGCCCATGCTGTGCTGGGGCAGGTCTATCGCAAACGCGGTGAAAATGCACTTGCTGATCGCCACATTTACGCAGCGGCCGATCTCGATCCCAGGTTCACGGATACTCTTCTGCTGCAGGATCTGTCCAGGGCTGCTCGCCTGCGAAATGATCCTCGAGTCAACCGGAGACTGCAGCAGCTCATGCAGGAACTGCAGCGAGAGCCTGAAGATTCGACGCTCAGAATTCACCTCTCCGTACTGCTGACGGCGGTTGGAGACATCCCGCAGGCTGAAGAATTAATCAATCAAGGACGCAGGTTGCATGATAAGCCGGAATTAAAAAAGGCGGCCGCCGATCTGCTGCTGCATCAGGCTAATGCAGAACTGAACTCAGGTTATCGCAACGGAGACGACAGCCTGCTGGCCGTTCGTGAATCGCTGCAGCTGAATCCCGGCAGCCCGCTCGCTGCGTCACTCGCCGCCCAATTGACAATGGAAGGTGCCGAGCTCACTCAGGATGTTGCTGAGCCAATCCAATTCTGGACACAACACAGGACACAGTTTGCCGACCACGTGTCGGGACGCGCCCTTGCCTGCCTGTACCTCGCAGCCGGAACGCCACGCAAGTCCATCGAAGAACTCAATCAGGTAACGATATCGCAGCCAGACGATGCAAAACTGAAAGTATCGGCACTCATGCGAGCTGGTAATCGTGACGATGCCCTGCAGTTGGCTCGTCAGACTGCCGGCGTGTGGGTTACAAAGGGGGGGGTAAGCGAACGAATTGCCGCTGCTGCATTGCTCTGCAGAGCCTATGCGTGGGGCGAGGCCCGCACGCTGCTCAATATCGACAATCCCAGGGCAAGAGATGTCGGACGGATTCATCAGGCACGAGCAATCACTGCTCTCGATGAACTGGACTGTCTGCTGAACTACCCCGGGCACTACGCAACACTGACCCAGTTGTGGATACCTTCGGTGCCCTCTCACATGAAAGAACAGATCTTCAGCCTCGTAACTCAGGCACTGCCGATCCCGGACCTCAGGCCACGAATTGCTGACAGACTGTACGTGTTGACAGTTGTGGGGGGTGAGTACGCGAGCGAGGCTGAGGCCACATTGCAAAGGTTCCGGGCTGCCGGTGGGCAGGTTTCCGAAATTCTGACTGCAATCGGATCGCGAGCCCTGCAATTCAGGCGTTTTCACGAGGCACTTCGCTGGCTGCGATTGGCACAGGCTTCAGCGACGCAGGTTGACCCGTTGCTGTGCAACAATCTGGCCCTCGCAATTGCGCGAGCTGAAGAGAGCCAGTTCTATCAGCTGGCTCTAAAGAATGCTGATGACGCCGTCCGGCTGATGCCGGGGAATTACCTCGCACTCACAACCCGAGCAGAAGTTTACCTGGTCCTGGGCACACCTCGGCTTGCCCTGCAGGATCTGCAGGCAGCGATACTGCTGC
>JBJTPZ010000350.1:0-1884 GCA_046075365.1 Planctomycetaceae bacterium
CGGGTTTTAGTTCAGCAGGGACTGCTGCAGTTCAAGGCTGCTGAACAGATCATCGATGGACTGAGCAGCATTTTCCGGGGCCAGTACCGTATTGAGAACGGCAGGGACGGAGGCAGCAGCGGGGGCCGTCGATTTCGTGTAGCGAGCGTTTGTGTTGCCGAGCGTCCGCAGGCTGGTATGGCGTTCAGCTTTGGCAGCGGTACTGCCAGCATTTGCCAGGTTTTCGGCGGCAGTCGGAAACAGGTTGATCCTGCGAGCAGCAGCGGGGGCAGGATCGTATGTGCTGTGTTGCGGTGCAGAGCTGAAGCTTTCGACGACGTCGCCACTGAGCGGCGGCGGGTCAGCGATACCCTGGGCATTGGAGTTGGCTGCTGAAAGTGCGAAGGAGTCTGCCATCAGCGGCTGCACAGAAGTTCGGCCGCTGGGGTATCGATAGACTCGATCAGAGCCGCTGTCGCAGATCCAGACATCCATGGACCCATTGGACGGATCGACGGTAATTCCGGTGGGGCTGCTGTTTTCCGGGCTGATACCCCACTGAGAATTTACCGTAGAGGTGCCGGAGGTATTGAGCTGATAGCGGTAAACGCGGTCGAACCCGGTGCCGTCATCGACGACCCACAGAAAGCTGGTGCCGGTCTGTGTTCCGAAGACAATGTCTTTGGGATTGGTGTTTGCTGTATTGAGAGCGAAGTTGGCGGTGGCTGTCTGGGTGCCTGAAGTGCGGGAAGCAGCGTTTGCGTAGTAGTACACTCGGCGTGCAGACCGATCGACGACCCACAGGTGTGTTCCGTTGGTAGCGATGCCTTCCACGAGTGCAGTGGTGGGCAGCGTTCCCAGCGTCCAGGATCCCTGCAGCACGCCACTGTTGTTGTAGATGTACACTTTGCGATTGGCGTCCAGCACCCACAGTCGTGTGCCGGCAGCGTTGGTGGCGATGCCGCGAGTGGTGGTGTTGGCTGGGTCAAGGGTGTAATTTTCGACGGAGTTGCCAGCGGCGTCATATTCGTAGGTGCGATCTACAGTTGTGTCATTCACAACGTAGAACTTGGTGTCACCGACGATGGGGTCATTGTCGATATTGACGAGTGCGATATCTGCAGGGTTGAGGCCACTGTAGAGCGGGTCGGACGAGTTGGAGTTTCCGATGACAGCGGTGTAGGCCACATCTCCGTCATTGATGGTGTCATCAACGCCGGTCACGGTCACCAGCTGTCCGACGGACCAGTTGGAGGCATTGAAGAACAGCATACCGGGACTGACCGAGCCTTCGGTGGCATCGCTGGAGCTGATCGGAATCATCACTGATGACAGCGGTTCGGAGTCGAGCCGGACGATGAAAGTGATGGAGCCACCGGTTTCTGTTGTGGTAGTGCCGGATGGCGGGCTGACGGTGATGCCGGCGGTGTCGTCATCGATATTCAGCAGATTTATATCGGCCGAATCAATGCCGTTGTAGAGGAGGTCGGGAGACTGGGACGGTCCGATCAGGATGCTGTAGCTGATGTCACCATCGTCGACAAAATCATTGACGCCGGTGACGGTAACTGTCTGTGGCACGAACCAGTTGGCGGTTGAGAAGGCCACAAGGTTTGTGGAGACGGAACCTTCGGTGGTGTCAGAGCTGACGACGGGCACATAGACCCATGCGGCTGGCTGGCTGTTGAGGACGATGGTGAAGGTGGTCTGAGCGCCGGCTTCGGTTGTGCGAACAGCGGTTGGTGATGAGACGATGATGGCGGGCAGTGGTCCGATCAGGAAGTCCACGACTCGGAACATGAAGGCCTGCTGGTTACTGGGTGCGGTGGCCGTGGTGCTCATGGCCTCAAGCGGCACGGTGGAGAACACCATCCCGAATCCTCCGGCTGCGTAGTTACCGCGGTA
>JBJTPZ010000351.1:0-20530 GCA_046075365.1 Planctomycetaceae bacterium
TGCCGCACAGCGAGCACCGAAACACGTATTTCATGCCTCCAACGGACTTGGAGATTCGCGCCCTGCTCACTCTTGTTGACGACGATGCGCGACGCGGCTGAGTCAGGTTGTTCGACGTCATCTGGCGGGCACTGAGACGAACCGGGCCTTCGGGGATGAAATCAATCGAGTAACGCGGTGCGAAGGGTTGCCTCGTCACGGCAGCGCCCACAAGGCGATCGGTTCTGAAACACCGGATTTCGCCCGCTGGCAATTTTACTCCATATAGGAGCATATTCCCGTCGGCCGTCGTCCGCAGCGAATTGGGTTCAATTACATAGGTGGAGCGAGCGCCGCCATCCTTGCGGTAATCGAGTTCGACGCATAGACGGTTGACCGCTGCGAAACGCACGCGTTCCAGCGTGGAGAAAAATGGACTGTCTGCCTCAAGCACAACGGTCGTGGCTTCGCCTGCCTGCTGTGACGGAATGGCGGCCAACTGGCTGACAACGGCGGATTCGGGGTTTTCGAGCCACGAGAAGAATGATGGCAGTTCACCCCAAAAGGTATCGAAAGGCGGAAGGATCTGAAGCTGGTGACCAAGTTGGTCATCCCAGCCACCCGCACAGACATCCTTGTGCTCATCGAGGTCTGCGATCACAGGAAAGGTGATGCCCTTGAACTCGCACTTCTTTTCCAATATGGACCTGACATCGCCTGCCACTTCACGCGACTCGGGACGGCGATAATAGTTGATCACGTCGTAAAGGTCGCGGGGCCGTGTGCGTTCCTTCAATGCCCGAATCTTCTCGGCGAAAACTTCTGCGTAGGAATAGCACTGAATGCTGATTCCATCATCCGGGCAGTCGCTGTACTCATGCCGCACTGGCATCATAACCGGATCGTCAACCACGACTTCGTCGGACGAAAGATCGAGCTTGATTCGCGGCATCGAATGTTTGCCGGAGAAAGTGACAGGGCCTTTGTAATAGACCCGCCCCTGGCATGACTCGCCCCCGCGAGGATTCGTGTATGCCTCAAACAACAGCCTGTCCGCCGGTATCTCGATACCGCTTTCCTCGTAAATCCACTCCACGATTCTGGTGAACGTATCGCGCAGGAATTCCACATTGAGGTGGGATCGGTCACGAATCGTGAAATCCAGGTCTTCGGAAAAACGGTACGTCTCAAAGTAGCATTTTTTCAGGCACGTTCCCCCCTTGAAAACCCAGCTATCGCCAAGCTCCGGGGCCTGATTGATACCTGCAATTAACCAGCCGAGCACGTAATCCTTCTCGATCACGTGCGATTGCAGGCTGGCCTGCGTCGCCATTTCAAGAATCTCGCTTTTCGGGATCACTCCAGCCGCTCCGTTTCGATGGTAAGCGTTGACGGCACGAACAGCCTCCAGCGTGTTACGAGGCGGTCGCCCTTGATTGCCGGGTCAAGCTGGGCATTCCCCTTGCTGAGCCGCGAACGGCAGGCTTCGGTTAGGGTGTGGCTGTCGCCCAGGAGCCGTTCGGCCAGGAACCCCAGCCGCTTGAAAACGGCGGCATTGCCGAGACGGACGGCGTAATTGACCAACTGGTCGGCATTAAAATGCGGGCTTTTGGCGTACTCCCGAAAACAGTCAATAACATGCTGGATGCCCCCGCCCGTCCAGGGGCACGAGAGCATATCCACGATAGTCCTTGTGGGGTCGGAGACCGACAGTTTCTTTTGCTTCTTCCATACGGTCTTCGTCCCGAATTGCTGTTCCAGCGGAGTATGGGTCACCACGAACGGGATATTGTGGAAGACCTGATGACGCTTTGCGACACCGCGCGCAGAGAAGACGCAAATGTCCCTGAAAATCTGTTCGGTCAAATCCCAGTGCTCGGCCGCCGACCATCCACCCACATAGGCCGGGCCGAAGAGATCGGGGATGATGACCCACGCATCTTCCATGGCGCGTTCCGTACCCATCGCCTCGATTGGCACCGGAACGTAGATACCGCGCCTGATACGGCTCAGCCAGCCCTGATTGCACCAACGTGCGAGTGACTTGGCGGCTTCTTCGCTGCCGGTTCCCAGAATCCTGGCGGCGCTTTCGACGGACAAAACGTCCCCGCCCTCGCGCAGTAGCTTGCTGAGGCGTTCACGAGTTCGCGGTCGGCCGCTGTTGGATTCACGAGGCATAGAACGTTCTGTCTCTCGAAATTCGCCAAAACAGCGAAGTATTCAAGGCCAAGTGTACCACGGACAATCCGCGAAGTACAACAGAAGTCGAGAAAACGCCCCGATTCGGGAATTACAGGAGTCAGAATGTACTCTGCCCGAAGGCCGCGAGCACGCCGTTCCACGCCGGTTTTCGCCGAGAGCATTGAGGCTCAGGGATGGGGCACAGATCGGACTGCAGACAACTTCAGAACTGCGTCATGGTCCGCAGGGCGAGCAGGTTGTCGGGCGGGACCCTCAAAGCCGTTTCCGACGGCGTCAGGGCTGATTGGGCCTGATGTTGCCGGTGGAGGACATGGGCTAACGTCATGCATGCTGTTCGTTCCACTTACGCTGTCGTGAAGCAGACTTGCGGATGACAGCTTTTGTCTTCCGTTTGGCTGCTGTGACTGATCGCTTTTTTGTGCCTGCCGCCTGCACAGCCCCAATTCGCAAAACCGCTCCCGCAAGCTGCTCGGCCACCCACGCGTTAAGGCTATTGCCGGAAAGCACAGCCGCAACTTTCACCTGCCGGTGCAAGTCTGGCGAAATTCGAGTAACGACCTGCCCGGAAAACAGCTTGTCCGGGGTCTCGCCGCGTGTTTCGCAGAACTCAAGGTAATCATCCACGGACTCGTGAAATGCCTGCTTCAACTCGGCAACGCTGTCGCCCTGAAAGGTGATGACGTCGCGAGTGTTGATGACCTCGCCGTGGATGGTCCCAGCCTCTTCGTCGAACTCAACTTTGCCGATGCAGCCTTTGTATTCCATCAGGGCGTGACTGTTGCTTCTGTCAGGAACCGCCGCATGGACCTGACGGCTCCTTTGCCTGTTTCCTTCTGACGGTGCGGCCTGTGAAACACGGCCCGGACGCCGTTCAAGCTGATCCGCACTCGTGATCCGGAACCCCCCCCGCCCCAGGTGATCTCGGCACCGGATGGCGACTGCTGACACGTCGCCGACGATCCTGATTATTTGCGATTCAGCCGTGCGGAGGTCTGAAAACCTTGCAATACACAGTAAAAAAGCCTGATCAGCAAGACTTGCTGACAAGGCTTTCGAAGTCGGGATGACAGGATTTGAACCTGCGACCTCTACGTCCCGAACGTAGCGCTCTAGCCAAGCTGAGCTACATCCCGTTATTTAAAAAACGAGCCAAAACACTGCATCCGTCTGAACAGAGTGCAGTTGCGGGACACATCGCTGTACACGGGAGTGCACGGAGGTGGCCGCATCGGGAGGCAAAATTGTATCAATCCGCGAAGTGAGGTCAACTGCTTCCCGCCGGCAGTCTTTCAAAACAGAAATTCCGCGGAATTTCACCGCGATTTTCCTTGAAATCGGCTGAAAGAGTACACTGCGGGGACAAGCAGCCCGCTCCTCAGTCCCCGAAAGCCTGAATCCATGGTCATCTACGGAACAGCACTGCTCGCCGCCTGCCTGCTGATCGGCACCGTGGCCGGACGAGTCATTGGACACTCTCTGGGACTGAATTCAGATCTGGGTGGTGTCGGTATCGCAATGCTCCTGCTAATCGCTTCCGTCACCTGGCTGCAGAAACGCAAGCTGCTGACCGCCGCCACGGAATCCGGCATTCAGTACTGGAGCCTGCTGTATGTACCGATCGTTGTTGCGATGGCGGCCAGCCAGAATGTCTGCGGGGCACTCAGCGGAGGACTGGTCGCAGCTGCCGCTGGTACAATCCCCGTCGCTGCCTGCTTCTCACTCACCGCACTCCTGATCCGCTGCGCCGGAGACGGCCAGCAGCCTGCCGTTGTGGTCAGCAATACAACTCGCAGCACACACACCGAAAACCCGTAACCGGCAACTGGACACCGATCATGCAGGAATTCATACAGCTTCTGAACGATGTGCTGACGCAATACAACCTGCTGACCGCATTCGTGTTTACAGCACTGCTGATGATTGCTGCCCAACAGGCCTCACAACGACTGACCGCAGGACGGATTCACCCGTCCGCCATCGCCATCGCACTCGGACTCCTGCTGGCAGCACTGGCAGGCTGGTATTCCGGCGGTCGAAAAGGAGTGGCGGATTTGCCGCTGCTGGCCGGTACCGGGCTGCTGGGCGGAGCAATGCTGCGGGATCTGTCGATTGTAGCCACCGCATTCAGCGTGCGAGCAGATGAATTTGTTCGCAGCGGTCTCTGGGGAATCCTCGCGCTCGCACTCGGACTGCTCACATCCTTTTCCATCGGCGCAGCGATTGCCGTGGTGTGCGGGTACCGCGACCCCGTCAGTGTCACGACAATTGCCGCAGGTGCTGCCACCTACATCGTCGGTCCGGTCACCGGTACCGCGCTCCATGCCAGCTCCGAAGTCATTGCTCTCAGTGTTGCAGCAGGACTGGTCAAAGCCGTTGCCGTCATGCTGATCACTCCCTTAATCGCCCCCGTAATACGACTCAATACGCCCCGCGCCGCCATGATCTTCGGCGGACTGCAGGGCACAAACAGCGGAGTCATTGCAGGACTCGCCGCCGCCAATCCCAAACTGGTACCCTACGGAGCCATGACCGCTACCTTCTACACCGGACTCGGCTGCCTGCTCGGCCCATCTCTGTTCTTCCTGATCATCCGCAAAATTCTGACCTCTGAACTCTGAACTCTGACCACTGACCTTTGCGGCTTCGGTGAGACAAACAGCCCGCAAAATCACCCGCCCCTGTGCCACAATCGCCAGTCGGTCCAATCGCAGTGGGCAGATCTCGGGCTGGAAAGCCCGAGCAACGGAAAGGGCCACACCCGCGGACTCCCGTCCGCGGCTCGCCTGACCACTGAACACTGAACACTGAACACTGAAAACTGAAAACTGAAAACTGAAAACCCGATGCACTTACCCATTCTCCAGCAAGCTGCCCGATTCCGACATTCCCCGGCATTTCGTTCTGCGAATGGCGTTGTGACCGGCCACGAACTGCTCGCGGCTGCCAATGCCGTCTCAACGGCACTGCTGCTGCAGACAGCAGACCCTGGAGAAGCGCGAGCTGGTCTGCTGGTCCCTGCCGATCACCGTTTCGCTGCCGCCCTGTGGGGCGTCTGGCAGGCCGGCGGCGTCGCTGTCCCGATGTGCCTGTCAGCGACTGATCCTGAGTGGGAGTACTGTCTTGATGATGCCGAGATTTCGACCATCATCACCACCGAACCGCTGATGGACAGGCTCAGACCACTCTGCCATGTTCGCAACATTCGGCTGCTGTCCTGGGCCGATTGCTTTTCAGCACAATCCGCAACCACACCCGTCATTCTGCCAGCGGTCAGTAAAGACCGGCGGGCCATGATCCTGTATACCAGCGGCACCACCAGTCGCCCGAAGGGCGTTGTCACCACTCATGAATGCATTCAGGCACAGATCGAATCCCTGGTACGTGCCTGGGACTGGCAACCCACCGACCGGATCCCATTGTTTCTGCCATTGCACCACATCCACGGCATCATCAATGTCGTCTGCTGTGCTTTGTACTGTGGTGCTGTGATTGAGCCATTTGATGGTTTTGATGCTCAGTCCATTCTGCACCGACTGCAGCAGGACGCATTTACTCTGTTTATGGCCGTGCCGACAATTTATGTGCGTCTGATCCGGCTGATTGAGCAGTTGCCGGCTGCCGAGCAGCGGTCCGTTTGCCAGTCATTTGCCAGGCTGCGGCTGATGGTGTCCGGATCTGCAGCCCTGCCAGCCTCCGTTCACGAACACTGGCAGGTACTGACCGGTCAGATGCTGCTGGAACGCTACGGGATGACCGAAATTGGCATGGCACTTTCCAATCCGCTGCATGGCGAACGTCGACCAGGCTCGGTCGGAATGCCGTTGCCGGGCGTGGATGCAGCCCTGTTTGACGAACACGGTCAGCAGATCCGGGCAGAGGACCAGCCGGGTGAAATTCGTATTCGCGGAGGAGCCGTGTTTCGTGAATACTGGCGGCGACCTGAAGCAACAGCGGACGCTTTTTGCAGCGGCTGGTTCCGCACGGGCGACGTGGCGGTACTGGAACGAGGCTACTATCGAATTCTGGGGCGTCAGTCCGTTGATATCATCAAGAGTGGTGGCTACAAGCTGTCGGCACTGGAGATTGAAGCGACGCTGCTGGAGCACCCGGCGGTTCGCGAATGTGCGGTGGTGGGAATTGCCGATGACACCTGGGGCGAAGCGGTCGCAGCAGCCATTGTCCTGCAGCCGGACTGTCAACTGGACCTGCCGGGCCTGAAGGACTGGTGTCGCGAACGCCTGTCATACTACAAAATACCCAAACACCTGCTGATCTGCGGGGCTTTGCCGCGCAATGCCATGGGCAAGGCTCTGAAGCCGCAGGTTCAGCAGTTATTCAGTCAGCCTGCAGAAAAGGTTCTGAAGTCATGACCGCAGCCAGTGATCGTGATCCGGCCGCCAAACTGATGCCGCACGTGTCTGGCCGTCGCGGGTTCCTGACCGCTGCTGCAGCCGCGGCCCTCAGCCGACATCTTCCCGCACTGGCTGACGAACACCAGCGAACGCCTCAGACCGCCGCTGAACTGTGGGGGCTGTTTGATCCGCGACGGGATCCGCTGCAGACAGAGCTGATTCGGGAGTGGGAGGCTGGCGGAATCAGACTGCGGCACGTCCGATTTCTTGTGGGAACCTTTCGAGGCATGGCTGCTCGACTGACAGCCATCTACGGCTTCCCCGCGTCTCAGCAAAACAGCGGCAGTCGTCTGCCGGCGGTGCTGCACATTCACGGCGGCGGCCAGCGAGGCTCATTGAGTGAAGTGCGATTCCTCGCTGCTCGCGGCTACGCAGGACTCAGCATCAGCTGGGGCGGCAGCAGTACCGGGAAACCGCCGGTGAATCCGCTGGAGGGCGCTGAACCTGGCGATCCGGCGACCGACTGGGGCAGCGTCGATCCGACTCAGCTGAATGTCCCGGGCTACTCAACCGTGCTGCCCGGCCCGCGGCAACTACTGACCGACCGCGAGGATCCGCGGAACAACAACTGGTATCTGCTGACTTTGGGCTGCCAGCGAGCACTGACGTTTCTTGAACAGCAGCCGGAAGTGGACCCGGAGCGACTGGGAATCCATGGATACTCGATGGGTGGCAACCTGACGATGTACACGGCGGCAGCCGATCGGCGAGTGCGAGTGGCGGTGCCGGGGGTTGGCGGAGCCGGCTGGCGGTGGCAGCCGCATGAATTCGCCGGGGATCAAGGTCGTCCGCAGGACCCTGTCACCGGCGATCTGGAACTGTTCCGCAGCACGCTCAGCTTTGAAAGTGTGGCGCCTCTGATTCGCTGTCCCGTGCTGCACCGCAGTGCCACCAATGATTTTCATGGCTGGATGGATGATGTTTACCGTACGAATCTTTTAATTCCGGAGCAGCCGCTGCGATACTCGTGGTCGATACACATGAATCATCGGCTGGCCGAGGAGACCGCGGTGGCGTTGCCGTTATGGCTGGACCAGCATCTGCAGGGCGGGCCGGCACTGCCGGAAACTCCGGCGGTCCGCCTGCTGCTGAGCTCGGGAGAACCACCTGGGCTGGAGATCCGCCTTGCGGAGCACTCCTGGGCAGTCGATCACTGCGCCGTTTATTACAGCGTGGACGGCGACCCTCGAGCCAGATTCTGGCGCAGTTCGGATGTCACGGAGCAGTCAGAGCAGCAGCAGCCTGCGAACGGGCAGGGCACAGCCACTGGCAGCGGGCCGTGTTTTCAGGCCAGTCTGCCACTGGAATCACTGGAGCGACCGCTGTTTGCCTTCGCGAACGTCTTTTACCGACTGCCGCAGCCGGTGGACATGTCTGAGTTGCCGGGGTTTCGTGATCCGGTGCAGCGGCTGTGTTTAAGCAGTATGCTGCTGTCGGCAACTCCGCAGCAGCTGCAGACTGCGGCGGTGCAGGCGAGTTTGCAGCGGGGTTCGCTGATTGATGATTTTTCGCGCGGGCTGCGGGACTGGTATCAGCTGAATGCGGCGCACGTCAGCCTGGTGCAGACCTGGACGCGGAAACTGACCGACCCTTTATATCAGGGGGCAGCCGGGAATCGCCTGCGGATCAGCCTCCTGATGCAGCGTACGAATTGGCTGTCGTTTGTGATCGTGCAGAACGAGTGGCGGAATTATCGGGGCCCGCGGATGACGTGGGTGTGTGAGCGTGAAATTTCCGGCAGCGACGACGTTCAGGAACTGGAATTGACGGCTGAGGATTTTGTGGCGGCGGACGGTTCCGGCGGGAAGCTGGCGGACTGGACCGGGCTCGATCAGTTCGGAGTGTGTGCACATTTTTCAGAGCGTCGTGAGCGTACTGAGGTGCGACCGTGGCAGGGGGCTCCGGCCAGCCTGAAACGTCTGGATTGGGTGTGAGAGACGAGGGTGTGTAGTCAGCCGTGGGGAGCAGTGGTGATGGAGCATGAAGAGGTGCGGGAACTTGAGGATTTGCTGGAACAGTATCTGGGGCGGATGTTTCGCGGAAAAGGGGCCGCTGCACTGCCGTGGCAGCCGGACGGTCAGACGGTACACCTGATGGCGAAAGCGGCCGGTGCTGTCTACGAGGGTGCCTGTCATGCGGCTAAAAAACGACCGCGACGGCGCAAGGCCAGGCCTGTCACTTGACACCGAAGGCAAACTTCCGTTTTTGCAGCACGGGCATTCCCGACACAAAGCATCAGGGGCTGCCTGAGCCGTCGCACGGAACATTCACACCGCCGTCCCCGCCAACTTTCCCCGACCTCAGACCCACAAACGTAGCTCGGGCTTTCCAGCCCGAGTTCTGCCCTTTGCGTTTGGCTCGCACTGGGATCACGGCACCGGATCGATAGTTAATGGTACATTTTTCGCCGATTCACTGCAGGTGTTCAGCAGACGGTTTTGGCTCACGCGAAGCCGCGAAGCCGCGAAGGGAAGCCGCAAAGGGCTGTAATCAGAGGGGGCGGTTTTCGAGTACGAGTACGAGTACCGTTTCACTGAGTACGAGTACGAGAGGAGGTTTTTGGGGGTGTTGCCGTTTGCGGTTTTCGTACTCGTACTCGATTTCAACACGAACGGCCGGCAGTCGGCGGGTGTCAGTCCTTGTCGGGTCGGGGGTTGCGACTGCTTCGCTGACGCTTTCTCAGTATTTCCGCCTGCGTCTGGGATGCTCACAGCGTAACCGAGAGAAAAGCCCGGGGGCGGATTGCCCGCTGGCTCCGTTTGGCCCCCCTCCGTAGCTCGGGCTTTCCAGCCCGAGATCTGCCCTCAAGCCACACCTTTTCCGCCCCCCCGAATGTGCCGTCGCACGGCACATTCACACCGCCGTCCCCGCCAACTCTCCCCGACCTCAGACCCACAAACGTAGCTCGGGCTTTCCAGCCCGAGCTCTGATTTGTACCGACCGCCAGCAACACCTTCGCTGCTTAGGTGGCAGCGCAACAACAGAAAGACAGTGCCAGCAGCCACCCCCCTCAGGCAACTGCCGACCTGTCCTTCTGTTGTCTCTCCAAACTCGATACAGACGGCTTCGTGCCGACTTGAGTTCTCTGTCACGTTAAGGCCATGCAGCCACCGCAGTCCGCCACAATTCTGCAGAACTCCTCAACGCAGTCAGCAGCCACGCTCGCTGCATTTTTGAATCACAAAAGCTCCAAATAAGCCCGAATATCAGCTTTGTCCTGATCCGACATGCCAAACCCGGGAATCCCTGCCGCACTTTCCACAAAGTTAAAGTACTGCTGATAGTGATTCAGCAGTCCGTCAAGATTCTTCGCTCCATTGTTGTGAAAGTAAGGAGCAGTCTGGCGTGCATTCCAGATCGTCGGGATCTTGAATGCATTTGCGTCTGCGGGATTTCCTGTGATCAAAGCTCGACCGGGATCTGTGGATGTAATCGAGGTTACCGTTCCGTCCGCGGCACGAAAGTCAAAGGTCTGCGGGGTTCCGCCACCCAGCTGGAACTCTGACACGAAGGCGCTGAAGAAGCGAGTCCCAGTGGGGATACCGAAGATGGCATTCGCCCCGGGTGACGTGGCATTCAGCATGGGACCACTGTGACAGTGCACACATCGTCCCTTGATCGGATTGCCGTTGACCGGATTATCGTCCGTAAAGAACAGACGACCTCGTTTTTCCGCAGCCGTTCGCCCCTTCGGCAGCTCCGGGGCAGCGCCAGTATCGATGAAGCGGCGCAGCGCCGGAACCGTAATCTTACTTTGTTCCCACGCCGCAACAGCATTCAGATCGTCATCGGTGGGCATGCGAGTAATTTGAGAGTGGCCAAGCCAGGCATCCAGAGCCTGCAACTGCAAGCTGGGAGCCCGACCGTCGTACATCAGCACCGGATCAAGTGCTGCCGAGTTTTACACAGGTGGAACTCCGCGAGCCAGCACAGCCACTCGCGAGGCGGAACCAGCAATGGACACATTCTGCGGCAGATCTATCTCCACCAAAAATGTGGCGTTTTCACGCACCCGACTGAACGTGTTGCCGCCCATGACATCGGCCGCATCATGCTGAAACAACACGTCATGCGACGGCAGCAGACTGACCTGCTGAATCGACAGAGCACCAGTCTCCTTCGTATGACACGTCTGGCAGGTGCGTCCGTTGCCGCGGAAGGTGGCACCGGCAAAAAGTTTGGCACCGCGTTCCACAAGATCGTCAGCTTGAGCCTGAGAAAACAGCAGCCCAACGACGATTCCCAGTGATACACCCAGTTTGCTGAACAATTGCGTGCGCATGGTCGACCCCCCGATGCTGCGAATGCAGCGAGTGAAAGGAGAGGCAGACAGCAACAGCAGGCTGTCTGCACAGAATCGCTTGCAGGCGAGCGTAGCCACAGGCCGGAAACCCTGTAAAAAGGCCGGCTGCTCAGAATCATCCGCCAGGAATCTGCAAAAGTTTTTAGCCCCGCATCAGCAGACCGTTTGACTGCATCATCGCCACAGACCGCCGCTGATCACGGACACTCAGTCAACAAATCGCACACTCACCCGCACATCACCGCTCACCGTTCCCAGACTGGCCCCACTCTGGTCGCTTCGTCACCGTATGTCTGCGATACCACGAAACCACTGGCCTGCGACATGTAAAAAATCCGACCGTTTGAAACGACCGCACCCAGACATTCACGACTGTCAATCGCCGGTCCGGTTGATACCAGTCGGCTGTTCTGCGACAGATCAATCATGTCCATGTTGGCCCCCAGAATATAGGGCTCAGACATCGTAAATCGACAGCAGGCATAGTTGTGCCCAACACCGCCCACCACCTTCCCCGACTCGCGATCAAACACATTCCCGCGACCGCGCAGTGCATTGGAAAAAATAAACGTGGGGCCGACAGTTACCACGTTCAGTGCGGACGTCACGGCATCCGACTTCCAGACCAGCGAACCGTCCGCGGCATTCAGACACCACACAAAGCGATCCTGAGTCTCCTCGGAAGCACGATTGAAACCGCCGATGTACAGTCTGCCGTCACGGCCCGTCAGCGTGCACTTGGACGTAACGTAGTAGTCAGTCGTCTGCCACTGCACCTGACCGGTCTGCGGATCCAGACAGGCCGTCAGCCCGTTGTTCTTTTCAGGCAGCCCCCGACGCGCCCGCTGACTGGCCGAATACCCGAAAAAGACAGAGTAAAACAGCTTGCCATCCAGCAGACACAGACCACAGTCATTGCCACCTCGCCCGTACTCTGAAAAATCTCGCTGCCAGACCAGCTTGCCCGTATCCAGATCCCACGCCCAGATTGTCGGCTGATGATCCTTCGGGTAGTACGGGTTGTCGTTCGAATAAATAAAACTCATCACCTCAGCACCATCCGGCGACTGCACCGGCTCGCCGCGAAAAATCCAGGGCTTCTCTGTCCCCTGGTGTGAATAACGTCCGGAACCCGAAGCATAGATGGCAAGATTCCCCGAAACGACCGGCGGGAACTGACGGCTCCAGCTGGGTGATCCGGTAAACGGTGCTTCCCACTGCATTCGTCCTGTCGCAGCATCCAGACACCGCACCAGCGAACGACGAATGCCAGCCTGAGGAATCAACAGACGCTCGCGTATGTACAGAGGCGAAGTGAAGGACAGATACACATCGGGCCAGTAACGCCGCCACAGCATGCGCCCGGTATCCTGCTCGACAGCAATCACCTGACCTTCTGCCGTGTGAGTATACAGTCGACCGCCACCGCAAACCGGCAGATGCTTCACGGTTCCTTCCAGTCGCCGCGCCCAGCGCATCCGCAACGGTGGCTTCAGGCCCTGCTGATTGGCGTTCGTACAGCCGAAATCACCGTAGTTCGTGTACCAGTCAAATTCCGCAGCGGCCAAAGGCCCCTGCAGCGGACTGCGAATCCGCCAGATCTGCAGATCACGCTGCGGCAGCGGAGAACGGCCATCCGCCGCCAGCACATACAAATAACCGTCCTCACAGGCCACCACAATTCGCCCGTCAGCGATCGCCACTGGTGCTGAGATCGGGCTGTCAAAGGCCGTGGCAAAACTGCTGACCGCACCACCGTCCAGCGGCACCAGATACAGGCGACCATCCAGACCTCCATACACAGCATGCTGCTGAGTCAGCACCGGAGGACTGATGGCCGGTGCTTCACACAGAACTGTTACTTCAGCCGAATCTGCACGATGCCGACACAGCCCCTGACCAGCTTCCGGCTTTGTGCGATAAATGTTTCCGTCACGCACGGCCACGGGTGCAAAACTCAGCAAACCAGGCAGATCGATGGCGGTCTGAGTTGAATCGATGAAACTGCTGGTGACTGTGCCTTCCGACAGCCGGAAGACTTCCAGTCGCCCGGCATTGTCGCGACGATGCCAGTGTACGTAAACGTTGCCCTCGGCGTCAGCCGACTGACCAAACGTCGCCGGATACTCGCTGCCTGCATACTCGGGAACGGCAGCCGCCGTCAGCAACGCCGCTTCAGCACCGCGATCCTCAAGAAAGACAGTACGACCACCCGCCGGGATCACAACCGTGCGTCCCACCAGACAGATGTCACGCGAACAAACAAAATGATCCTTCCAGGTCACTCGATCACCCCGAACCCTGAGCCAGTCCTCACCGCTCCACCGATTTCCCTCAAACCCCACCACACTGCGAACAAAATCCCATTCCCAGACCTGTTCACCGTCGGCCGTCAAAGCCAATACTCGCGCACCCAAAGTGGCCACGTAGACACGGTCGTTTCCCGCAGCAGGAGCCGAAAACACGGGTTCCCGCAGATCCAGCTGACGGATCACGGTCCCGGTCATTCGGTCAAGGACATAGTAAAGCCCGCCCGTTGTTCCTACATGCAGGCGATTACCAATCACGGCCGGGGCCGCGGCGTTGTTGCAGTTACCGGAACCGCCACCCGTCTGAAACCGCCAGCGCACTGTTCCCGTCTGCAGATCGGCCGCCAGTACCTGCCCGGATCCGTCCACTGCATAGATCGTCCCGTCGGCAATCACAGGCGCTGCATAGAACCCGTCGGAACCCGCGATGGCACAGGCCAGCCCAGGATTTGCCGGCAACTCAAAATCAGGTGCCGTCCCCGCTCGCAGCCCATTCCCCAGCAGCTGCGGCCAGTCCGCCGAGCTGGCCAGCGATGACAGAGTCAGAAAGCAGAACACGGCGAGCAAGCTGCGCATGACACGTTCCTTCAGTGACAACAGAGGTGGCACCCGAATTCGAGCCCTGCCGGTATCTTCACGAGGCAACTCAGTTTGAGCAAACGAAACGGCCACGCACAGCGAAAAAGACGGGCGAATCGGCCGCAGCAGCCATGATCCCGGCCGCGATCAGCGGTCCCCGCGCCAGCGAGCAAAGGCCTTGCGAAAGGCATCGGTCTGGGGATCACGAGTCTGCTCCATGTGCTGCAGCAGACGTTCACCGAGCTGCTGAATTCGCGGTGCCGCCGCCGGCTCAGCAATCAGATTGCGGCGTTCGGCAGGATCCGCTGTCAGATCAAAAAACATCAGCGGCTCACCCGTCTGAAACTGACGGACTCGCGCCGCAATCTGCGGGCTGGAATCGGCAGCGGCAGCCAGAGCATTCCAGGTCAGACCACTCATCGCCTCCACCTGAAACTTTGTCGTACCGTCAGACCATGCGTGAAACATCAGTGCCGCAGATTGCGTGCGAATGCAGCGCTGGGGAAAATTCTTCCCGCTGCTCACGGAATTCACGTGCGTCACAACCGCATCCCGCTGTTCCTGAGTCTGGCCGTTCAGCAGCGGCAGCCATGTCCGACCGTCCAGCCCCTCCGGATGCGGCACACTCAGCAGATCCAGCAGTGTCGGCAACAAATCCACACTGCTGACAAATTCGTCATGCACCGCAGCCGCAGGCATTCCCGGATACTGCAGCAGCACTGGTGACCACGTCCCGTTCCGATACACACTGGCCTTCGAAAACGGGAATGACATGCCGTGATCAGAGAGAAACACCACGATCGTGCTGTCGGCCCGGCCACTGGCCTGCAGAGACTCAAGAATGCCGGCAAACGTCTGATCCAGCCGAGCCATTGCGGTGTAGTACATCGCCACTTCACGACGCACAGCCGGCAGTTCTTCCAGAAATTCCGGGACCCGTACTTCCTGAGGTTCAAACGTGCGACCCACGAATTGCCCAGCCAGCTGCTGTCGCTCCGCCCGCTGCTGCTGCTTTTCGTTCTGCTGCCGTTTTGAACCCTGTTTTGCCTTCGCCTGAGTACTGCCGGGAAACGGTCGATGCGGATCCGTGATATTGGCATTGATGAAGAATGGCTTGCCGGCAGCCGTTGCCTGCTGCAGCAGCTGGTCCATGTGCTGCCGCATCAGCTCGGGATTCTTGCCGCTGCCGCTCAGCTTCACGTCCCATGGAAACTCGACATCCGGTTTCATGTGCGGATGCTTGTCAATCACGGCCGTAAACCAGCCACGCTGCTGCAGCAAAGCCGGCAGTGTCACGGTTCCTGAGTTGATCGGATTGAAACCCAGGCCACCATTGCGATGCGGCACAAGCCCCGTCATCAGAGCCTGCCGGCCTGGCTGACAAATCGGTACCGTGACATGATGATTTCGAAATCGATGCGACGTGGCGGCGAAGGCATCCAGCGCCGGAGTCGCCTGGAGCGTATTCCCCATCCACCCCGGTGAATCGGCATTCATGTCATCGGCCGTGATCAACAACAGGCTGCGTCTGAGATCGGCAGCGGAAACCTGAGTGCCACCGACCGACAGCGAACAACACAGCAGCAGCCAGCCCCATGCAGCAGCCAGCAGACCACGAACCAGGAATTGCCCGATACTCATCATTCGTCGCCTTCGACGCAAATCCAACACAACAGCCGTCGCATGCCAGTCACGCAACTGCCATTATGCTAAATCAGTTCGGACGACAGGCAAAGCCAGCAGCCTCAGGGCATCACAAACTGATGCCCGGACGGCTTGACCGACAGGACAGGGCAGGGTGCCGCACGAACCACTCGTTCCGCGACACTGCCCATCAGAATATGCGACAGTCCGGAACGCCCATGGGTGCCAATCACGATCAAATCAATGTCCTGACTCTTTGCATAATCGATAATTTCCATGAAGGCGGCTCCCACACGCACTTCGCGCACCACTGACTGACCGCTCTGACCGCCCGCAGGAATTTGCTGCAGCAGTTTCCGCGCATCAGCGACCAGCTGGTCGGACTGCGCCTGCATGGATTCCACTGAAAATACGGCTGCTTCAGGCACCAGCATGGCCGGGTCCGGCACCACATGCAGCACGTGCAGCTGCGCCCCAAATCGCTCGGCCATGGCACACGCATACGTCATCGCCGGAGAACTGAACTCACTGAAATCCGTCGGCACCAGAATTCGATTCAGGCGAATCATCTCGCTGCTCCCTCTGCTGAAAAACCATGGTCAGACACGAAAATATAAGCTATACAGACTTGCCAGACAGACTAAGTCTGAGGAGGCATCTGAATACTGAGCATCGCAATACCCGTCAAAATCGCTCCCGACAGCAACAGACCAATCAACAGCGCGACCCCGTAGACTGTCCTCAGCCCGTTGTCGGGAACATCTTTCTGCCCCAGAATCTGCCGCGCCAGCACCGAACACACCCATGTCCAGTGCAGCATCACATGCACAACAATGCCAAATCCCAGCGTACTCAGCAGCCCAAACTGCAGCCCACACCACTGACCGTAATTCAGTCCCCACAGATGCCAGCCCTTTGCTGAGACTCCCGGCGGAAACACAAACTGCACAATCACCGCAACGATGGACAAGGCCGTGAACAGCAGCATAAGCGCAAGGTCCAGCACAAAGTTGACCAGCGTTCGCGAAACCCCTCTGTCAACCCTTTCGCCTGAATTCACCACCTCACGGACCAGCACCGTCATGTCTTTCACCACCCCTGCAAAACTCACACTGACACTCATCAGATCACATCCGGCAGGAACGCAAATCAGATGCCAAACAACGGTTCCGCGAAAATGTGAGCGAATTCGCACCAGCCCGCCAGGATGCACCGACCGCAGCGGTCACACCGCACACAAGCGTGCGAACATGACACACAGCACGGCAGCAGGCCTCGTCTCAATCCGCAGCAGGATCGGCGAACCGGGCGCAAGACACACGGTGCAGCGAGGTCTTTGCCAGTGCCAGATACGAAAATCTGTCGCTCGCGGACCCAAAACTCCTCAAATTCACCGCCTGCACCGGTGTCATCGACGCTCAGCAGCAAGTAGGATCCTGCGCAAGGAGCCTGGCATGACGGATGTGCATTCAAAAGAGCAGCGTTCGCGAAATATGTCCCGCATTCGCTCGGGCAATACGCGGCCGGAACTCATCGTTCGGTCACTGGTACATCGCCTCGGTGCCAGATTTCGACTGCGAGTCAAATCTCTGCCCGGCACGCCAGACATCGTCATGCCCGGTCGACGCAAAGTGATCTTTGTCAATGGCTGTTTCTGGCACTGCCATGACTGTCGTTTTGGAACAGTCCAGCCGGCAACCAATGTCGAGTTCTGGCGCGAGAAACGGCAGAAGACCAAAAATCGCGATATGGCTCAGCAACAGGCACTCCGCGACGCCGGCTGGGATGTGCTGTTGGTGTGGGAATGCCTGATTCGTGAATCTGAGCAGAAGCTGGTTGCGGAATTACGAAAATTCCTGGGCCTGCCGGAAGCAGACGCCTGAACGGCGAAGCACGAACCAACCACAGCCGCTGCTTTTCAGACACCTGGCAAAATGGATTGGGCCGCAAGACGGCTCAACCCGTCAAAACACAACGTGCCTGCACCACAACCATGCCGTCTTACTGCACGTTCGGATCTTTGTCCGTGGCGTCAGCACCGTCCGAATTCTCCTGCGGGGCATCTGAATCCGGAAACTCAAATACAAGCAGCGTCACATTGCCGCCGCTGACTGGTGCCGCACTCTCAGCAAGCTGCTGCTGATCAGCAGCTTTTGCAGCACTGCGTGCCGGAGGCTTTGCAGCAGCCTGCAGCTGACTCGCTTCTGCAGCCCTGCCGGTCGCCCTGTTCAGCCCATTGTAGAAATCGACACGATTGCCCAGCCTTGCCTGCTCTTCGGCCGAGCTGCTGGAAATTCCATCGGCCGCCAGAAAAGCCGGCACGCCACGAACAGCCACGTAGATTTCACCGCGAGCCAGTTCGGCCTGAGTCGGAGACTGGAGCGATCGTCGCACCGCCGCCACAATCTCTTCGCGAGCCGCACTGCGAATACCAGCGGGATTCCACTCGGACACCTTACCATCCACAGCCACCGACACCGCCTGCACCAGACTTTGCTGCATCAGAGCATCCGTGGAAAGAACCACCGCCAGCCATTCCGGCATGGCAACAGGTGCCGCATCCGCCAGCAGCAGGCCGTGCTGCTGCAAAACTTTGCCAACTCGGTCCTTCACATCACTGCGATCAACCGCACCCACTTTCACCACCACGACCTTCCAGTCCGCGGCATCAGCCAGCAGCTGCACCTGCGAGTTACTGACAGCGGCACTTTCATTAAACCGTGCTAATGATTCAGCAGCAGGCTGAGCAGCCATCACGGGTTCAGCCGGGGACGCAGCCACACCCGGCAAAGCTTCTGATGCTGCGGGTGCGGAATCACGGGGCAGGAGACTTTCATCTTCCGCAGCCCGATTCGCGGCCGCAGCAGAATCTGTCTGCACAGCAGTGTCGCTTCGGGAAGCGGCTGAGGTACTGTCCGGTGCCTGCCTCGTAAACATCACCAGCAGACCCAGAACAGCCAGTGTACTGACCACTGCGGTGAATCTTGCCCAGCGCCTACCGCTGCTGTCAGATGGCCGCACCAGCCACGGAACCTGAGCCGATGTTTCAGCGGAAAAGATCGGACCGGCCAGGGCCTGCCGCGGCAGACCACGCAATCCCACAGAAACCTGCGCCAGGTCCGCCTGAAACTGGCGCGCCTGCTGAGGGAACTGAGCTGACAGCTGCTGCAGCTGCTGTTGTTCAGCAGCGGTCAGCTGTCCGTCATGCTGAGCAGACAGCAGCTGATGCAACTGGTCAAGCTGAGAATTTGAGGAAGCTGGTGACATGGCGGGTTCGCTTGTGGCGGGCAGAACACGAAAAAATCGCGGCAAAAGAGCAGGTTTGGCAAACAGCACACCGTGGCAGGTACCACAGCGCGCAGGAACACCCCGCAGACACGACGCAAAACCGCTGCCGCAAGTTCCCGAAAAACTCACAAAAAGCAAAAAAAGGAGCAAATCAAGAAAAAACCGGCCCTTTCGCTGGCGATTCCCGCGAAATTCAAAGGCTTGTCAGCCGGGAGGACGGTTCCGCTCGATTGCTCGCAGGACCACCGGATGCACCCGACCGTTCGTCGCCGCAACACCCTCGTTCAGTGCCAAAGTCGCCCCCTGGCGAAAATCCAGCAGACGACCAGAAATATCTGTCACCTGACCGCCTGCCTCCAGCACCAGCAGCACGCCGCCGGCATGATCCCAGATCTTTTCCCGATAGCCTTTTTTCGTCGGCAACCGCAGATACAGGTCCGCCTCACCGCGAGCAACCGCGAGGTACTTGCACTGGCTGTCCATTCGCAGCGGCGGCTTCCCAACCGTCAGATCCGCAGCAATCAGCCCGGACCAGTCGTGCGCACTGTGCCCCGACTCCACCGACTCACAAATCACCAGATCCGATGGCTCCGCAGTGCCGCTGGTGCGAATGGCGGTCGCCGGCAGCTCTGACTGAAACAGCGGCTGCTGCCACGCCCCGTAACCTCGCACTGCCCACGCCAAAACTCCCGGCCCGCTGCCCGGACAGTCCATGTTCGGACATCCCAGAATACCCAGCTCAATCTGACCGTTCACAATCAATGCCAGCGAAATGGCGTATTGCTCACGCCGCAGAAATCCCTTCGTGCCGTCAATCGGATCCAAAGTCCAGAATCGCGACGAATACTGCGATGCACCACCATGATCAATCCAGCCACAAACCTCATCCGCCGTCCCCGCCGCTCCGTGCTCAGCACACAGCTGCAGCACCTGCTGCAGAAAATCGGCACCGGCCGCAGTTCGCAGCTCCGCAGCACCCTCCTCACCAATCACCGGATCAGCCGGAAAATCGGCTCGCAGCCGGCGACAGATCAATGCCTGACTGCCGTAATCTGCCACTGTCACCGGGCTGTTATCCTGCTTCGCCAGCGACTCCGTCGCAATACCCGACTGCACCTGCCGACACAGCAGCGCAGCCTGTCTCACCGCCTGCAGGCCCGCTTCCAGCTCTCGCTTAAATCCGTGATTCATGCCCGCTCTGTCTATCCTGCCGGTGCGGCGGCTGCCGCAAAGGAAATCTCGGTCTGCAGCGGCTGAGATGCCTCGGCACGCCGCACTTCCAGACGCACACCGTACGCCTGACGCATCGCCACTTTCACTCGAACTGCATCGGTACCCGTCGGCTCACACTCCACATCCGGAATACCGGGCAGCGGAGGCGAGAACGGGATGTGGACATGCACGCGTTTCTGCCCCACCTGAAACCGCACCAGCGCCGTGCCTTCAACATTCTCTCCGCCACGCTCGTCCTGCACTCGCAGCATCTGTACCGTGTCACTGGAATGCTGCACGGCAGACAAAGCCGCCCCTGACAGCCCCCCAGCAGACTCGGACATGTCACCCCGCTCATCCTCGTCCTCACCAAACTCCTCACGCAGCCGGCGTTCCAGATCCTGCAGACTGGGAGCAGTTGCCGGAACAGACGCAGAGGCCGGAATGGGAGCCACCGCAGGAATGGAAGCAGCCACAGGAACAGCAGTCACCGCAGGAATGGCAGTCACCGCAGATGCAGGCGACTGAACCGGTCCGGAGGCAGCCGGTGGCAGTGGAAAACGAGCCGCCACCGATTCAGACACCGGCACCGGCTGAGGCAG
>JBJTPZ010000352.1:0-6220 GCA_046075365.1 Planctomycetaceae bacterium
AAATCGCGGCTGAAGAAAAGATCCTTAATGGTGGTATCGTGATGGCTGCCAAGCTGAACGGTGGTGGTTCTGGCGCAGCCTGGGGCGATCAGGCTGGTAGCGATTAAGTTGGCGGTGGCGTTTTTGGTGAGGTGCAGGACAGCTGCGGTGGCGTGCCCAGACAGGCTGCAAGAGTTGGCTTTGACGTGGCCGGTGTGGGAAATGACGGCGACAGGATTGGCAGTGGACTGCCGGACATTCAGTAAATTCAATGTGCCGAAGGATTCGATCCTGACGGGCAGGTTCGAGCTTTGTTCCAGCAGTTGGAGCTGGCAGTTTTCGAGGTTGAGTGTGCTGTGTTGGGCAATCCTGATTGCCGCTGCGGATTTAAAGCGGATGGTCAGATCACGGAACGTGACACAGCCCTGAATCTGCAGTGGTTCCGATTCGTGAAGTTCAATAATGGTCTGGGTGACACCGCTGCCGTGGATCAGCAGCGTACCGGAAAGGGCTTCTGGTGTTTCTCGGAGCAGTGGGTGCATTCCGGCATTCAGTCGCAGATCGACGAACTGTGTTTCACGGTGATTGTTGTGTCGTGGAAATTTGGCAAGTCCGGTGGTCAGTGCTTTGGTCAGACTGCAGAAGTATGAATCGGTGTCTAAGAGGGAGAGTTTTGTGACGGGTCTGAGCATAAGGTTCAGCAGGTACAGCATTCCGAGCATGTTGGCTGGCTGAGCGACGACGGGCTGGGCTGCTTCATTGAAGTCGGCGCCTTTGGACGAGACGATGGTGAATTCAACATTTTTGAAACGTGTGGCGGCGGTTGATGTGAAGTTCCCGAGGACCCTGCTGGCTGGCCCTGTTTTGCACCATTCACTAAGTTTTTGTGAAAGTTTGAGGAGTTGAGGGTAATTCAGTTCGGTGGTTTTGCTTTGCAGTGCAGTTTTGGCTTCTGCGGGCAGCAGCATCTGCTGGGTGAGCAGTTTGTCAGCTTTGGTTAAGACTACCAGCAGTGATTTGTCTTTGGAATTTTCGCCATTTTCAGCCAGCGTCTGGATGATTCGCTCAAGAGCCTGTTCGGGCAGCTGTGCTGCGCGATTTGTCGGATTCAGCAGATCAAATGGGCTGACGATCATGATGTAGAGCGGGTTCTGCGTTTGAAAAAACTTTGAGTTGAGCCTGCCATCGATAGCCGCTTCATGGGCAAAATACTCGCCACTGTAGTCAAGGACGGCGAGTGTCTGGTTGTCGCATCCGGGCAGGTTTCCGATGACCAGCACGAGCGGAGGTTCTCGGCCGGGAGTTGGTAACTGTGGTTTGGCGCTGTTGAAATTTGCAAGCTGTTCTTCGACAAACTTCCGACTGCTTTCCGTGACGGTTGCAGCTGAAAGGTCCAGCAGTGCGTTGTCAGCCTGTCGCGGCAGGTGGTGGTACAGAAATCCCAGAAGCGATTCAAGAAACGAAGATTTCCCGTGGCCGCGCAGCCCGACCAGCTGGAGAGAACTGCTGACTTCGATGGGCAACAGAGCCTGCATGTGCCTCACATAGCTGCCTTCGACTTCGGAGTCACAATGTCGGCAGCGGAGTTTTCCGGGGATCTGGCCAGTCGGGGACTCTGAGAAGATTTGCTTTCTGCGACATGTTGGGCACGGGGTCTGGAGCTGAACGCCGTGGCTGACACGGTGAGCAGCGGCGGGTTGCCGCAGGGTGAGCTGCGGCGGGGGTCCAGTGCCGGCTGGTTCGGGGAGTGTTTCGTTCTGCGCAGGCAGAATGTCATCATTTTCTGGATTGATGTTTGGCATGACTGGAGGTTCTCGGTGTTCAGTTATGAGGTGTTTGTTTCTGCTTTCAGGTGGCTGTTACAGTACTGTTGTCGCAATGCAGCAGCGTCTGCAGCAGCGGCGTCATGAGGATTCCGCCAGCGGCTCCGTGGGCGGCGTTCCAAAAGGCAGAGCAGGGGGCGTTGTATCTGGATGAAATCTGTGCGGCGAGATCTGCGTTTTGCAGTGCGGCTGTCGGCAGAACTTCTAACCGATAATGGAATCGGACCTGCTGCTCAAGCAGCTGCAGTAACTGTTGGGTTGGTGAGTCTGCAACATGTTGCAGCAAATGATTGAGGGAAGTTTCATCATCGAGGAGCATGGCAATGACGAGCCGGCAGGGTAATCCGTCGGTATTTTCGAGTTCCTGGGCGGTCAGCAGTCTGAGCAGGTGTTTGCGGAGCGACGTGGTCACCTGGCGGGTGCTTAGCTGCTGCAGAGGTTCGGTGGCCAGTTCGGCCAGCCACAGCAGATTAAAACCGTGTGTCAGGACCTGCAGCGTCTGAGTGTCATCTGTGAGGTGCGGGAGAATTGCGGGTGCGAGCAGCTGTGCGAGTTCCGTACCGAGGCTGGCCTGCAGTCTGGACAGCAGTGCCTGCTGCAGTTCAGGCTGTGCAGTCTTTCTGACCAGTGACACAAGCACAGGTGGAAGCGAGATGGCGGAATTTGAGACGTATCGGGCCGTGTTGCTTTGCAGCATATCGGACATCACATAGAGCTGTTTGAGCCCCTGGCTTTCGTCGGGCTGGAGCGGGGCTGTCAGGTCAGGATTGATGCTGGAGAGGACAAGTCGGGGGAACAGGAGAGCGGTTGTTTCGTGGAATGAAGGGGGGGATTCGCAGTGGATGTGGCAGGTGGTGGCTTTGTGGCCAACAGCTGAATCTGGATGGGTTTCGAGCAGCAGGCGGTCGGGGGCCAGCTGCAGGCTGACCCGCTCACACAGCTCCAGTGGGGCATGCTGCCAGAAGCCAAAGCAGGCTGTAACGAGGCTGGTGAGTGCGCCATGCAGTTCGACGGAGCGGCCGGCGGCGACGGCGAAGATCATGGCGAGGATGACGCGGCGTCCAATTCTGGCTGTCTGGCTGTCGCGAGCCGGCAGACAGGGCTCTGTAGCAAGACCGGGAAAAGTCGAGTACAACAATTCGAGGGGATGCTGCTGCCGGTCATGTAGTGTGCGTGCATCGGTCCTGACTGCAAGAACCGAAATTGCTGTTCCGCCTGGGACAATCTCGATGGCCCAGACGTCGTCTCCGTCAGGAATAACGATTTGTGAGCGTTCGACGCGTTTGAGTTCACGGCTTAATCGCTGCTGAATCGTCGCAGGAAACTGTGCGTGCTGACCTGGGGAAATGGCTCTCACGCTGAACTCGCCCGGGCGGAGCACCAGCATCCAGTTGACTGCCGGGCGAGGGGGTGCGGAGGTTTTGAGACTGGTTGGGGCTTTCCAGCTGGCAGCCGGGGCTTCAGGTTTCTTTGAGATTCGCCGGGCAGTGGCAGCAGCGGAGTGCTTTGCGGATTGCTTGTATTCGCGGGCCGTCAGCAATTTGCTCAATAATTCAGCATAACCGGCCTGCGAGACGACTTGTACGAGACTGGTGAAGTGTTCCGGCTGGAATCCGGGTGCGGTGACCAGGATTCCGAGCCACACGAGACACCGTTCTATGAAAGGTTTGAGATAAGATACTTTAGGATTGAAATAGTTGAGGCTCCAGCTAAGCAGTTCAGTGACGTCAGCATGGTCAAGCTGGCGGAGCAGTGCGCGGAGGTCTGTCCAATGCTGTTTGAGGATCAGCAGGATTCCCAGCATGTAGCGGCGATCCGGGTGAAGGTCGGGGAAACGTTGCTGCGGATTGAGATTCCAGTCCGCCCGGGGACTGACGCAGACGGAGACGGTATTGAGGTCCCAGCGGTACCATTCAGGATCTGACGGCTGAGACGACAGGCGGAGGATTCTGCAGAGCAGGGGGAGCCGCAGTTTGTCGGGAAGCAGCAGAGCGGGATCGGGATCGAGCTGCTGCATCATTGCGGCGTATTTTGTGGCGAGCAATTCGGCTTCGCGTTCAGGCACGAAACGCTGTATCAGGCTGTGGCTGATACTGTTGGCGATTTCATATTTTGCTGCGTGCAACAGGGTTTTCCATGCTCGATCCTGCTGATTGCGGGAGCCGAGCAGGGTTGCAGGTTCGGCGAGACCGTTGATGTGCCTGCAGAGGCGATAGACGTTACTTCTGAGCAGCGAGTATTCGTCGCTGATGAATTCCGTGAGATCCGGAGCCTGCTGAGTGCTCCAGTGGCCATAAACTGCGGCGCAGCGTGGTGGCGTGCTGTTCTGAGCGTGTGCAGCGGTGCTGTTTTGTTCGCGAGTTCCTTCGATGACGCTGCGGAGCGAGGTATCGCGACGCCGTCCACTCGTGCCGCAGGCCCCGGTATCAAACGAAAGGTCGGGCCGAGCGTCGAGGGGCGTGATGTGCAGCAGTGTTTCCACCAGTTTGGGCAGCGAGGGGCCTGCGGGTGAGGTGTGCCAGGGAAATGTTGCGGAGGTGTGTTCACCTGCAACGCTGATCAAGGTTTGCTCGAGGAGACGCAGCGACTCGACGCTGTGCAGCCGCGGATTCAGGGGCCTGAGGTCGATGTCTTCCGACGGGGGCGGTGTCGCAGGCTGGAACTGTTCGGCGGCGGGCGTCTGAGCACCAGCGGTGAGAGCTTCGTGGTAACTTTCGGGCCACAGGCTGCGCTGGCGAAACAGGGTGAATGCCTGGGCCCGATAATGCTCGATGAAGTCGTTCACGTGGAGGAGGCAGAACGTGGAGAGGAATCCGCGGGGGCGATCAAAATCATCGGTTTCGTGGCTGCAGGCGATAGACTTCACCAAAAGGAACAGATCGTTTGAGACCCTGCGAGCGACGAGGATGGTGTCGGCAGCGCTGGTCAGGGTTCCTGGAGGCGGTATCATCCACGGTGACAATTCCTGCAGGACTGACTGCTGCAGGGGCGTGTTGATGCCGAAGAAGCGGAAGCCGGCACCGCCGTCCGCAAGTTCAGACTGGCGGACTGTCCCATAATGTCCGTGCATGATGCAGATTTTTGTGGGCGTTGTGTCGCGGTGTTTACTGTCGTTCATGGCAGACATGTGAAGACTCACGTCAGGTCGAAGGGAGTTCAGATGGACGAGTTGCCGCCGCGGCGAATGAGCATTGGTCGAAAGCCGATGCGTGGATCTGGTTTGTCAGCGAGTGCAGTCAGTGCTGGGGCATCAAGACTGCCGGTCCGGGCGAAGAATTCCGGATGTGGGGAGCCCATGATGCCAAGAGGCGGGGCGAATGGGCGGTTGACCCATTCAAGCGTGCCGTGTTGCAGCAACATGGCCTGAGCGAGGGTGGCTGGTTTTGAGATTTCCAGCAGGTGATCAAGCTGGATGGCAGCATCTGCGGACAGGCCGACCTGCTTGAGCTGCATCCTGATCTGGCTGGTGAAGGGAATTCTGGCAGCCGCGATTGCAAAATCCCGCCATGCATCTTCGGTGGGCAGTGCGGCATCCGGAGCCAGAGTCTGTACAAAAGCGGTGGCATCGGCGTGAGAAATGTCCGTCTGGATCAACTCTTCAACAGTTCGTCCCCACTCAGGCAAGGTTCTTGTGTACTGGAGTCTGGTGACGGGCAGTATCTGCATACAGACGTGTAAACCGGGAAGTGAGACGAGCGGAAAAAGACCTGTCCATGGAGTGATCGTGATCATTGTTTAGCTCCTGAGCTGCGTTCACCGAGGCCAATGAATACACCGTTGTGTTCGACGGCAATCATCTGCAGGAAGTGCCCCAGGGATTTATTTGTGCCGCCGTCTTTATTGTCAGCGGAGGCGGTGTAATAATCCCCGATGCCGATGGTATTGATGACGACACCTGCATGCTGAGCCTTCAGCTGATCGCGCAGCAGTGCCAGCCGGTCGTCGCTGACTTCCAGCCCTTTTTCGTCCGTCATGCGTCCGTCAGTCAGCAGGACGATTGTGTCGACGTCCGGGAAGTTCCTGAATGCGGTTTCGATTGCAAGATCGGTACGAGTATTGCCCCCGGCGACTGTGCCTGCGAGGAATTTGTTTGCTGCAGCGCGGCTGGCGTCAGTGGCCAACTGAAATGAGGTCATCCAGCAGACGGCTTCGTTGTCGAAGTCGATGACGGCAAAGCTTTCCATTTGCAGGTTGCTGATCCACTGCTGCAGCAGTTTCCGCGAAGGTTCGAAGCGATCTCCCTTAGACATGCTGCCGCTGGTGTCGTACAAAAATACGACTTTCTTCAGCGGACCGCGGAGTGCGACCAGCGAATTCGCGATCCGTCCCCAGTCTTTAAGCTTGATCTCAAGCGCGGCAATTTTCTTGTGCAGCAACTGCTCGTCGGTGAGCTTTGCAGCGAGGATTTCCTGAGTTTC
>JBJTPZ010000353.1:0-42119 GCA_046075365.1 Planctomycetaceae bacterium
GGCAAAGGCCAGCTGCCGGTTGTGCAGGTGGCAATCGGCGGTGAATTTCGGATCGGACGATATGAAGTGACCCAGGAACTGTATGAAGCAGTCATGGGGAAGAATCCCAGTCGCTGGAAGGGTCCGAGGAATTCCGTCGAGCTGATGACGGCAGCAGAAGCTGAGCAGTTTTGTGACCGGGCGACGGACGGTCTGCGACGGCTCAAACTGCTGAATGATGACCAGCAGGTGCGGCTGCCAACGGAGGTGGAGTGGGAGTATTGTTGTCGAGCAGGTACGGCGACGCGGTACAGTTTTGGGGATACAGCAACAGCGGCTGGTGACGAGGGCAACAAGGCGACCCTGCTGGATCCGTATGCGTGGCATACGGGCAACGCCGCAGGCAACGATCCGCCGGTCGGAGCTCTCAAGCCAAACCCGTGGGGGCTGTACGATATGCACGGGTACCTGTCAGAATTTGTGACGGCGGACGAACGTCTGGCCGGTGTGGCAAAGCCGGATGCCGGGTTACCGGTGATTCTGCGCGGCGGTTCGTGGAAGGACCACCATTCTCTGCTGACCAGCAGCGCCCGCAGACTGATGCCAGCCGACACAAAAGACGACGCGGTTGGCTTCCGCTGCGTGATCAGCAAAATCAAACCCGACTCACCGCGCGCTGCCGGCAACTGAAAACCGCAGGTCAGAACTAGCCTGATTCAGGATCCCGCTGAGCACTCCCGCGTTTTCGCTGCTGCGTCTGCCTGCATTCAATCCTGGCAAAAAAACTGTCAGCGTCCTCCGCTGTCTTCTGCGGCTTTTCTGGCTCCGGTCATGTCGACTCTGCAGCGAAACACCCTGATTGGACTGGCTGCCAGTATTCTGCTGGCCGGTGTGAAACTGCTGGCCGGCATTTTCGGTCGTTCCACGGCCCTGATTGCTGATTCGATCGAGTCTCTTGCCGATTCGATCGGCTCACTGCTGGTCTGGCAGGCATTGCGAGTTGCGGCGCGACCAGCCGACGAACGTCATCCGTGGGGTTATGGCAAGGCGGAAGCAGTGGCATCGCTGCTGACAGGTGTCTTGCTGCTGGTGGCCGCTGTGCTGATGACAGTGGAATCGATTCATCAGATTCTGATTCCGCATCAGCCGCCGGCTGCGTGGACCCTGCTGTTGCTGGCAGCTGTAACCGTGATCAAGGAACTGTTGTTTCGGTTCATGATGAAGGATGCAGCGGCCGAAACATCAGATGCCGCGACAGCAGATGCCTGGCATCAGCGATCGGACGCCATCACATCAGCCGCAGCATTTGCCGGCGTTTCAGTCGCCGTATGGGGCCCCGATCTTTGCGGACTGCCCTCGTTGATTTTCGCTGACGAAGCGGCCGCCATTCTGGCCAGTGGAATCATCCTGCTCACCGCATGGAAGCTGGCGGGACCAGCATTATCTGAATTGCTGGACGCAGATGCGCCACACCTCGCAGACACCCTGCGTGCGACAGCCGAGGCCGTACCGCGAGTTCAGTGTGTGGAAAAGGTAAGGGTGCGAAAGAGTGGTGCCGGATGGCTGGCCGAACTGCACATTCAGGTCGATCCCGAACTGTCAATTCGCATGGCTCACGCCGTTGGCGGGCAGGTGCGAGCAGAGCTGCGGACAACTGTTCCCGGCATCCGCGACGCGCTCATTCATGTTGAACCGCACGAAACTTAGCCCTGCTTTACCGCACAGCCTGCACTCGCCTCACACTGTTACCAGATCCGCCAGCGCAGCCACGTGCGCAGAACCCATTTCACCAGCGGAGTCAGACGCTGTCGGTTGTACTGATCACCCAGGCGACGAATGGCATCAGCAACTGTCGGATACGGATGGATGACGCTCGCCAGACGACCCATGGTAATTCCTCCGGCCATGGCCACACTGACTTCCGAGATCAGTTCCCCGGCGTGATCGCCCACAATCGTGGCTCCCAGAATTTTTCCGCCGCGACGAGCAACATACAGCCGCACAAACCCGGTACTGCTGCCGTCCAGTACGGATCGGTCGTTACCCGACAGCGAGCCGGTCAGTGTCAGCACGTCCGCCGCCTGCTGCTGTGCCTGCTGGTCACTGAGCCCGACTGAGGCAATTTCCGGTGAACAGTAGGTGCACCGCGGAATGACCAGCCGACTGGCTTTCGCTCGGCCGGCAAACAGACTGTTCTGCAGTGCTGTGCGTGCCAGAAAATCGGCAGCGTGGGTCAGCTGATGAACACCGCCGACATCACCTGCCGCATATACCGCCGGATTGGAAGTTTGCAGCCGCTCATTCAGCAGCAGCTGACCGTCTGCATTGACCTGAATTCCGGCCCTGGCCAGTTGCAGCTGATGCAGCTGCGGGCGCCGACCTGCCGCTGCCAGAATCTGATCACAGGCAACCGTGATGGTCTGATCTCCGGTCTGTACCTTGACCTGCCGTGTGCCATTTTCAATGGTTACGCCGATCGGCGTCGCATTGAGCAGCACTCGTACACCGTCGCAATCCTGCAGCTGCCGCAGCAGCAGGTCTGAGGCATCGGGGGCTTCGCGAGGCAGCAGACGCGGGGCACGCTGCACCAGAGTAACCTCGGTACCAAAACGCGCAAATGCCTGTGCCATCTCAACACCCACCGGTCCGCCACCAATCACCAGCAGCCGTGCAGGCTGCTCGGTCAGCGAGAACAGCGTGCGATTGGTGAGAAATCCGGCAGTATCCAGTCCCGGGACAACAGGAATGACCGGTTCACTGCCGGCAGCTATGATCGCACGGCGAAAATTCAGCCGTGTTCCGTCGACCAGGATCGCGCGACGCTCAGAGAATTCAGCCTGACCGAACCACACATCAACACCGAGTGAGCGGAATCGTTCGGCCGAGTCGTGCGGGCTGAGATCCGCACGCAGGCGTCGCAGGCGTTCCATCACGGCCGGAAAATCAACGGTACCCGCTGCGTCACGAACACCCAATGCGGCGGCATCCCGAATTGCAGCCATACGGCGCGCGACGCTGAGGAGCGATTTGGAGGGCACGCAGCCGAAATTCAGGCAGTCGCCTCCCAGCAGGCTGCGCTCGATCAGAGCCACTTTTGCACCCAGCCCGGCGGCACCAGCCGCCGACACCAGACCGGCTGTCCCGCCGCCAATCACCACAAGGTCATAAACTGACGGCGGCTGTGGCTGAACCCAGCCCGCCGGATGCACCTGCTGCTGCAGACGACGATTGTTGTCGTCGTCGGGATGCAGCAGCGGTGCGGGCTGATGGGACTGACTGAAATCGGTCATCCGCGGCATTGAATTTTTCCGATGGCTGCCGTGGTCTGAAAAACCAACAGACGACTGCTCACTGCGTCAGATTCTCGAACATGTACAGTCCGGATTTGCCTGGGCAGACCAGATCAATGTCACCGTCTCCGTCAATGTCGACGGCCGCCATCTGCAGTCCGGTCCCGGCCGATCCTTTCGGGAAGTCTTTCAGCGCCCAGCGATCTTTGGCGTTTTCAGGAGCATTGACGGCCGGATCGCCCTGAAACACCGTGTGCTTCTGCCATTTGCCCGCAACGCGGTCGTACTGAAAGTAGAACACGACAGATCCATCGGTTGCACCAGCTTCAGATTCGTGCGCGTAGACTCGCTTGCCCGTCACCAGTTCGGGTTCGCCTTTGCCGTCCAGCTGGGCCAGCACCAGCGTATGCACCTGGGAAAAAGTATCATCGATCGTTTGTCGAGTCCATTCGCGAGTCCCGTCTGGTTTGCGAGTCTGACGCAGCCAGTACAGGCCGAACCCATGCCCGTTGCCATACAGGACGTCGTTCAGTCGATCACCGTCCACATCATAACCCAGAATCATGATCCCGGCGGCCCCAAGGCTGAACTCCCCGTGGAACGTCCAGTTGCCATCGGCTGTCTGTTCATACCAGCCTTTGGGAGTAATCACGTCGTTGCGTCCGTCGCCGTTGAGATCTCCGGCACCCACCCCATGTCCGGCTCCGGCATTCCCCAGATCACGCTTAGTCCACTTGACGGGACTGCGTGACGTGAGTTCGTAGAAAACAACCGAACTGCCGACGTTCGGCAGGAACTCTGGCTGTGCGTCACCAGTGAGATTCACCATTTCACCGGTTTCCATATTGCCAGGCAGATCGATTTCGTGTTCCTGCCACGCGGTGGTTGCAGCACCACCGGGGTTCTGCACCCACCCGACTCGCTTGCCAAAGTAATTGCAGGTGACAATGTCGGGACGACCGTCACCGTTGACGTCCACGGGCGAGTCAGCGAAGTCTTCGTGGTAATGCGGATTGGGACCGCTGGCAGGAACCTCACGAACTTTATGCCGAGTCCAGGCGGGGGCTTCGTACCATGAGTCGCCGCAGAAGATGTCAATTTTTCCGTCACCATTAAAGTCTGCTGCGCCGCACGCTTCGTAGGGAGACTGATCATTGATGGTGTGCTGTTTCCAGCGAACGGACGGCAGATCGTCGGCACCGCTGACAGTGGCGATTGAGGCAAGAGCGGAACCGGAGATCAGAACACGTGCGATTTTCTGCTGGATTGTCATAAAGGAAGCTCTTGTAACGGGGTGAGACGTGACAGTCATACCGAAGGCTGCAGACAGTTTCGGGAAAAAGCGTGGACGGTGCAACCGAGACCACAAAGACGGCAATTCGAAGGCATGGTGACCGTCCCGCACCGGACTCCCGCGACTGTTCTGTCGCAACTTCTTTGGATATCATCTGCACCCTCTGGTCTGCTCGCCGGTCTTTCCTGCAGGATGTCTGTTCATGCGTCAATTTTCTCGGGTGCTGTTTTGTCTGACTGTTCTGCTGGCAACCTCTGCTGTGGCAACGGCACAGTCCCCGGCAGCTATTCCTGTGATTAGCCCGCAGTCCGCCGGTTTCGATGCAGCCCGACTGAGTGTGATCGAAGAAGTCGTGCAGGAGGGTTTGTCGCAGTCAAAAATGCCCGGCTGTGTAGTGGTCGTGGGTTGCCGGGCCGGCGTGGTGTATCGGGGGGCGTGGGGGTTTCGGCAAACGGTCCCGCAACAGCAGCCAATGGAACTGTCCACGGTCTTTGATCTGGCATCGCTGACGAAACCCATCGCCACGGCGACCAGCGTGATGCTGCTGGTTCAGCAGGGAAAGATCGCGCTGGAGGCGCCAGCATCAACATACTGGCCCGAGTTTGCTCAGCAGGGCAAGGACCGAATCCTGATCCGCCACCTGTTGACTCATACCGCCGGACTGATTGCAGACAACTCCATCAATGACTACGCAGGGACTCCTGACGAATCCATGGCGAAGATTGCCGCACTGAAGCCCGTGGCAGCCCCGGGCGAGCAGTTTGTCTACAGTGATGTCGGTTTCCTGGTGCTGGGGCGGATCGTGCAGCTCGTAAGCGGGAAGAATGTGAATCAGTTTTCGCGGGAGTCGATTTTTCAGCCGCTGGGAATGACCGAAACAGGGTATCTGCCTGATCCCGCCCTGCAGGCACGTGCCGCAGTAACAGAGCAGCGCCAGGACAGGTGGATGCAGGGCGAGGTCCATGATCCTCGCGCTTATGCACTGCAGGGAATTGCCGGTCACGCGGGCTTGTTTTCAACGGCAGACGACCTTTCGCGTTATGCCGTGATGATGCTGAATAGCGGCAGTCTCGGATCTGTACAGGTACTGCAGCCGGAAACATGGACGCTGATGACGACTCCCGTTGACGTGCCTCGCGGACGTCGCGCGCTGGGGTGGGATTCCCGTACCGGCTATTCTTCAAACCGCGGCGATTTGATGACCTCAGCCGCCTTTGGACACGGGGGCTTTACCGGCACCGGAATCTGGATTGATCCGCTGGCCGATCTGTTCGTGATTTTTCTAAGCAATCGAGTCCATCCGGATGGTAAGGGCCTCGTGAATCCGCTGATTGGACGGATTGGTACGATCGCTGCCGGCGCTCGCCGCGCAGTGCCCGTCAGATCAACGGCAGCGGTACTTAACGGCATTGACGTGCTGCAGCGGGACGGCTTCGCGGCACTGCAGGGGCGAAAAGTGGGACTGATCACAAACCAGACCGGCTTGAATCGGGACGGAGTCAGCACGGTGCGCCTGCTGCATGAAGCTAAGGGTGTGCAGCTGAAGGCACTGTTCAGTCCCGAGCACGGCCTCGAGGGACGACTGGACATTCCGAAGATTGGCGATCAGCAGGATGCGACAACCGGGCTGAAGGTGTTCAGCCTGTACGGTGAAACTCGTACGCCAACCAAAGAAAGTCTGCAGGAAGTGGATACCCTCGTGTTTGACATTCAGGACATTGGCTGTCGGTTCTACACATATCTGTCCACGATGGGTAACGCTATGCAGGCGGCGGCCGATCACGGAGTACGATTTGTGGTCCTTGATCGAGTGAATCCTGTGGGTGGAGTTTCCGTGGCCGGACCGGTGCTCGACGACGGTGATCAGTCTTTTGTGGGTTATCACACAATTCCCGTGCGGCACGGAATGACGGCTGGTGAGCTGGCTCGGATGTTTCGCAGTGAAAAAAATATCAATGTGGACCTGCAGGTGATTCGGGTGGAAGGCTGGCGGCGCGAGCAGCT
Organism: Planctomycetaceae bacterium; assembly: GCA_046075365.1. Lineage (GTDB taxonomy): Bacteria > Planctomycetota > Planctomycetia > Planctomycetales > Planctomycetaceae > SXXK01. Next base: position 6,568 of record JBJTPZ010000353.1, read on the forward strand.
GTATGACGAAACAGGGCTGACCTGGACAAACCCGTCCCCCAACATGCGAACACTGAATCAGGCTCTGCTGTACCCCGGTGTGGGCCTGGTGGAGATGACTAACGTGTCTGTCGGTCGCGGCACGGATACTCCGTTTGAAATCGTCGGAGCTCCGTGGATCAAAGAACGACGGCTGGCTGAGCACCTGAATGCTGCGGGTCTGCCGGGAATTCGGTTTGTACCAGTCCGGTTTACTCCGCTGGCCGCCAAATTCCCCAATGAAATCTGTGGCGGAGTGCAGCTGATCATCACGGATCGTCAGTCTGTGGACCCCCTGGCAACTGGTATCCAGTTGATGTGCAGCCTGCAGGCACTGCATGCCGCGGACTGGCAGACAAAGAATCTGAACCGTCTGCTAAGCAGTGCGAAAGTGCGTGATGCAGTACTGGCAGGTCGGGATCGCGTTGAAATTCAGCGGTTGTGGACCGAAGAACTGGCACAGTTTGAGCAGCGTCGGCAGCAATTCCTGGTGTACGAGTGACAGGTTTCAAAACGGTGAGCTGAAAGCGTCCGAGCCATTGCAGCTGACCAGTGCAGCAGTGACGATATGGCTGATTCTGTCGGAAACGAACTGCACTGAGCCATCTGCCAGCAGCAGCTGGGCTCCGCCGGTATGAAATGAGTAGACAGCATTGTCGTTGCTGCAGTTGATGGCACAGCGTCCGCCGCTGCCATCAGCGTCTGAGCCACTGATGAAAAACGTACTTTGCATGTCGGCCCATCCGGCGCCGCTGCTGAACTGTCCGGAAACCTGACGGCCAAGCTGCCAAAGCTGTGGTCGCGCAGCATCTTCCCAAATGATGGCTGTCGAGGATGTGCCATCGGAACAGTCGCGGATTCGACGAGCCGCATTGAACTGCAGCAGTCCGGTGCGGCCACTGGGAATCCCGCAGCCTATGAGATCTGCGAAGTTCGGATCAATTCCATTCACTGCCGCATAATCAGTGCGACCAACGACCAGTACGCCGGCTGGTACCGGCAGCAGTCCGGCAGCACCGTAATCAGCCCGACCGCCAGGAGCGGACGGGCAAAGATATGTGGGAACATCAGACATGGCAGCACGGATATCCAATGGCGACACAGGTGCTGGCAGATTAAATGCAATTGGCAGATTGATACGAAACTGGCTGTAAAGATTCTGCTGATCAAGGTGCGGCAGGATCACAGTAAACAACGAGTGCCATGCCTGATCCGGTCGAACCGAAAGAAAGATACCGCAGGGCGGAAAACAACTCTGGGTATCATGGTAGAGATGCAATGCCAGCCCAATCTGCTTCAGGTTGTTGCGACACTGCACCCGACGGGCTGCTTCGCGAGCCTGCTGCACTGCCGGAGCCAGCAATGCCACCAGGATCGCTGTAACCGCAATCACGACCAGCAGCTCAATCAGCGTAAACCCGCTGCAGCTGCAAGTTTTTTTCGAGCGGACAGGCTTCACACGATTCGTCCTGAACTAAGGCACTTGCACGTCGATCGGCGGCACTGTGTTTAGGCCATCGACAACTTCAAAACTGAGCCCTGAAGTTTGCGGATTGCTGTAGCGTCCCCGGAGACGATCAGCTGCGACGGCATCAGGAACACCACCACCTAAAAGCCCCCCTGTACCCGGCTCGGTTGGTGCTCGCCAGGTAAGCGTAATCCTGTATCGACCAGGTAACGCACCATCAGACGGACTAACAGAGCTCAGCACAAAACGACCGTCAGGACCCGTTTTTGCGCTGGGCCGAAGGTAAATCTCAGCCTGTTCCTGCTGGGCGTGAAAAACAACCTGCACACCCTGCACCGGCTGCCCGTTAACCCTCACCTCGCCTGCAACAGGCTGTGTCACAGTGATCTCAGCAGAACAGCCGGAGAAAAATACCGACAGCGACAGCAGCGCAAAGAGCACTGGTCCGGGCATCGGCTTTGGCAGATTGATGACTGGATACATGTGAAAAACCAGTAAAAAAGACTTTCGATGTATCGGCAATCCTCTTTTCAAGCCGGCAGCACAGCCAGCGCAAATGACATAAAAAACACATTATCTGCAGCAGGCAGTACACATTTAGCGATTGCACCCGACTGTTGCCCGAAATCACCGTCACACGTGCCGGAAAATGCGTATAAACCCCCATCATTCGCATCGACGGAACTCTGAGTTCAACTCGCCAGGCTGCCAACTTTGACGTATCATCCTCCACGCCTTGCTGCAGCGTCCAGCGCCTCACCATTCCAGCCCGAAATTGCTCAAATGATTGCTCTGATCGCCCATGACGCCCTGAAAGACTCGATGCTGCAATTTGTCTCAGACCGCCTGCCGTTCTTTCAGAGACACACTTTGGTGGCCACAGGTAACACAGGACGGATGCTGCAGGAACGACTGGGACTGCAGGTTGAACGAGTCGCACATGGGCCCAGCGGCGGCGACCTGATCATTGGTGGTCGAGTTGCTGAGGGTCGAATGACTGCGGTGCTGTTTTTTCGTGATCCCCTGACTGCTCAGCCTCATGAACCCGATGTGTCGGCTCTGATGCGAGTCTGTGACGTGCACAATGTTCCGCTGGCCACCAATCCGGCCACTGCTGCAGCCGTCATTCAGCAACTGGACGCAAACCTGCCGCCAGCATGAAGACGGCTGCACTCACTGCGCAACAGGGACATTACATGAGCCGGGGACGCCACATTTCATTGTGCCGTGAAACGCCACCGAACAACACGAACAACCGTCTTTATCATCGCCGACGCATTTTGGAAATCTGATTGTCCAGATCCTTCCTCGTCAGCGGCATATACTCGCCCTCAGACAACACTGAATTCAGGCTGCCAGGTTCGCGGTCCTGAATTTGATCCAGTTCTGTGCCCAGACGCTGCATCCACACCGGAGCCTCGATCCCGGAACCACTGCGAGTTTTCATGTAGTTGGCGATCCTCACCCGTAACGACTGAAAACAGGCTGCAGCCTCGCTGGAATGCCCTCCACCGGCGTCTGACTGACAGGCTTTGGATATCATCGCAGCTATCGCACTCTGCTCCATCCCACCCACAATCCGCTCGTTGATGTGATCGTGCATCGCCGGCAGCTTAACGCCATACTTCTTTTCCAGTTCCAGCAGAGCATTCACAATTCCCTGCGCCTCATCGGCGGTTTTCATTTGCAGAACATCCCGCACCGCTTCGGCGACTTTAGTCTCTGAGTGTCTGCAGAGCACTTCATGCACCAGCTGCCACGGAGCATGCAGCCACTCAAACCGATGATACAGTAATTCCACTCGCAGAAAATCCAGAAAACAATACAGACGGCTGCCATAGTCGCTGTAGGTTGTCGTCGTGTTGTACTCCATAAACCGTTCAAAATTGTCTACCAGACACTCCAGCACAAACTCGGTCACATCTTCGGCTTCATCCTGGGAAATCACACCAGATTCAAGATGGTCAATCAGCATATACGGCTGCGTTGCACTCGCTTCGGCAAGCTCGGCAAACAGTGTCTCCACACCATGATGCAAAATTGTCCGGATGTTCCCAAGCGTCAGCATACGAGTATGAAACAGTTCATCGCCGTACGCGGTGATAAAATCTTCCACGGCCTCCGCAAAATTCGGGTCCAGCAGATCTTCAACAATTGACAGTCGCATGGAACTGCTTTGCCAAACCCACAGGTCAGTAAATACCTGAGTCAGATTACGAATTCGCGGCTCGAGAACTTTCAGGCGGTCTTCTTCCGAGCCAGCCTCGAATGCCTTCAGCACCCCCTCAGTGCAATGCAGCAGTCCGATACGAAACAGCCTGTCAAATTCGGTGACAGCCTGCCCTGACGGACGCGAATTCTGCTCCATTTTCACCGCGGTTTTCAGCAAATTGTACGTCTCTAACAGCAGTCCCAGCCTGGGCAACTGCCCCAGCAACACTCGCAATATCGCCTGCAGCGTACGCGCCTTCAGAATGGCGGCGGGTTGCCCGCCATTTTCAAAAGGCACGTACAACAATGGCCGACGGCCTATTTCGCGGCAAAACGCCGGAAAGATTTCACGCACCTTAAGCGGGTCACGAGAAAACACAGCTGAGAAAATTGCAGACACCAGCTGGTCCAGTGTTTCCGTCTCACCGGTTTTCGACGGGCCGCCCACCACAGCCTCAATCAGTCGCTCAGCCATCAAAAATTCGACCGTGGTCGACAGCGCGTTCTGCATCAGCAAAAAACGGCACTGCAACTGAATGTCATATTCCAGATTGCCTTCCAGACCGCTGCTGATCACCGATATCTCGTAGCCGTGCACCTCGCTGACCAGTTCACCCAGCCCATGCAGTCGCCCGCGTATGGCCGCCAGCCATTCCCGCATCAGCTCCGCTCGCTCCTGCGATACCTCGCCACCCTGACGAGATACCCAGACGGCCGCAACACTCCAAAGTGACCCAACCGTATGCAGAAATTTCAGCCGCGGTTCAATCTGACGGTAAAGAACTTCAAATTCTGTCGTTCCCGGAGCAGCTACCGAAGAATCCATCGTATCGCCGATATTCCCGTCATCGGTGGAATCGCGATACGATACCTCTTCCCACGCCGCAGCCAGCGTATTCTCCTCTTCGTCGTTGCCGTCGAACAGGTGCTCCAGATCCAGGTCACCGCCCGGCTTGCCGCGAGGCCCGGTCTTCCGCCGCTGTTCCACATAAGCACTGAGCTGCGGCACTTCCCAGAATTCCCCGGCATTCGCTTCCATAAAGGCAAACAGCCGCCGCAGACCGGTCCACCGCTGCTCAGGTGAACCATGCTCACAAACACAGTCCAGCAGCCGGTGCAGCAGGCGATGAATCGAATGCGGGCCATTCTCCAGCGGCACCGAGTCCGCTCGGCTCAGCCACTGCATCAGCAGCCCCATCGCCGCCACATGATCGTTCCTGTCCAGCAGTGCTGTTACCACCTGTGCAAAGCTGGACGGCAACACAAAATCTTCAACATGCTGCCGCCAAAACGAAATGTCTCCAGCCGACTCACCCGCTTCCCGCCAGCCTGCCAAAGCTCGCGCTACCTGAACAGCACTGTCCACAGATCGCTGACCCTCGATTTTCGTAAGATCCTCGACAGTCGTCGTGGCATAGGTATCCCACTGCTCAGCCAGCCTGCGGAATCTGGCAAGCACTTCATCGTGCACTTCCATTTTCCCCGAAGCCGCCGCCTCACTCATGATCAGCGAACAATTGTCAAACAGCGATCCCATCAACTCCAGCAATGAATCAACGCGATTGTCCGGTATCGAATCCTCACGAGCAGAAAACAGCGGAAACAGGCCCTGAAACCCCAAAATGTTCCACGGGTCCACAAAACCCCCGCATTCGATCCCCCGCTGCAGCAGTTCGATCGCTTCTGCTGTCTGCCGCGCCGCATCCTCTGGTCGCCCCGCACGCAAATGCCGCGGAATCATCACCAGCCGAGCTGAAATCTCGGATTCAAAACGCGCCGCAAGGCTGGGAATCACAGCGGCCTCTTCGCGACTGGCCTGCTCGTAACCCATCCGCGCAAATAACCACGACAGATGACGATGCTGCACCTGGTCAGCACCGTACTTCGACAAAAACATGTTCAGCTGATGCCGCACATGCCCAAAGGCCTGCCGAGTCTGTGTTGCCAGCTTACGCAGACGCTTCCGGCGTTCTCCGTCAGCCAGCTCAAGCAGCTGACTGTAAAACCTGTCACGCTGCCTCGCGACCATCGGCAACAGTGTCGTCAGGGACACTGAAGAATCCCACGTCTGCGGCCCCGATCCACTGATCGACGATCCCATCAGAATCGTGCCCGTCAGTACCGCCGCCGCATCAAACAATCGCTCCGGGTCACTAACACCACGACGCCCCTTGCCCTTCGCTACCCACGACATCAGTGCATCAAGTATCAGGCGACGCACCACAAACCGACGATAATAACCCTTCGAATCAATCTCTTCAGGATCCCATTCCCCAAAAATGTAGTTGGTACGTTTGGTGACCGGATGAGTATGGTCGTGAGCACGGACATCCAGCGACAGCTCACTGAGCCTGGCAAAGGAAAAATGAGTCCCGGCCAGCAGCTCTTCAGGCACCCCACGCATAAATTCAATGGCCGCACTGATCAGCTGGTAATACGGACCCGCAGATACTCCCACATCCGCCATATACAATGGCAGGACACAGAATCTTTCATGCGGATACGGTTGTGCCCGGCGACCATTCTGCAGCAATGCGACAGGTCGATAGCCGATAAAATGGTTGAGCCTGCTGATGGTCTCCTGCACCATCTCAGTCGCCGACATGCCGGGATGCTCGGCACGCACCGCCAAAGTCGTCTCAAACATCCTTGCCAGCAGCAGCGGACTAAAAAAATCAGAATCCGAACAATGGGCCAGCAGATCACTGTGATACTGGCGATAACCAGGCAGAACTTCACCCAGCGTCTGCCGGACAGCAAATTCGGCCTGCTCCGTTACCGCAAAAGCGCCCGCACCAGATTTCTGCAGCTGCTGCAGCCTGTCCAGCAGCAGCACCTGCAACTGCTGCGGATGACCACCGGAACACTCGGCAAGAAACAACTGATTCAAACACAATCGAAACCGACTGCCGGGAGTCCCGTCCGAAAAATTCAGATACCCAAGCAGATCCCGCAGAATCTCTTCATCTGCCGAAACTGCCGACTGATTAAAAAGATCGGACTGTTTTTTTGAGCCGCTGTTCACGCCTGATCCATCTGACTGTTGAACTCTGAAATTCTGAACCGCCCGCCACCCGGCAGCAAATTCACAATCACCTTGCATACTCGACATTGCGAGTTTCACGGAGCACGGTCACCTTGATTTCACCCGGATATGTCAGCGTCTGCTCAATGGCCGATGCAATATCCCGACTCATCCGCGCCGCCTGCCGATCGTTGACTCGAGCTGAATCCACGATCACACGCACTTCACGACCCGCCTGAATCGCAAATGCCTGCTCGACACCCGGAAAACCACACACCAGTGCTTCCAGCTCTTCCAGTCGACGCACATACTTCTCAAGAGTCTCCCGACGAGCTCCCGGACGCGCTGCTGAAACGGCATCCGCCGCAGCCACCAGAACCGTATAAATAAACTCCGGACGTATGTCGTCGTGATGACCGGCTGCGGCATGCACCACCTCCGCCCCCTCACCGTAACGCTTCAGCAGCTCCGCTCCCACCGCCGGATGACCTCCCTCCATCTCATGGTCCGCCGCCTTGCCAATGTCATGCAGGAAACCACAGCGACGAGCAAGATTGCCGTCCAGCCCAAGCTGCTCAGCCATCAGACCCGTCAGATGAGCCACCTCAATCGAATGCTGCCGCACGTTCTGGCTGTAACTGACTCGGAAATGCAGACGCCCCATCAGGTCCAGAATCTTTGGATGCAGACCGCGAATCCCCGCTTCCTCGCTGGCCTGCAGACCCAGACGACGAATGTGCTCGTCCATCTCTCGAGTCGTCTCAGCTACGATCTCTTCAATCCGCGACGGATGTATGCGACCGTCCTGAATCAGCTTAACCAGAGTCCGCTTGCCAATCTCACGACGCACGTTGTCAAACGCCGACACAATCACCACGCCCGGTGTGTCGTCCACAATCACATCCACACCCGTCGCCTTCTCAAAGGCTCGAATGTTGCGCCCCTCACGTCCGATAATCCGACCTTTGACATCGTCGTTCGGAATGTCCACCGTGGAAACCGTAGTCTCTGAGGTGTGAGCAGACGCATAACGCTGTACCGCCATGCCGATGATTTCCCGAGCCCGACGTTCACACTCCGTCCGCAGTTCAGTTTCGTGCTTCATGATCAATGCACCCGTCTGGTCCGCCAGATCGCGGTCCAGTCGCTTCAGCAACTGCTCTGTCGCCTGCTCCTTCGATAACTCACTGATACGATACAGCTGATCCTGCTCTTCGCGAATCATGCGGTTCAGCTCGGCTTCACGAGCATCAATGCTGCGAGTGCGATCTGTGAGCTTCTGCTGGGTGGTCTGCAGCATCTTTTCCTTCTTGCGGAATGCGTCCTGCTGCTCATCCATCTGCGCCGAACGACGATCCAGCTCACGCTCGCGATCACGCAGCTTCGTATGGCTTTCCTCAAGCCTGGCCTCCAGAGACTCACGCCGCTTCAGCAGCTCTTCCTTCAGTTGCAGCTCCTGGTCCCGCTGCAGAGTCTCAGCTTCACGTCGCGCCGCCTCAATGATGTCATCACGAGTCTTGTAGTGGCGTCCCCTGACAGCACGCTCAGCAAACAACCCGGCGGCTAAACCGCCCGCAGCCGCTACCAGACCAACAATCAATTCACTCATGGCACCGTTCCCTTTATTGCGAACGGCCCTGCCCTGTCCCAAAAAAGACAAAAACCCGCGCCTGCACCGCCTCGATGAATCCTGTACGCCGCCAGACAACAACTTCGCTCTGCCCCGCATTGCCTGAGCCTGGACTGCTGCCACTATGCCGCAACTGCCGCGCTGCTGCCGCAGTCAGCCACGCTGAACTGCGTACCAGCCGCAAATATGCCGCGCAGGACGTCCCCTCTGCCGGTATCACTGATACCAGCACCAACGACCGCTGTCGCAGCACAGACAGCAGCAGTTGCAGCAGCAGGGGAAGCAAATACAGCATAAGCAGACAGACGCAGAAAGTTGCAGCAACCAAACCTGTGAAAACGTTCAGTCAGGCACATTCGGGACACATCACGGAAGCGTCTCTGAGCTTGTTGTGGAGACTCTTCTGAGGAACCTGGCCGGGAAATAACCCCGAAACAGGCTGCACACGCAGATTTCGGGCGGACCGATGACCTGTCCGAAATCCTGACAGATTCACCGTACGGTCACCCGTACAGGCGGTCTGCCCTCAATCGTGAACTGTACCAGAGAGACCTGCCAATTCAACCGGATCAGACCTGAGGACTCGGATTCGGTGGCGAATCTGCATAAATTGGTCTCTGTTCGGTATTTCGCAGCAGCAATGCCCCGCTCAGATTTGACCCCGGCCCGCAAGGGCTCTATTTTGGCGTTTTTCCGGCCCACAGGCGCCGTTCCACTCCCACCTCAGGATTACCAGACCATGAAACGCAGCTTGCTGCTGCTGGCACTGGCCTTCGTCGGCTGCCAGGTACAGGACTCCCAGACAACTTCCGCTCCCGCCGGCTCAGATGCCCCCACCGCCACTCCGGCACCCGGCGGAACTCCCGAAACCCCCACGGCAGGCAAGCGGCCGTCGGTGGCCTTCGTCACCAATCAAATTGCAGACTTCTGGAAGATCTCAGAAGCCGGCTGCATCACCGCAGCCAAGGAATTTGACATCGATGTGCAGGTCATCATGCCTCCCGAAGCCACCGCGGTCGTCCAAAAACAGAAAGTCGAAGATGCTGTCGCAGGCGGCATTCAGGCAATCGCCATTAGCCCGCTGGATGCCGACAACCAGATTGAATGGCTGAACAGCCTCGCCGATAAAATGCCCCTGATCACCCACGACTCCGATGCACCAGCATCCAAACGACTGGTCTACATCGGCATGGACAACTACGCTGCCGGTCGCGCCTGCGGCGAAATCCTGAAAAAGGCCATTCCAGACGGCGGACAGGTGCTGCTGTGCATCGGTCGCCTCGAACAGGACAACAGTCGGTATCGTCGCCAGGGAGTCATCGACGTGCTGATGGGACGCGACCGCACCATTCAGTTCTACAAGGACCAGCCCGGCAGCTTCGACCCCGTCGAAGAAGAAATCAAAGGCGACAAATTCACCATCGTGGCAACTGTGACCGACCAGGGCAAACCCGAGGTTGCACTGCAGAAAGCAGAAGACGCACTGGTCAAATACCCCGACCTGAAAGGCATGGCCGGACTGTTCGAATACAATCCCCCCGCCTGTTATCAGGCTCTCAAGAAAGCCGAACGGCTGAAACAGGTGGCACTCGCAGGCTTCGACGAAAATGATGTCACGCTGCAGGCCATTAAAGATGGTGAATGTGCCGGTACAGTAGTGCAAAACCCCTATGAATACGGCTACCAGTCCGTGAAAGTTCTGAAAGAACTGCTCAGCGGCAACCAGCAGGTGATTCCCGAGTCCAAATACATTGACATCGCCCCGCGTTCCATCACCGCTGAGAACGTGGATACCTACTGGGAAGAGCTGAAGCGTCTGAAGGGCCAGTAGTCGCCATGGTTGCTGCAGCTGCTGCTGTTCCGCGTCTGGAGGTTCGCCAGATTGAGAAATCTTTCCCGGGTGTCCGCGCGCTGAAACAAGTCAGCCTGCAGATATTTCCGGGCGAGGTGCTTTCAGTTGTGGGAGAAAACGGCGCCGGCAAAAGTACTCTGATGAAGATTCTTGCCGGCGTCCAGGCCCCGGATGCAGGAACACTCCTGGTCGATGGACAGCCACAGCGATTTACACGTGTGGGCGATGCCATGCAGCACGGCATCGCACTGATCCATCAGGAACTGAACCTCGCTGACAATCTCGACATCGCAGCCAATCTGTTTCTGGGTCGCGAACCACGCCGCCGGGGCCTGATCGATGAGCAGCAGATTCGGCAACAGTCGCAGATCCTGCTGCGGCGGATCGGCCTGAATTTCCCCCCTGAAACCCTCGTTCGCGAACTGACCGTTGGTCAGCAGCAAATGGTCGAGATTGCCAAAGCACTCTCCATCAATGCACGCGTGCTCATCATGGACGAACCCACCTCCAGTCTCTCGGCCGGTGAATCTGCCAGGCTGTTTGAAGTCATACGCGATCTGCGACAGCAGGGTGTCAGTATCGTGTATATTTCTCACCGGCTGGCGGAGGTCCAGGATCTGTCCGATCGAGCCGTTGTCCTGCGCGACGGTGCCAACGCCGGCAGCCTCGAACGCGGCCAGATCACACACGACAATCTGGTGCGACTCATGGTGGGACGCGATGTGTCACGGATTTTCTCCCGCGAACCATGTCAGCCAGGACGGACCGTTCTGGAAGTGCAGCAGGTTCGTACGGCCGCCTGGCCGGCCCATTCGCTCAGTTTCAGCATTCGCGCCGGTGAGATCACAGGCATTGCCGGTCTGGTGGGTGCCGGTCGCACAGAGCTGCTGCGGACACTGTTCGGTATTGATGCCCCGGTCTCAGGTTCGATCACAGCAGATGGCAAGCCTCTGCGGCTGCGGTCACCGCAGGATGCCATCGCGGCTGGAATTGCGCTCGTTCCGGAAGATCGCAAGCAGCAGGGTATTGTGCTCGATATGGCAATCCGCCAGAACATCGGACTCGCATCAGCACACCGACACTCCAAAGCCGGCTTCCTCAGTTTTTCCACCGAACAGGCTCAATCGCAGGAAATGTGCGGGCGTCTGCGAGTCCGGATGCCGCACGATCAGGTTCGCGTCGGCAATCTGTCGGGCGGCAATCAGCAGAAAGTGGTACTGGGAAAATGGCTGGCACTAAAACCACACGTTCTGCTGCTCGACGAACCGACTCGCGGCATCGATGTGGGTGCAAAGCAGGAGATTTATCAGTTAATGGATGAACTCGCTCACCAGGGCCTCGCCGTATTGTTCGTCAGCAGTGAACTTGAAGAGATACTGGGGATGAGTGATCGAGTGCTTGTGATGCATGAGGGCCGAATCACGGGCCAGTTGCGGCGTGACGAGCTTTCTGAGCAGGCCATCATGAAACTGGCCACCGGATTTTTTGCAGAACAGGTTGTAACATGAAGGGCAAGATCCTCGGCATCTTCTCAGTGCTGGCGGCGCTCTGCGTGTGTCTGACTATGGCTACCGCTGATCCGTGGTGGCATCCCGGACACTCGCAGTTCCTTGCGCTCGACAACATCATGAATCTGCTCAGCCGCACCGCGCTCTACGGTATCCTCGGGATCGGCGTGGCCTTTGTAATCATCACCAGCGGGATCGATCTGTCGATCGGTTCAATGGTGTGCCTCTGCGGCGTGCTGCTGTCTATCCTGCTCAAGGTTGACTATCAGCCGATGCAGCCTCTAAATGTAACACGGATCACTGCGGCAGATCGCACAATTGTGGTGGATGGCAGCACACAGTCGCTTGTCGCCGGTGATACGATTCGGTTCACCGGAGGTGTGGGGTCGGGGCTGGTGCTGACGGTGGAATCAGCCCGCGACGGTCAGGTGGTGGTGCAGGAACCGCTGTCTCGCGATGAACGTGACGGACGGATCGTCAAAATCCTGCCACTGCAGGCATTCTCTGAAAAGACTCTGACCGCCACACTGCCACTAACCGCTGCTGCAACTGGTGACCAGCTCCAGTTGTTCCGCAGGGACGGTGGTGTTACCGGACAAAAAATCACTGCCGTTCAGGAAAACGAAGGAACGTCTCTGCTGCAGCTGGCTCGCGACCCGGGCCTGAAATACCACTCGGATTCATTTGCTGTCGTGCTGCACAGGACTCAGAGATGTTCCATCCCGCTGGCAATTCTGATCGTGCTGGGAACCGCTGCCGGACTCGGACTGGTGCATGGCCTGCTGGTTACTCGAGTAAAACTGCAGCCCTTTGTCGTCACTCTGTGCGGCCTGCTGATTTATCGCGGCGCGTCACGCTGGCTGACAAATGACAACCCGGCCGGCTTCGGAGAACTGCAGAGCGTACTGGGGCCAGTCGCTTCAGGACGAGTGGGCCTGCTGCTCAAAGGTGACAGGATCCTGTTCGGTATTCCGATTCCGTTCTTTTTGATGACGGCCCTCGCCATCGTGGCCACCATCGTACTGACTCGCACTGTCTGGGGACGCTACCTGCTGGCCCTCGGGCGAAATGAAGAAGCCGCACGATTCAGCGGCATCAACACCGGCCGCGTGACAGTCATGGCATACGTGATCTGTGCAGTCATGGCAGCTGTCGGAGGAATGCTGTTCTCGCTGGAGTACAGCTCTGTTTCACCATCCAGCTTCGGTAACTCATTTGAACTGTACGCGATTGCCGCAGCAGTTCTGGGCGGCTGCAGCCTGCGCGGCGGAGAAGGTTCCGTTCCCGGTGTGGTGATCGGCACGGCTGTGATGCAGGTGCTGAATAACATGATCATGCTGCTGCGAATTCCGCAGTCACTGGAATACACGATCATTGGTGCCGTAATTCTGCTGGGCGTCCTCGGAGACGAACTGGTAAGACGTGCCGCCGCACGCCGACGATTACGGCAAAGCATCACCTGATTCGCCACATCCAGTCAAACAGACTGCCCTGTTACAGTCCGATTGTGCCGTCGCACGGCACAATCACATGTTTGTCACCTGCCGCCCCACGACTGCCGTATTTCCCAGGCAGTGGCATTTCAGCCGCTGGCCTCACCCGACCACGCCAGCCGCAGCAGCTCAGAAAAACCCGGCGCCTGCCCCTGACGCAGGATTCCGGCCCGATACAGCCGACTGGCGGTGGCAATGCCAAGGCCTGTACCAGCCAGCATCAGCAGCAGACTCAGCACACACTGCCAAAGTGGAATCACAGCTCCCGAACACAGCCGCACGGCCATCAGCAGCGGTGTCGCCGGGGGAAAGAAACTGGCTGCAGTGGCCAGCGTTCCATTGGGTTCGCGAATAACGGTAAACCACAGCAGCAGCGGCAGCATCAGGATCAGCCATACCGGCATCAGCAGGCACTGCGCTTCACGCATCTGACTGACACAGGCCGCTACCGCCATGAAGACAGAACTAAACAGCAGCACTGCCAGCAACTGAAACAGCAGCAGCCATGGAAGCAGAGCCCACGGAATACCACCGGAAAGTCCCTGCACCCATGCGGCGATCGCAGCACCGGTACCGTACAAACCAAAAATGGTCATAGCGCCAGCCGCATTGCCCGCCAGTTTGCCCGTCATTAGCTGAGCAGCGCTGGCTGATCCCAGCAGCACCTCAGAAATCCGCAGCGTCTTCTCCTCCAAAACACTCTCCAGCATCGGCTGCACGGACAACAAAACCGCCATGAACATCATTCCCATCACACCGATCGGAAGTATCAGGGCAGTCATGGAATGCTGCTGAGTGCCCTGTTGAATCTGACCCTTTTCATCACGGTAGTAGAGTCCGACTGGACCAATCCCCACGGGCTGCGACAACTGGCTGAGCACGGTGGGAAGCAGGGATGAGGGCAAACAGTCTGCCAGTCGCTGCTGCTGCAGCATGGCATCCACAAGCTGCTCACACCAAAGTCTTGCTTCCGACAGAGCCGCATCTTCAGAAACCCAGACAAGCTGAGTTTCTGCCGCCGGATAATGCATCGCTGCAGCAGGGATCTCCAGGAAAGCGTCCAGCCCTCCCGCACGAATCTGATCGGACAGCAACAGCCGATCAGTATCACCGAATTCAGTCCCCGTAAGTTGTTCGAACTGATACAGATGACGATCCTGCAGTCCCAGCATCGAAAGCACCCGCTGCTGCCCGTCAGAACTGTCGGAACTGGTCCGGCTGGCTGTCAGCTGCTCATTTCGCTGTTCCGCAGCCAGCTGCAGTGGACGAAACAGGACATTGGTGTGATCCACGACAGCAATCCGACGCACCTGATGCTGCTGCAGGCCAGAAAGTACGGCCGGCACACAGACGACTCCCGCCATCAGCAAAGGCATAACTGCCAGACTGAGCAGGAAGGCACGAGTACCCACCATCGCACGGTATTCACGCCACGCTATCACCAGAATTTTTCGCATGCATCACTGCCATCTGAAATATTGCTGCTCAAGCCTTAGTTTCCAGCACTGCCCAGTGGCCTGAAGAACTGTCGGAACGACTGCCAAACCCTGCTGACAGGTGCAGCCCGCAGATCCGAGATGCCACCGGATTCCGCAGTTATCGACGTCTGTCGCAAATTCCCGCCATCGCTCACCAGACGTAAAAAGATCTCATGCAGTGATGGCCGGACGATTTCAAAGTGCTCCAGTTCGGTGACCGCCGTGAGTTGCCGCAGCAGCTCTGCAGCGGTGTACGCACCTGTCGGCAACAGCCGCTGATACTGCCCCTGCTGCCGGACTTCAGCCACTCCCGGCAACTGCGGCGGCAGCGGTCGGTCGCCCACAGTGCGAACTCGCAGCTCACTGCTGCCCGACTGCGCCAGAATCTGCTGCACCGAGCCATCCAGCACCTTTCGACCACCATAAATCATCACCACCCGTTCACACATTCGCTGCGCAGTTTCCATTTCATGAGTCGACAGGATGATGGTGGTCCCCTGACGCTGCAAATCTTCAATGGCCCCGCGCAGCAGCTCCAGATTGACAGGATCAAGACCACTGAAGGGCTCATCCAGAATCAACAGTTGTGGACGAGCGATCACAGCGGCAATAAATTGAATCTTCTGACACATGCCCTTCGACAACCCGTCGATCCGCCGGTGATCCCACCCGTCTGCCTCCAGCCGCTTCAGCCAGCGAGAAATCTCAGGGTCCGGATTTCGCACATCTTTCAGTGCCGCATAGTAACGCAGCAGCTCTCTGACTTTCATGCGGCGATACAAACCGCGTTCCTCGGGCAGATAACCCACTCGCGGGTCCGCACAGTCGCCGCCCGAATCACCCAGGACAATGACCCGGCCGCGGTCAGGCTTCACTATCCGCAATATCATCCGCAAAGTCGTCGTCTTGCCGGAACCGTTCGGGCCAATGAACCCGCACAGGGAACCGGCTGGAATACTGAGGCTGATACCCGCCACTGCCGTCCGCTGTCCAAACCGCTTTTCAGCGTTTTCAATCAGCACGCATGCAGGCTGCGTACAACCGTCATACCGCTCAGCGGCCAGCTCTGTAATCTTCATAACCACACCACCGGACTTCCTGGGCCTGATGTGCCCGCGTCAGACCGATGCCAGCAGAGCAATCAGAATGTTGCAAAAAAGCAACAGTCGCAGCACAGCATCGGTCAGCTCCCTGTGAAGCAAACGGCGTGCGAGAATCTGCAGCGAAGCCCACAGCAGACTCAATAGCGGACTCTCAGATGGCCAACAGGCCCTAAAAAGCTCCTTTGTGAGCTGCAGCAGGCTGCCCCGCTCAACACACAGGTACTGTCCGTGAGGTCGCTGGTGTACCGGGTACTGGACGCAGACTGTTAGAAACGCTGATCAATGGCAGACATCACAGGTTGCCAAAAAGCAACAGTGCTGCGGCAGAAATACAACGTGAGCCCGGAATTATCGGTTCGCTGCTGCGTTGCCGGCGTTGGTGTTCTGTCGATTCAGACTCTGCAGCGACTGCTGGCGAGACTGATCAACCGGATTGGACTGACTTCCGTAAAAGTCCGAGACCTGCACAATGGCCGGACCCAGCAGAAACAAGAACACCGCGGGCATCAGCAGCAGTGAGACAGGAAACAGCAGCTGAAAGGAAGCAGAGTTTGCTCGGGTGTCCGCACGTTCCTTCAAAGTCGCGCGAATACTGTCACTATATTCCGTCAGAGCGCGAGACAGCGCGGTCCCGGTCACGTCAGACTGCACAAGCAGCGACGTGAAGCTGGTAACTTCAGGGGATTCAATACGCGTCGCAAACGCCTTCAGCGAATGTGACAGATCGCTGACTTCGGCCTGCCGGGTGACGATCCCCAGTTCCACGCCCAGTGAAGGATGCACGCCACTGATCTCACGTGTAATTCGCTTCAGGGACTGCATCACAGTCAACCCCTGACTGACACACATGTTCAGCATGTCCAGTACGTCGGGCAGCCCCATTTCGATGTCGCGAGTCCGTTCGCTGGCACGGGAGGCTACCGCCAGCGGGGGCAGCGCCCACATCAGCAGCGGTACGATCACCACAGCTGCAACAATCGCAGGCTCGATTTCCGGCGGAGCCATGATCAGCAGCAGCCCCAGCAGGCACAGCGATGAAAACGACAAAATGAAACGCAGCGCACTTAGATTCTGCCATGCCGCGCGGGACTGGTATCCGGCTGCCATCAGGTTCTTTCGCTGCGTCAGACGACGTGATTCCGACTCCGGCAGCATCTGAGCCAGCGCAGGAGTCGCCGTACCGAACAGAAAGTCGTCTTCCGCAATCGGCAGTTCTTCCGGTTCAGGACTGCGAATCGACAACCGTTCTTCAGTCACAATGCTGCGAAACTCGTGGAACAGTCGGCGATTTTCCCACGTCGTTTGCCGGCCTTTTCCCTGATCAGAGTCCACTGTGAAATCTCCGGCAGTTCATCAGAAACGGGAAGTACGGCTCAAAATACGAAACACAATCAGACTGCCCACAAATTGCAGCGTAACGGCAGTCCAGAATGACGACCGCCCCCAGCCTGAAGCAAACAATTTATCCAGATACTCGGGATCGCGAGCAATATAGAAACTCACAACGATGATCGGCACAGTGATCATCATCGCAGCCCCCAGACGACTGGAAATCGTCGCAGCCCGCTGCCGAGCCACAAAGTGCAGCCTGTCGCGAATGGCCGTTGACAGTCGTTCAAGGACCTGAATCAGGTCTCCGCCAGTCTCCTGATTAACAGACAGCGCTGCGGTAAACATTGTCAGCGTCGTGACGCCGGTACGCTGCACAAGGTCTCGACAGGCTGTGCCAACATCCATGCCCATCTCGATTCGTCGCGCACTGACTCGCAGCTCATTCCCCAGCGGACTGGGAGTATCGGCGGCCAGCATCATAAACGCATTTTCCACGTTTCGCCCGGTGCGGGCAAAGCGAGCCATTTCTTCAGCCATCAGCGGCAGCTGCAACATGATCTGTGACTGACGGCGAGACCGCTGCACCAGCGCAAGCACTATTGGCAGCAGCAGGCCGAGTGCAGCCATCACAGAACTCATCACGACTCGGTCCGTCAGCACAAAGAACAAACCGCCGCAGGATACACCGCTCAGGACACAAAGCCCCAGCCAGACGGAAGGTGCTGTCTGGATACCGGACTGCAGCATCAGTGTGTCGAACCAGCCGTTCACGACATCCGCAGTGCCACCCGTCCCCTCAGTGAAGCCGATCTCTTCCTTCAGCAGCCCGGCGAACGCAGCGTCTCGCGGCAATGAACGCAGTTCCGGATTTGGAGCAATCATGGGGTGTCCTTCCTGTATCTCCCGCACCGCATCTTCAAACATTCGGTGCCGTTAATTCCCGCGGCTCAAACAGCGGTCGATACTGTTCCACATTGGTGCCGGCCAGAGCCAGGCGTCGCAGCGCTACCGGCTGATAGCCGGTAGCAAAAAATGCGCCTGCCGGTCGCCCGCCACGCATTTCTCCGCTAAGCCGATAGACAAAGATGTCGTCCATTCGCCACTCGCCGTCCTTCAGCCCAATCACCTCGGACACTCGAGTCACCCGTCGTTCCCCGGTGTGCAGTCGAGTCACGTGAATCACGATATCCACGGCGTTGCAGATGTACTGACGAGCAATTCGGGACGGCAGTTCCACTCCGGCCAGTGCGATCATCAGCTCCAGTCGGTCCAGAGTCTCGCGAGCATCATTGGCGTGCACGGTACTCATGGAACCATCGTGCCCCGTGTTCATGGCCTGCAACATTTCCAGTACTTCAGCACCTCGCGCTTCGCCCACGATGATTCGGTCCGGCCGCATTCGCAGGGCGTTTCGCAGCAGGTCCCGCTGCGTCACCGCACCTCGACCCTCCAGGTTGGGCAGACGAGTCTCAAGCGCAACCACGTCTCGCTGCTGCAGATTCAGTTCGGCCGTTTCCTCAATGGTCACAACACGCTGCGAGTCCGAAATGTAGCGACTCATACAGTTCAGCAGCGTTGTCTTGCCGGCGCCAGTACCGCCACTGACGATCACATTCATACGGCCCTGAACAGCCAGCACCAGAAAGTCGGCCATCGCCGGTGCCATCGTGCCAAACTTCACAAGATCTTCCATCTGAATACGACGATTGCCGAATCGTCGTATCGAAACCGTAGGACCGCCCAGCGCCAGTGGCGGAATAATCGCGTTGAAACGCGAACCATCCGGCAGTCGAGCGTCGACCATGGGGCTGGATTCATCAATTCGCCGACCAGCTCGACCCACCAGCCGGTGAATGAACTGCATCAGATGCTGCGAATCCGCAAATCGCACGCCTGTCTCTTCAAGCACCCCGCGCCGCTCAACAAGCACTCGGCCCGGGCCATTGATCAAAATATCCGATACCGTCGGATCCACCATCAGTGATTCGATGGGACCAAAACCATAGATTTCATCCATCAGATCCAGCACCAGCTTTTCACGCTGCTGCTCAGACAGCGAAATCGGCTGCCGCGCACACAAATACTCTGCCAGTGCCTTCAACTGGGCTCGCAGCTCGGCTTCCGACAAAGCTTCCGCCTTGCTGAAATCCACCAGATCAATGATCTGCCGATGCAGCTCTGTCTTCAGTCGGATCAGGTCCGTACTGTCGGCACTTGATCCGTCCGCGATGGTCACCATGGCCTGTCCTCAGGTTGTCTGTTCGTCACCCGCTGCTCCCCCGCCGTCTGCCCGCACTCTGAGCGCAGCAGCCCACGGGTTAATACTCATATCGATCGTTGGCCTCGCAAGGACACACCACGATTCACACGGCCCGCAGAATCGCTTTCAGCAGTGACTACGGAAAAACGGGCACAATCAAATCGGCCCCTGCAACCTGATCAGGCGGCAGCCGCAACATCACGTTCCGCAGAGTCAGATCCGCGGCTTTCCTCGGGCGCCTGCAGACTGCCTCGCACGGCCGCCTCACGCCCTGCAGGGCTAACCTGATACTGCAGCCCGCGAGCACGTCCGGAAAATTCGATCCGGATCAAACCAATCGCAATCAGGTGACCATGCACTGCCGTCAGAGCAGCCCGATCGATTTCACCGACCTCCATGATCCGATCCACCCACCCGGTGTACTCAGGATCAGCCGCTTTCGCCGCGACTTCACGCGTCTGGTAACAGCTCAGTACCATCAGGCACTGCTGCTCAAATTCTGCGGATTGTCCGTCAGTCAGTCGCATACTGAAAGGTATCGACCGTCACGCCGGACGGATGCAAACGTCCTGTGCCGCCCGGCAGCATCGCAAGTACCGCCAAAATTATCCAGAATCACCCACACAACCCAAATCGCCCCGTCGCCAATAAACACCCCGAAATACCGCAGCATGAGTCCCTGAAAACTTGAGCGTCACTGCTGAATTAATGCCGCAGGGCACTCGGCAAACATCCGTGCGAGTTCAAAAACGGCGGATTCTGCCTCTTAAAGGCACCGAACAGTCGCCGATCGGCATTTTTTGCCGGTTGCGGACAAGCAACGCAGACAGGCAACCGCGAAATCTCAGGAATCACCGTTGCTGACTTTCGGGAATTCTCAATATGTTTCCCGTCTCTCCTCAAGTTCTCGTTCCTCTCCTGTCTCTCATCTCCTGTTTCTCAGGACCAACAGTTATGGTCAGTCTTCCGCTGCCGCACATGATTCGCGGACTTTCGCTGCTGACGGTCTCTGCCCTCCTTGCCGGCTGCTCGTCAATGGGCAGCAACATGGCGAATTCCAGCGGCATGAGCTATTTTGAACGCGGCAACTACCTTGCTGCGGGCGAACAGTTTCAGCGAGCCCTGGCCAGTGACCCGGATAATCCGGACTATATGGCAAACCTCGCCCGAGTCCGCATGACGGCCGGTGACGCCATGGGTGCCGAACAGCTTTATCGGCAGGCTCTGACCGTACAGCCTTCGCACCAGCCAGCTTACCACGGCCTTGCAGAACTGATGCTGCAGCAGAACCGCGGTCAGGAAGCCACGGCAATGCTGAGCACCTGGGCCAGCTCGCAGCCCTACAACCCGGAACCGCAAATTGAACTGGCATGGCTGAACCGCGAACTGGGAAATCATCAGGAAAGTGGTCAGGCCCTGCAGAAAGCCCTGCAGATCAATCCTGGCAATTCCACCGCACTCGCTCATCTCGGTCAGCACTACCAGGACATCGGCCAGCCCGACATGGCTGTCAATATGTACCAGCAGTCGCTAAGGACTGACTGGAATCAGCCCGATATCCACGCTCGCCTCGCGAATGCCTCACAGTCTGCCGGCGCGGGAACAGCAATGGGAGCCACGGCAATGGGACGTGGTATGCACCCGGGCGAAATGCCGCGACAGCAAATGGCCTTTGGCATGCCGAACGGAGCCGGTTCGTTCGCCGCCGCGGCAGGTCCGGCGGGAGCGCGTACAGCAATGATGCCTTTCCCGCAAAGTTCCAATGGCTGGCAGCCGTCTCCGACTCCCTGGGTCGTGACATCCGGCCCGGCACCCACAAATGCCTCTGCTATGATGCCTCAAAACGGCCAGATCATCATGAACAGCGATGCCGGAACGATGATCCCGGGAACTGTGACCATGCCCATGACCCCCGGAACACCACAGCCGGTACCCGCTGCAGCCTCGCCGGTCCCCGATCCTGCATTCAGTTCAGTCCCCAGTGGCGCTGCCACCACAGTTTCCCTCGTGGAACCGTTCTGAACTCGATTGCTCGACGGCACGCAACATCGGTCTATAACCTGTCCGGGTTCCGCTGTTTGCCGCAAAATCTGTGCTGAGACTTCCTGTGCCAGTTTTTGACTATCGATTTCGAGTGCCCGCCACGGTTGATGCCGTGGCGGATTTTCATTTCCAGACCGGAATTCTGAAATCTCTTTCGCCGCCGCTGATGCTGCTGCAGGTGCATCGCTTCGACCCGCTCGCTGAAGGCTCGATCGGCGACTTCACCATGTGGATGGGTCCCGTGCCAGTGCACTGGCGGGCCGAACATCGAAATGTCAGCCGAGCGGGCTTTACTGACGTCCAGACAGCCGGTCCCATGAAAAGCTGGGAACACACGCATCGATTCTATGCCATCGATGCTCATACCAGTGAAGTGCATGAGCACATCGAATTTGAACATCATTCGGGCTGGCGTGGTGTCTGGTCACGCATGTTGTTTCCGAAACCTGCCCTGCTGGCCCTGTTTTTCTGGCGCAGTCTGGTCACCCGTCGGGCTGCCGCAAGAATTGACCGCGAACGCCAAAAATGACCCCTGCAGTACTGAATTCCGCAGTCGCGATACCGGCCCCGGCTGCCCCGCGCAAGACCTGGTAACGACCGGCCCAACGTCACGCCGGCTGCCAGGAATCTGCCATGCTGCACAACTGCAGCAGTCGCTGCTTTGCTGCAGGTAAAGTCTGGAACAGATCCGGATTGTCGGCCAGTCGCTGCAGCCAGACCACAGGATTCAGCATAACGATTGACGCATCAAACACCGACAGCAGCTGCCTTTCCCGAGCCGAAAGCTGCCACAACTTTGCCCAGCAATCGGTGGCTGCCACCCGAGCAGCACCGTCCTGCGGATACCACGAACGCAGCAGCCGGGCAACATCCAGACACGGATGATCGACACCTGCAGCATCCCAGTCGATGACACCGGAAATCTGACCGTCCTGATAAAGCACATTCTCTGTTCGCAAATCACGCAGCACAGGCTGCAGCATCATGGTCTGCGAGCACCATGGCTGCAGCTGCAGATGCAGCCACGGCAACCACGACTGCAGCCACTGTGAGAACTGCAAAACCGCTGCTGTTACTTCCGCATCACCGCAGCGATGTGCAGCCTGCGACAACCGTCTTAAACAACCCTGCTGCAATTCTTCCACAAGTTCTGCGCGGCGCAAAATCGCCTTCGACTGAGTATTTTCCAGAGCCAGAGTACTGCTGCTCCATCGCACACCAAAAGCACGACCAGAGACATACAGCGGCAGCAACTTCAATGCGGTCGATTCGAGACATTCCGGGGCTGGAACCCCGCACAGAAATTGTCCCGGACGCCACGATTCCACCTGCCACGCAAAACGCCCCTGCTGCAGAATCAGTGCTGGTTCAGCCCCCCGCATACCAGCATGTGCCCGTGGACGGGGCACAATATCCGGACAGGATTCTGACGCCGATAACATCCAGCGCCGCACGAAACAACGATGCCGAACCTGAGCGGCAGAATCCGGTTGCCAGACCTTCACGGCAAAGAGCTCACCGGACAAGTCCTGCACCTGCCAAACAGTGGCCTCACTGAGACCGCCCTCCACCCTGTTCCACTGCTGCGGCTGGATACCGAACTGGTTGCAGACCTGCAGATCGAGTGATTGCATAGGCACCGAATACTCCCGTACGCTGGTCAATTCGCTGCAGCGACTCTGACGAGAACACCGTAAAAGTCAATTCCCCGGCAATAAAACCAGAAGGGCACACCGGCCGCGAGAAGTCCTGAAAGACGGGCCAAAGCAATCCACAACGGGGCACGAACATGCCCTGCGAATCGCCATAATTTATGGAGTCTGCCGATTTGAGGACATGACAGGTGAACGATATCTCAGGACGTGGTAGGATCTTTGCTGTCAAAGATTTCTCCGTTCGAACCAACGGCGACGGAACTGAGCGATGGCAATTCAATTCCGCTGCAACTACTGCAAAAGTCTGCTGGGGATTTCCGATTCCCAGGCCGGGGCTGCGGTTGATTGCCCGCGCTGCGGTCGTTCTCAAAAAGTCCCCGGACGATCTTCTCGACCGGTCGCAGGTGACTCCCTCCAGGACCTGCAGCTGCAGCAGGCCCTGACGACATTGTCTGATCTGAATTCAGCCATCGCTGCACAGCCCGATATGGCCACCAGGACTTCAACGGCCGAGCCAGCCGCAGTTCCCGTGCTGCTGATCGACGGCATGCGAAACAACCGTCAGGGGCCTGCACGTCGATACTCCATGTCAGCAGCCGCTTTATGCCTCGTAACTTTCGCATTTGGCCTGCTTGCAGGAGCCTTCAATCCGTTCATCAGTGACCAAAGACAGCAAAATCCACCCCAGGCAGCAGATCAGGGCAATGTCGCCGCCACGGTACCGCAGCCACCTGTGGACAAAATTTCTGAACCACAGCGGCAACAGCCCGACCGAACCATCAGCGGGCACGTCAGGTTCATTCGAGATGGTGAACAGCCGGATGCCGGAGCCCTGGTGATCCTGCTGCCGCTTAAAAATTCCACACAGCTAAGATTCTCGGCTGCCGCCCTGCACGCAGGGCCAGCAGATCCCGCATGGCTGGCCACTGCTGCGGCATTGCATCAGTTGCACGCAGACTTTTGCCAGGCGGATGCAACAGGAGCTTTCCAGCTCAGGTCCACTGCCGATTTGCCTGTCACCCTGCTGATCATCTCCAGACACAGTGTTCGCCCCGCAGGCGTCGATATTACCGACGACTTTCGTGAATCAGCCGAGCAGTGGTTTGATTCGGTCTCGGGTCTGGCCGGACGTCTTTCTGTTCTGCGGCAGGACGTCCCAAAAAACTCGTCAGAACCACTCAACGTTGTACTGCCCGAGGCGGTGCCATAAGAGACACTTTTACCGCCTGTAACCGGTTTCAACCGCCCCACGAACTGTACCTGCGAACTCCCAGACTGAACGTCAGCCGATTCAGTGCCAGCAGAAAAACGATCCATCCCAGCTGCAGCAGCAATTCGCCAGTCAGTGCACTCGCAGGAATGCGTCCCAGCAAAATAGCTGCCGGCGTATACGCCAAAAACCTGAACGGCAACAGGTCAACAAACGGCAGCCAGCCGCTGAGATACTCTAAAGGAATCATGTGCCCGGACAGAAAATAGCTCAGCATCATATAGATGAAGATCAGCGAACTTACTTCCAGAAACCAAAACGCCACCAGCCCTATCCACGCCTCAATCAGGAATCCAATCACGAATCCCATCAGCAAAGAAACCACGAAGGCCGACATTACCGGCCATGTCGGCCAGCCGGGCAGCCATTCACGACACAGCCAGAAAACAAGTGCAAAAGGTCCGCAGGCCACAGCGTAATACACCAGCTTATGAGCTACTCGGTGCCAGAACAGATGATCCAGCATGTCAACCGGCTGAATCAGGTACTTGCGAACAGAACCGTCAGCGATCGATCCGGCGATTCCAGTGGACAGCCCGGGCATACTGGAAAATGCGCGTGCCAGCATCACCAGCAGATAGTAAGAAACCATGTCTCCGAACTTGTAGCCACGCAGCGACCGCTCAGGGTCATTTTGGTAGATCGCATTCCAGAGGAAGATCTGAGTCACAATGGGCAGGAAGCGAACCAGGGTCGAAAAGGCAAAGTCTCCGCGGTAGACCAGCCGTTCTTCAATAGCAGTCCGCAGCACCAGCCATTTCAGGCGTAATGCTGCTGCCGGGCTCCAGTCCGTCCGGACCTGCCTGCTCATTCGCCCGCTCCGGCTTGATCACTGTCTGTGGCAAACAACTCTGCGATCACATCTTCCAGTGGTCGCTCAAGCACACTCAGGTCCTCCACCTCAGACTGCGCCAGAATTGCTGCCAGGCATTCAGAAACTCGATGTCTTTCTACCTGCAGGCGAACTCGCGGTCCACGATTTTCAAGCAGAGTTCCGTGTCGTTCCAGATGATCAGGGATCTGATTGGCAGCAAACTGCAGCTCAATGATTTTATGGCGACTGAAACGATCAATGATGGCGGCCAGCGGTCCATCATGAATCAGTCGACCCTGGTTGATGACAATTGCCCTGCTGCAAAGCGCCTCCACGTCCTTCATGTAATGACTGGTCAGCAGCACAGTGATCTGCTGTTCGCGCTGGTATCTCCGCAGAAACTCCTGAACTCGCCGCTGACTCACCACATCCAGACCGATCGTCGGTTCATCAAGAAACAGGACATCCGGACGATGCAGCAATGCGGCAATAAGTTCCATTCGCATCCGCTCGCCCAGAGACAGCTCGCGAACCGGTCGTGCCATCAGGCGACGAACTTCCAGCATCTCTGTCAGTTCATCCAGACGATGACGATAGTCGGTATCACTGATGCGATAAATTTCGCGATGCAGTGCAAATGACTCCTGAGCCGGCAGATCCCACCACAGTTGTTCCTTTTGGCCGGTCACGAGTGAAAAACGCCTCCGGTAGGCGTCCTCACGAAGCCAGGGGACATGTCCCAGCACTGTGGCAGTTCCAGAGGTGGGCACAACCAGGCCCGAGAGCAGTTTCAGGGTAGTCGTCTTACCGGCCCCGTTGGGGCCGAGAAACGCCACCATTTCGCCCTCTTCAATGCGAAAACTAACGTTCTGAACCGCCAGCACAGTTTCATATTCACGATGAAACAATCCGCGCACGGACGCCAGCAGGCCCTCGCGCTTGCGATAGACTCGGTACTGTCTGCACAAATTCTGGACTTCGATTGCTGCCATGCCCGGTATGCTAATCGGGAAAATGCTGCTGAACAAATACTCGCCCGGATGATTGGAAAAGATGGGACACGACAGAAGTTCGCGGAAAACGAGGTCGGTCGCAAAATACCGGAAAGACTGCCCAAACGTGGCAAAAACAACAGCACAGCTGTTCCAGCCGGGCAACCCCGGAAAGGTTACGTTGACTGGCAGGTCAGCATGTTCAGCAGTTGCTGTGCCACACATTCGGCTGTGCTGCCCTGCCCCGCCGGCACCGCCTGACACTCCGTCAGACTGCGAAACCAGGTGTACTGACGTTTGGCAAACTGTCGAGTAGCAGTGCAGATGCCGGCAGCGACGGCTCCCAGATCACCTCCCTGCTGCAGATACTGAAAAAGTTCGCGATACCCGAGTGCCTGTGAGGCGGTACGACCGGGCGGCCTCAACAGGCCCCGCAGCGTCTGTGCTTCCAGCAGCCAGCCGGCAGCCAGCATCTCATGAACTCGCCTATCGATTCTCTCATACAGCCATTCACGATCGGGCTGCAGCCAGACCGCCAGCTTTGGCTGCAGTGCAATCGGCAGAGGCTGTTGCTGCTGATCCTCAGAAATAGGTCGCCCTGTCAGTTCAAACACCTCGATCGCACGAATCAGGCGGCGCATGTCATTGGGATGCAGTTTCGCCGCAGCAACAGGATCACGTCGCTGCAATTCGGCATGCAGCCACTCAGGCCCGCGCAGTTCCGCCTCGTCCTGCCACCGCTGTCGCAGGTTCCAGTCCGCCTCAGGCCCCGCTGAAAAACCTCGCAGCAGCGCCCTCAGGTACAACCCGGTTCCGCCTACAAACAGCGGAGTGCGCCCCGCCGCCAAAATGCTCTCCGCAGCCTGCTGCACCAAACGCAGATATTCAGCTACCGAAAACTCTTCCCATGGCTCCGCGATGTCCAGCAGGTGGTGCCGAACTCTTTGCCGATCAGCGAGACTGGGCTTGGCAGTGCCAATATCCATACCTCGATAAACAGTCATGGAATCCAGCGACACGATTTCTGCGTTGATACGTTCCGCCAGCAGGAGTGCGGCAGCCGATTTTCCAGAAGCAGTTGGTCCGGCAATGATCAGACAATGCCTGAGCAATCCGGGGGGAAAGGACATGCGAATTCTCTGCGGTGGGGCGGCCGGGTTCGGCCGGAAACGATCAAAGCAGGTCAAACCTGCAGACCTGCCCTTCTACGCAGGGCCACAAGTTCCGTCCAGTCTCAGGAACGTCCCGACACAACACTTTTTTCCGGCGAGACTGCCCAGCGATTACCACCGGAACGACGGGAAGACGCAGAGTCCGCACTGGCTTCGGCACTGGCCGGCTGGCAGTAAGGACAGCGCTCAGTGTAGATCAGACAGCCGCAGATACCACATTCATGAGGTCCCCGGCGGTGCAGGCTTTCGCGAATCGTCTGCCACCACGCAACTCGCATCATCGCCAGAAACACCAGAAACGCCATAATCCATGACCACGGAAATCGACCGAACGCCAGAATAGCCGAGTCCATCGCAATGGCACTGGCGCCGCACATCACCCAGGGCCATGCCTTGTACAACAATCCCGCAGAATCACGATCTCCCAGCTCTTGCTTGAACAACAATTTCAGCGACTCAAGCCGCAGGCGACGAATTGCAGTTACCTGTCCGCTTTCAATCGCAGTCAGCAGGCGTTCAATGTTGTCCATGATCCGGTAAATCTCACCTTCAGAGAACTTCTGCTGATGAGCCCAGCGGTTGCGGTACTCGCGAAGTTCGCTGATCAGGCTGCGTTCGACAAATGTCAGATCATGACGAAACAGGTCATTCCAGTGATCCCACATGAATACCAGCAGTGCCAGAGCATCCCAGTCCTGGACGTTGCCATGGCTGTTGGAAAAGTTGCTGAGAACCTGCGCGGGGACCCGAGCCACGACATAATGTCGCAGCCCGTCCGCCAGCACATTCAGCCCTTTTGCCACACGATCTGCCATGAGTTTCAACCGTTAGTCACCAACAAAACGAACCGCAGCAACACTTTGTGTCATTAGATTTCAACTCTTCCATCCTAGGTTGAGGCTGGCGAAACGACAGAAGATTTGAGTAATTCGCAGGGGATTCCGAAGAGGTGAATTCCGATTGTGCCGATTGGACCGGCTACTGCCTCCCAAAAAAGAAAAACCAGGGATTTGCAATTACTGCGCGAAGAAACTCAACTGAAACGTCCGCGGAAGTGCAGTCAACGCCTGTTCCGGCTACACTGCCGCAGTCAGATGGTTCTCGGCCCGCACACAACTCTCACCTTCTCCCCGCTGCCAACAGACCCGGCTGATATGGGCTCTGACCTTAACACAGCTCCACTCGAATGCTCTGAAGACGACTCCCGCATGATTCGTCTGCAGTCGGGTGACGTCGCTGTATTCGCCGAAATTTCGGCTGCATGGCAGCGTCCTCTGTTCTGCTTTTTCTTCCGAAATACACGCTGCACAGAAACCTCAGAAGACCTCGTCCAGGAAACGATGCTGCGTCTGTTTCGCAATTGCTGGGACTACCTTCCCCGTGGCCTGTTTCGCGGGTTCCTCTTCCGCATTGCTCGAAATCTGCTCACAGACCATTCACGTCGTCTGCGCAACGACGTGCTGTTGCACGCTCTGCGGGGCACAGTCGTGGCAGACTCGGAACTGGACATAATGCAGCAGCTGCCCGACAGTCTGCCATCACCGAACGACTCCAGCGAAGCTCGCGAGTTTCGCGATGTCCTGAGCCAGCTGCTGCAACTGCTGCCCGAAGAACAGCGTCTGTCATTTACCCTGCACTACTATGACTCACTCACTCTGCCTGAAGTTGCCGACGCCATGGCCTGCAGCCTGCCAGCCGTCAAAGGTCGGCTGCGACTCGCTCGAGAAAAACTCAGACAACAACTCGTCAGCCGTGGATACGGCGACGCCGCCGAGACTGATCCCGTCCGTGATGCAACTGTTTTTGAAAACTGAACTGCCTGGTACAAAGCTATGCCCTACTTCAGCCGACTGACTGACATCATCACCTGCCGTATCAGCGACCTGCTGGCTGCAGCCCCGGATCCCCGGCTGGCGCTGTCGGAAATCCTGACCGAAATGCAGGAAGGCCTCGCGGCCTGTGACCGCAACCTTCGCACCTATGCCAGCAGCAGGGACCGCCTCGAACAGGAGATTGCCGGACACCAGGCACAGGCAGGTCGCTGGCGCGAAGAAGCAAAAAACCATCTGGCTGCCAGCAATGAAGATGCCGCACGACTGGCCCTGCAGAGAAAATCTGAGCTGGAAGACCTGATGGCCGGACTGAGACCCGAACTGGAAGCAGCTGCCGGCAACTGGAATAACATGCAGCGAATTCGCCGGGCACTCGAGGCTCGCTTCGCCGAGGCCCAGCGCGAAGCCGAACGGTTTTCCTCCGGATGCGGTGAACAGTTCTCAGATTTCCGGCAACCTGGCTCAGCAGCTTCCGTCGAATCTGAACTGGAAAAACTCCGGCAGGAACTGGGACGGTAACTGTGCACACTTCGTGGACTCTGAAGTGGATCCCGCAGGATGCAGCACAATCGCAGCCACAGTCGACCACACCCCGGATTGCCGCGGTCTGCTGCGGTTCTCAGGTGCTTTGCACCACCGCAGTCACCTGTGCGGATTCCATTTGCTGGCTGACACCCCCGCTGGTGCCCGCAGAACCGGCCGATCTCGTAATCAGCTTTCTCCTGCAGCAGCTCAGAGAACTCCTGTTTGACAACGGCTGCGAACGACTGCTCCTGCTGACCGATCCCGCCGAAGATAATCGGCGACTGCAGCATTGTCTGACAACGGCCGGCTTCCAGCGGCTGGCAAGAATTGCCCAGTTTCAACTGACAGCGGACTGTGCCACAAAGCTCAGCCGGCAATCCGCAGCAAATCTGAACATTGAAGTCTTTCACCTGCGACAGGATCTGCCAGCAATGCCGCAGGACAAACTGCAGGCTCTGCAGTCCCTGGTCACAGCCGCAATCGCTGATTCCAGGGATCTCAGCAGGCTGCCAACACCCGGATTTCAGCAGCAATGGAAAGACTGGCAGCACGCATCTGCCACAATCCTGGCTGCTGTCAACGCCGCTGCGCAGTATACCGGGCTGTGTGTACTGGCTGAAAATTCAGATGCATGCCCGCTTCCCGATACCTGCCGCATGAAGATCCTGTGGCTGGCAGTCCGACCAGATTGTCGTCGCAACGGGATCGCTTCAATGCTGCTCAGGTCGGCAGCAGAATTCCTGATGACATCGCCAGACACCGGCCACCCCGTCAGTTTGGCAGCAGATGTCGACCTGGAAAATCCAGCCGCGCTCGAATTGTATTCAAACTGCGGCTTTCACCGCTGCAATCGCACACTGGAACTGTGGGGCACCTGAGCGACGGCAGCCAGCCCCGGCAGACTCAGGCGGCATTTTCCAGCACCGATCGCTCTTCAGAATGTCGCTGCAGAGACCGCACGGCTGAATACGTCTGCCGCAGTGCCGTGCGACGTCCCGGCATGGCAAGAACCGCCGCCAGTCGCAGACAGCCGGACAGTACGAACACCGCCAGATAGCCCTCCGTCGTACGGCCAATCCCGTACAGCACACAGGCTCCCAGAATCGTTCCCAGTACCATGGCCGCAGAATTGCCCACGTTGTAGGCAGTCAGCAGCGCCACACGACGCTGTGCCGGTATCTGACGAAAGAACTGCAGCAGCATCGCCAGCTCATAACAACCCCACACCAGGCCGCTGAAGATCTGCAGGCAGGCGAGATACCAGAATTGCTGACTGAAGTACCACAGCATACTGACGGGAACAATACCCAAAGTCCCCACCCACATCAGTCGGTCCGCACCAGCTCGACCGGCAAAACGTCCGGCCCAGGGCAATGACAACATCTTGCCTATGAAACCCAGTGACAGCAGACTCATATAGTCTACCCACGACAGCTTCAGCACCTTCAGCATGAACGGATTGAAGTAGGGTCCGGACACATAAACTGCTGTCTGGACAGCCACAAAGAACAGTACAAGCCTGCCATCAGCACCCGGACGCCGAATCAACTGCAGCAGTCGCTGCAGGCCAGCACGCGCCGACAGGTCCTGATCAGGAACAGCCGGCCCCGCAGCAACACTCTGCCCCAGCAGAACTTCAGTCTGCCTCGCCAGCATCGCTGCTGAAATAAAACGGCCCAGAGCACCCACCGCAAACATGACGCCAAAAGCCAGCAACGTAATACTGCCGGACCACCTGAGCAGTAATCCGCCACTGATCAGACCAAGCAAAACACCCGCATGACAAAGGCGACTGCGACGAGCAAAAAAGCCGCCGCGAATCCGCCCAGGAACCAACTGCTCCATCCACAGATTCCACGCAGGACCAGCCGCAAGCCCCGCTGCCCAGTAAACCGTTGCCGGCACGAACACCATCCACGGCTGCACTCTGTCAGCAAGCGCCAGTCCGCACAGCGCCAGCACACTAAATGCCTGCAATGCAGCAACTGTCACTACAAACCGCCGATAAGCCCCCAGTTGAGCCAGCAGCCACGGAGCCCCCAGCTGCAGCAAACTGCCCAGCAGCACCGGCAGTGCCGCAATCAGAGCAGCAGAAAGCTCACCAAATCCTCGAGCCAGCATGAATGCCGGAAGATAGGTTTCCGCTATCCCAACCATGATGCTGAAGGAAAATCCGTCGGCATTGATTGCCTTCAGGTTCCTTCGCAATGCACGCCGACGGCGCAGAAAATCAACCGAATTATTCATCGATGCATCAGAAAACAGCGGCCCGCCGGGAGGCTCCTCCGCAGAACCCACCCCACCCCGGCAACTCTTCGGCCACCCTGTTATCCGGAAAAAGTTAGGCTGGCAACGTATTTTCCAGACAAGTGAACAGCTTCGGCAGAATCAGGAATTCCAATGTCGCCAGCAGCCGCAAAATTTTCCGAAGACCAAAACCGACCTCCGCCTGTTGCCGGTACTGACAGTTCCAGCACTCACTCCGGATTCGCTCAGACCCCAAGAGGCAATCGACTGGCCAGCCAGTTGATTTCTGTACAGCTGACGGGGAAACAAGATGCCATCAGGCGAACAATTCGAACGTCGTCCTGAGCCACCAGCACCGCAGGCTCGTCCGTGTCACCGAAACTCTCTCGCAAACCGCTGAGCATGGCCACCCAGGCCGCACTGGCAGAATCCAGTGCACATCGCTCCTGTCGCTGCCGGAAGTAATCGCGAGCATCCTCTTCATCGCAGGCCAGTGACCACAGATCGTACCGTTTCATAAGAGGACAGCAGAGGATGTCTGTCCAGACCTCAGTTTCCCGCCGCAGATGTTCAATGCGAAGCGCGAACTCGGCATCAGCAAGCTCTTCGCTGCGACACAGCTGCAGCAGTCGACGACGCAGTGCCTGGTGTCCCAGCAGCACATTCGTCGCCAGTGCTTCACATTCGCTGCTGCCGCGCTGACGATCCTGAGCAATCAGCAGGATGGTCCAGACACGAGCCAGCATTTCGTTGACAAGAATCTGCTCGGCAAGCTCACGCAACAGCGGAATGCCACTGTCTATTGCCGGTTCACCACTACTGTCAGCAGCCTCCGTTCTGCAACGGCCAGATTCCAGCTGATCCAGCAGCCGCATCCAGCGATTGAACCGATTGCGGCTGTAAACGTAATAATCGCCAATGGCCTGCACAGAAACGCCGCTGGTCTGTTCGGCGAAACTTTGTCCGTGCGCTGCCAGCAAAGCAGCGATTTCAGGAAGAGCAGAGAGTTTCAACGGAGGAGCCCTTTGATTTTGGAGTCAGAAGGTTGTGGTATTACAACAACGTCACTGAGCACCAAAACGAAAGAGCAAAAGCAATGCCCGGCAGCCACGGGTAAAACCCGCACTCCGCGTTTTTACAGGGGAAAACGCTGAAATATCTCTGGATGATTTTTTTTGTGGAGTGATCTGCAGAGAGCGTATTCGCTGATCCGCACGAATTGTTAATTGGTTGCTTGCAGAACCTGTCAACGTTGCGTTTTTGCAACGCTGCAAAAATGCATCAGACTGGCGAGGCCATGAATGCACATGGTGTTACAACCGCTACTCAACGTGAGCTTACTTCCTTTCATCCGAAGCAAAACAAAAACAGGCAGCCACCTGAGTGCCTGCCTGTTTTTCTCGATCTCCCGCATCTTGCCTCAGGTGCCGCTCCCAAACAGATCATTGAAGAAATCATCTACCAGTTCCCAAAATGGCATCTGGTAAAACGGATCTTCATCTGGCCCCGGAAGTGTTGGAGGCAGCGGATCACCAGCTGGATCTTCGTTGTAGGTGTAAGGAGGTGGCTCGGGTGCTGGCCCCGGAGGAGCCGAAGGATCTGTATATCCCGGCCCATCGTCATCACTGACGACATCGGCCAGCAGGCGATAGCTCACACCTGCCGTAACATTCGAATTCTGAGCACACGCTCGAGCAGTCACAATGTAGTCACCTGCTGGCAGCCATACAAAAGCCGAATCAGTGACACCGCCCGTCGCTGACAGCGTTCGCACCAGTTGCTGTGTTCGCACATCAATAATACTGATCACCATGGCCTGGCCACTGAATGTACTAAGTGTCGTCAGATCAAATCGGAACAGTTGCGACTTGCTGGAACTCAGCAGGTCAGAATCGACCGCACCAATGCTCAGCGTCTTCTGAGTCAGCTTAGCCATCTGAGCTGCGTCAGTCGAAAAATCGGCCGTCACCAGATAATTCCCGGTAGCCTGCACAGCACCCGCCCGCTGCCAGACTCCAATTACGTAGGTCTGACCTGGCACAGCATTTGGCACTACCAGCGTCTGCAGACCGTTACTGCCCACCTTCAGCTGGGAAGGCAGACGATCGCCGGCCCGGTTCATGACCACAACCGTCAAATCCGGACGCACCGTCCCCAGGGCACTGAGCGAGATGTTCAGGGAACCAATCGCTCCGGCCGGAGCAACCACCGTGTAAAGGTCACGATCCGCCGCAGTCGCAATGGATCCCATCGCCTCGTAGCGACTTTGAGCAATAAAACCGAGGGTTGACTGCAAAGCCTGAGCTGTTGCAGGTCGATCGTTCTGGCCCGCCTCATTATCAACCAGACCGCCGCTGAAGAGCTGTGGCAAAACCACATTATCCGCATTCTGCAGCCGCTGACGACCCGAGTAATTGGCAGAGTCATGATTTGCAGGAGTGACAGGTGTGAGCAGAGCAGGATCGCGGTAATCCAGATCCAGCCGATAATCGCCAACCTTGAAATCAGACGTTTCAAGTGCATCTACCGACACAAAATAGGTGGCCCCCGGTGTCAGACCGGTCAGACGCACTCGCCCATTGTTCTGAAAAACACTGCTGACAGCATCACTGCCCAGCACCCCGCCCTCAGATTTGCGCACAGTCAGCCTTGATTCCAGCAGGCTGATCCCCGCCGCCCAGACCGTCACAGTCGCTGATGTTTTTCCGGCCGGCATCACGAACGAATAGACATCGCGGTCCTCAGCGGAATTAATACTGCCGTTTCGAACTGCACGACCGGCTGACGCTTCAGCAGCCGTCAGCACAATCGAAGTGGCCGAACTCTGCGTCTCATTGGAAACGGTTTCATAGATATCCTGACGAGCCCCGTAGATCGCCCGAATCGCACTGATATCGCCGGCAGTCAGAGACCAGCGAGGATCAGTGTACTGGGCGGACATTACATACCCGGCTTCTGTACGGTCCGCCAGCCCCAGAGCATTGCCAGCCTCGTGCAGCAGCACCGTCCTGAGCTCGTAACCGCTGCCACCGGGAGCCTGCTGACTGGCTGAATGTCCCAAATACCACTGCACATCACTGTTCAGCAGCACATCACCGGACCAGGTGCCGGCCACCGGCTGAAACGGTACCGCACTGGCCAGCACACCCGGCTGACTGAACGAACCAATCCGAAACTCACCGAACCGCGGATCATTCGACGCCAGTCCCGCAGCACCAAAGGCATCGCTGCGATCAGCCACCAGCCCCACATTGATGTTGGCCACCTCGGCCCAGGTCTGGAAGGCTTTCAGTGCGGCCGTCTGCCAGCTGGTGCGGCTGGCGACAGCATCCAGAGTCTGGCGGATGTCATTGGCATGGCTGCCGACAGGAGTATTGTCACCGGGAAAGCTGACGCTGAGACTTCGAGGGTCGGACCATGGCAGGCCGTATGTCGTCAGCAGACTGCGAACTTCCAGGGCTTCCACACCAGAGAACGCCGAAACTCCTTTACGGCGAGACTTTCCTGAAAGGCGTGAGAAAAACATAAACTCTCCCTCGGGCAGGCCGGCAATTCGCACGCTGCTGGAAACTCAGCGGTGCGCGGGCACGCGACTCAACTCGCATACCGAAAAGTACAGGCCGG
>JBJTPZ010000354.1:0-18893 GCA_046075365.1 Planctomycetaceae bacterium
TGCTGGTTCCTTGACCATCCTGCCCGGCGGCACGATAATTCCCGCTTTTTGAAAATCCGGCGTTCCAGTGTTTCGTGCTTTGCAGCGGAGATCCGCAGTCCATGCAGTCAATGAAGTCAGAAGAGCTGGCCGAATTCCGCGGGATGCTGAAATTACTCAGAGCCCGCATCAGGGGTGACGTCGAACAGCTCCGCGAAGAGGCCTTTTCCGGATCTGAAGCCGGCAATGATCAGCGTTCGTCCAACCACATGGCAGAAATGGGTTCCGATGCCTGGGACCTCGAATTTGCTCTGCAGCTGGCCGCCACCGACCAGAGCGTGATCGAAGAAATCAATCACGCACTGAAGAAAATTGACGACGGCACCTATGGTGTCTGTGAGATGTGTGCCGAGCAGGGGCGTCCGGACGCCAAATCTCGCATCGCCAAAGCTCGACTGCAGGCCATCCCCTACGCTCGCAACTGCATCGACTGTGAACGAGAGAAGGAAAAACGTCGCTGATGGATCGATATCCTGCCAGTCGCATTACCTTGTATACGGTTTTGACGGCGGTCAGCCTCGCGGTGGATCTGGGCAGCAAATCGCTGGTTTTCGCCAGACTGGGCGGGCCATTTCAAAGTACCGGCTGGTATCTGGACGGCTGGCTCAAGTTTGAACTGCACACCAGCCTCAATCAGGGCGCGCTGTGGGGATTTGGTCAGGGATACGCCCTCTGGTTCGCTGCCCTCAGTGTCGTTGCCTTCGCAGGCATCGTCTACTGGCTGTTCTTTCGCGGCGCCGCAGCAAGTCTCTGGCTCACAACCGCACTGGGACTGATTTCCGGCGGCACACTCGGAAATTTTTACGATCGACTGGGGCTGCACGGACTTTCATTCCCCGGCAATGATCGCGTCGCTCTGGCCGTCCGCGACTTTCTGCACTTTCAGCTGGGTCCGCTGGACTGGGCCATCTTCAATCTCGCAGATTCCTTCCTGGTCATCGGTGCCGCGATGCTGTTTGTGCAGTCATTTCAGAACCCTGATGCCGTCAAAACGCCGGCAGAATCTGACGAAAGCCCTCCGTGATGTCCGCCGCTCTCGCGCTGCTGCTGCTCACCTGCCTGTCCGTCCTCCCGGTCCCCGCTCCTGCTCAGTCAACGGCAGCACTGCAGCTGTCCGCTCGCAGTCGCCACCTGGTCGCCCCCGACTCCTCACTGTGGCATTCCACCCAGCAGACCCTCACGTGGCTCCCCGCTGAAACCTGTGTGGTTGTCTGCGACATGTGGGACGACCACTGGTGCAAACCATCGGCCGCACGAGTTGCCGAAATGGCCCCCGTAATGAATGAAGTACTCAAAGCCGCACGCTCACAAGGCCTGCTGATCATCCATTGCCCCAGCGATACACTCGACTTCTACAAAGACACACCCCAGCGACAACTGGCAATGGCCGCACCAAAGATCGATACGAAGCCGCCACTTGAACGCTGGATCAGACTGATCCCCGAACGCGAAGGTCAGCTGCCCATCGATGACTCAGACGGCGGCTGCGACTGTGATCCACCAGTAGTCAGCCGACGCGCATGGTCTCGACAGCATCCAGCCATTGATATCCACCCCCAGGATGCCATCACCGACAGTGCGGAAGCCTTCTACCTGATGAAACAGCGAGGCATCCGCAACGTGATCGTCATGGGAGTCCACACCAATATGTGCGTGCTGGGACGCCCCTTCTCGATCCGCCAGATGATTCTCCAGGGCCAAAACGTCGTGCTGATGCGGGACATGACCGACACCATGTATAACCCGGCCCGCGCACCCTTCGTCTCTCACTTCAGCGGCAATGATCTGATCGTCGAACACATCGAACAGCACTGGTGCCCAACCATCGAAAGCACCGCCTTCACCGGTCAGCCCGCCTTTCGCTTTGCACAGGATCGCCGACCGCGACTGGCCATCGTCGCTTCTGAACCGGAATATGAAACCGCTGCATCACTGACCAGATTTCGCACGGAACTGCAACAGGAATTCCAGGTGTCGATGGTCTACGGTGATGCCGCTGATGGCAGCCTGCTGCCAGGACTGGATGTACTGAAATCCGCCGACCTGCTGCTGCTCAGTACTCGCCGCCGCACTCCGCCACCCGCTCAGCTGCAACTGGTGCGAGACTTCATCGCAGCCGGAAAGCCGGTCGTCGGTATTCGTACCGCCAGCCACCCCTTCCACCTGCGCAACCAGCCGGCCCCTGCCGAACGCAGCGACTGGCCGGAATTTGACCTGCAGGTCAACGGCGGACGCTACACCAACCATTACGGCGCCGGCCCGGAAACTGCCATTCAGCTGGCCGACGGCATCACCCCAGAACACCCGCTGCTGCAAAATGTTGATATCGCTCAGCTGCGCGGCAAAGGCTCACTCTACCTCGTCAGTCCGCTCGCAGAATCAACACAGCCCATCCTGATCGGCAGCATCCCGGACAAACCAGCCGAACCCATCGCATGGCTCAATCGCCGCGCCGATGGCGGACGCACGTTCTATACATCACTGGGACACGTCGGCGATTTTGCACAGCCCGATTTCCGCAGACTGCTGATGAATGCCTGCCGACTGCTGACACAGCCAGCACCCTGATCCGCAGCCCCGGCCACATCTGCACACAACCCGTCGCCACACACCGCGTCACTGCCAAGCCAGCAGCGGAGCAAACCACGTAGTGTAACGCCCACCCCGCAGATTTCCGGAAATCTGCAGCGACTGCTGATCCTCCGCTCTGCTCAGACGCACATCATCCAGAAAGACACCCGAAATCCGACTGATTCTCAGCGGTGCCGCAGCCTGCCACAACACCCGCCCATCATCCCCACCAACCGCCACCACACGCCGCCGCCCGGGCCCGCCATCCAGACCCAGCAGCCACGCCGCAGCAACAGGAACAACCGTTTCCCCCTCCACACGTCCCAGACCGGCATAACAAAACGCCAGCTTCTCCCCAGCCTCACGCTGGCCAAAAAACAACCGCGCAACCCCCGCATCCAGCGAATCCACAAGACCCGGATCCGGCGTCTCCCACCGCAGCCTGACTCGCCACGCCTCGTCCAGCCAGCGATGCATCTCCGCGGCCGGCCTGCGAAACCAGCCAGCCGCCTCGATCGCCAGCTGCTCCAGCTCGTCCGCCGGTTCCGCTCCAGCCACCGCACAGGCCGCCAGATCACGTAAATACTGATCCACCAGTTCCGATGACGGATCCAGCGGTGGAGGCTCGGGAACCGACGCGCCAGTCTTCACACGCTGCAGCAGTCGTGCCCGCTCGGATTCCGATAATTGCCGCACGATCTGCAGACTGCCCAGAACCTGTCGCCACTGCTCGTCAGACAGGCCCGGCTGCAATGTCAAAAAAACGGCCAGCGAATCGGCAGCCGCCCCGAGCAGCTGCGTCCGATCAGCAACCGCCTGCACCACCTGCTGCAGTTTCAGTCGCAGCCCCAGACGCTCCTCCACCCCACCACGCCACCCGGCAATCGTCTGCTCGGAACCGCCGTGAATGTGCCGACCATAGAACGCCTCCAGTTCCCCCACAATCACCTCACGCTGCTCACGTGACAACAGCGACGGCTGCGCCAGCTGCAGTCCGGCCGATCGATGATTCGCCAGACAACGATACAGATAGATGCGATCGTATTCACTCAGCAGCGGCAAACCCGTTACCTTCTGCAAACCAAACCTCAAACTGTCACCCGACGGTGGAAATGCAGCGATCAGCTCAATCAGCTCCGTTCCCAAAATCCACGCCGGATCACGCTGACGAAAACCGGTGCCATAAATTCCCGCAGCCTCCACCCCAATCACCGTTATCAACTGCTGCAACAGCCCCACCGCCTGCCGATCAATCGTTGATTCCACAAGCTTCGACGCACCACGACGCCCCAGCTCAGACGCCGCCCACATCGCCCCCAGTGAAACCGGACTGGCCGTCGCCAGCAGGCGCCCCGCATACAAACCCCGACTGGCATACTTGAGCCACGGACTGGCCTTCTGATACACGCCGTAAGCAATCACCGCACGCCTGACCCAGCTGTACAGCGTCCCCATACTGTAAGTCTGCACGTTCAGCGGCAACTGCTCAAGCAACACCAGCAGATGCAGCCAGATCCGACTGGCCGCACGAGCCAACTGCTCCAGACTTACATCCAGCAGAGGATTCTCACTGTCCGGTCGATAGATGCGAGCCACCCGGGTGATGAGCTGCAAAGCCTCGTCCCGAATCTGCTCAACCTGCACACGCCCCTCCGACATGTACCCGTTGCCACGGATCTTCTCATAGACCCGCTCCGCCTCCTGCTCAAGCAGCTGCCGCACCTCGCGATCCTGAGCCCCCAGCTGCTCCAGATTCTCGGCCGTCAGCCCGGCATGCAGATCGCTCGTCGGATACTCCAGAAATTCATGGAAACGAGCAAACCGCGCAGATAACTGCTGCTCCCGCTGCTGCAAATCATCGGCCCGCTGCTGCAGCACTGCCGCAACTTCCGCACGAGTCTCTTCCAGATCCCGCACCAGCTGCTGATAAACCTGCCCCCGCTGCTCCGCCTCCGCACGCGCCTGCTGCACCTGCGGATGATCGTCCGCCGGAACCCCGCGGCGAAAGACTGCCATCCCCAAAGGCGCCGCCGCAAGCAAAGAACCACCTGTTCGACTGACCGGATCGGACAGCCACCACTGCACTCCCGCCAGACCAGTCAGCGAAACCGTCGCTGCCGCCACCGCTCGCAGTTCCAGCCGCATCGCCATGACAACACTCCGATCAACAGACTGACGCAGATCACTGAACGCCTGCCGCAGCATACCGCAGCACTGCTGTCACCGGAAAATGATCCGACGGAAAACGACCGTCCCGCGACGTACGATCAATCCCCGCTGACACCGTCTGAAACCGCTCGGCCGAATACAGGATCCAGTCAATCCGCTCAGTACCAGGCACGCCCCGAAATCCATGAAAGGTGCCCTCAGACTCCTGCCGCTGCGAAAATGCAGCCCGGAAAGAATCAACCATCACTCCATCCCCCGCAGCCGCTTTCCACGGTGGCGAATCCTCACCACAGTTGAAGTCACCCGTCAGCACAATCGGCAGCCCGTCCGACAGCGACAGCAAACGACTGCGAATCAGACGGGCAGACTGCAGCCGAGCCTCAGTGCCGCGATGATCGAAATGCGTATTCGCAAACAACACTCGACGACCCGTCTCCCGACGGTCACGCAGCCGAGCCCACGTGCAGACCCGAGGCAACGATGAATCCCAGCTCTTCGAAAACTTCTCGTCCGGACGCTCACTCAGCCAAAACTGACCCGAATCCTCAATCTC
Organism: Planctomycetaceae bacterium; assembly: GCA_046075365.1. GTDB lineage: Bacteria > Planctomycetota > Planctomycetia > Planctomycetales > Planctomycetaceae > SXXK01. Next base: position 5,333 of record JBJTPZ010000354.1, read on the forward strand.
AAAACGGTCCTCAGAAATAAACAAACCACACTGCTCACCAGCCGCCGATGCGTCCCGCGACCAGCCAATGTACTTATACCGAATACCAGCCGGTACCCCCAGCTGCTCCGCCAGATACGCTGCCTGAAACGGCAGCATCTCCTGAGTGCCCAGGAGATCAGGTGCAAAATCATGGATCACTCGAGCCACCAGCTCCTGCCGCTGCGGCCACGAATCCGCCCCGTCACTCGCCGTACCGTACCGCACGTTAAAACTCATCACTCGCAAATCCTGAGCACTGACGGTCGTCGCACCGGCAACAACCGACAACACACTCAGAATCAGCAAACACAACAGCGATTGACCGCGCAAAGACTCAGACAACATGCAAATCTCCTGGACCGGGTCAGACTCAGGACTGCAGTCTAAACAAAATCAGACACTACTGCATCTGCTGTCGCTCTTCAGGTGAAAACTGAATATCAATGACATCCTCATCTGCGGCGGCAAAACGCAGCTCGCCGAGCTTCTTAGAGACCAGGTTCCACGCACCCAGCGTCTTGTCCGCCCCAAAATGCAACACCGCGCCATCAGCGATACCCATTTCCCTCGCTTCAGAAACGGCGTTCAGATCCGAGGACAGAAAGACAAACTTCCATTTGTAAACAGCCTGCTGATGCTCAATCATCTGCCGCACCTTCTCAGCGGAATACTGCCGACTGCTGTTCTCCTGACCGTCGGTCACAATCACTATCGTCACCAGCCCCGGCCGTTCCGCCTCAGGCATCGCCGCCAGTCGCACGCCGGCTTCATCAATGCTGCGCCCCACCGCATCCAGCAAAGCCGTACTGCCCCGCGGCTCCAGTGAATACGGCGGAACCTGCGACAACGGAACTCCCTGGCAGACAAATTCATACTCACTGTCAAACTGCACCAGAGTCACCAGCAGTTCACCGGAAACCGCTCGCTGGGCTTCCAGAAATGCCTTGATGCCACCCTCGGCGTCCTGGCGTATAAACTGCATCGATCCGCTGCGATCCACAATCAGAGTCACGTCCGAAAGATCTGCTCGCATGATTCATGCCTTCCTGGAATTTCGCGGAGACAAAAAACACCCTGCCCCAAGTCTACGCAGGCCCAGGTTGAAAAGTCCAGCAAGGGAGACCTGCATCAGGGCCTTCAGAAAGGACCCTTCACATACCCCTCACCAGCCCGCCCCGGACTGGCCCGCTGCACCCGCCTCACCCCCACAAAAAATCTGTTCGCACCGCCACACACCCGCCCTGCTCCTTGCAGCCTAAACACCACCATTTCCAGCATTTTCCGCAACGGCAAACACACTGCGGCAAAAAATGCCGCCGCAAGTCGTTGTGATTAAACGAGTTGTGCCAGAAAAGCCGTCTTGCCTCAAAAGACCGCCACCCACTATAACTCAGCCTGAGAAAGCTTCCGCGTTTTCCACACAGGGTGTACGGGAATACTCAGTGAACAGTCTTGTCAGTCAGCTGAAACAGCATTTGAGCTGTGCCGGACGCAGTCGCCATGCACTGGTGGCTGCGTGTCTGCTGACACTGGCAGCACCGGGCTGCAAAGGTCGCTCGGTCAAATACGACAACCCCGTCTTCGAACCGGCCCCGCCGCGACGATCACTGATCAATAAAACAGCCGATCAGGAGGAACGCCGACTCTTCGGAGCCGCAGGAGAAACAGACGCTGACTCCGAATCCGGACCCGTCGCCAGTCCATTCCGCAGCACCGGAATGGAACGACTCAGCAGCGGCCCACTCACCGGAAACAGCGTCGTCGCACTGGTCAACGGTCATCCCGTCTTCCTCGATGATGTGCTCGCCGGCGTCCGCCAGATGGTCGAGAACAATCCGCAGCTCACCGATCAGCAGCGGCAAATGATCCTGATGACGCAGCTGAAAAATCGGCTGCCCAAATACGTCGAAGATGAACTGATCGTGCAGCAGGTAAAGATCAAAGTCCCCAAAGACCGCCAGGAAATGATCCGCGAATCCCTGGAACCTAAGTTCCAGGAAACCCTCGAAGCCATCCGCAAAAAAGAAAACAAAGCCACCATCCAGGAACTCGATGACTTCCTCGCTGGCCAGGGAACCTCGGTCGAAGAACTGCGACAGTCATTCCAGCGGATCCAGATGGTCGAAGGCTACCTGTCCAGCCTCGTGAAAGTCCCCGAAAAGGTGGACCGCGAAGAGCTGCTGAGATACTACGAAGACCATCTGCGTGACTATTCCTCGCAGGAAAAAGTGCGAGTCGCCAAGATTGTTCTGCGGCCGGGCAAAGGCGGTATCGCAGAAGCTCAGCAGCGAGCTGACAACGTCATCGCTCAGATCAGCCAGGGTGCCAGCTTCCAGGATCTCGCAGCCGAACTGGCAGACCCCGTCAATCGCGAAAAACGCGGTGATATGGGGTGGATCAGTCGCGGTGCTCTGGCACCGGAACTGGAAGAACTCGTTTTCGGAATGGGCGTGGGTGAAGTGTCACAGCCGCGAGTTCTGGCTGAACGCGTTGAGATCTACAGCGTCACCGACCGACACGAACCCTCATCAATCCCGTTCCAGCAGGTTCAGACAGAAATCGAAGAAACCCTGCTGAACGAGAAACGTGAAGCAGCCCGCCGCGAAGTCCGCGACCAGATCAGCAGCCGCGGCTCAGTTCAGACGGTGCTGCAGTAACACCGCCCCGGCGATACTGACCAGGAATGAGCGGGATGCCACGGATTCAGGCGTGAATTCGGAAACTGCGAATATCAGTCACCTGCCCCTGCACAGCTGCCGCCGCCACCATCGCCGGACTCATCAGCAGCGTTCGCCCAGTAGGACTGCCCTGACGACCCTTGAAATTGCGATTGCTTGAAGACGCACACAACTGCCGCCCCTGCAATTTGTCCGGATTCATCGCCAGACACATCGAACAGCCCGCTGCCCGCCACTCAAAACCGGCCGCTTCAAAAATCTGGTCCAGCCCCTCCTCCATCGCCTGCTGCCGCACCAGCTGCGAGCCCGGCACAACGATCGCCTTCACATGAGCCGCCACCTTGTGGCCACGCACAATCCGAGCTGCCTCACGCAGGTCGGAAATCCGCGAATTGGTACACGAACCAATAAACGCGACGTCGATACGAGTCCCCTGCAGCGGCTGACCTTCCTGCAGACCCATGAAATCCAGCGCCTCGCGAATCAGCTTCTGCTCTTCCACAGCCACTTCCGCCAGACGCGGCAGCGCTGTACTGACCGCGACTGACTGGGCCGGAGTAATCCCCCAGGTCACCGTCGGCTCTATGTCGGCCGCCGCAAACTCAACCACATCGTCGAACTGAGCATCAGCGGCCGAAGCCATGCTGAGCCACCAGGCTGCCGCCCGGTCAAAGTCCACCCCCTGCGGAGCCAGCGGACGACCACGCAGATACTCCACAGTCTTCTGGTCCGGATTGATGTAACCGCAGCGAGCACCCCCTTCGATGCTCATGTTGCAGACCGTCATCCGCTCTTCCATCGACATCGCATCGAATGTGCTGCCCGCGAATTCATAGGCATAGCCCACGCCACCCTGCACTCCCAGCTTCTGAATGATGTACAGAATCACGTCCTTGGCATAAACGCCAGGCCCGAGCTGACCATTGACCACCACACGCCGGACCTTCGGACGGTTCAGGAACATGGTCTGAGTCGCCAGCACTTCCGCAACGTTGCTGGTGCCGATCCCGATCGCGATCGCACCGAAAGCTCCGTGAGTACTGGTGTGGCTGTCGCCACAGACAATCGTCATGCCAGGCTGCGTCAGCCCCTGCTCAGGTCCGACCACGTGCACAATGCCCTGCCGATTGTCAGACAGATTCAGCAGCGTCACGCCGAAATCAGCACAGTTCTTTTCGATCGCCGACATCATCTGCTCGGCCAGCTCATCCCGAAATGGTCGAGCCTGATTGTCCGTGGGGACAATGTGGTCGACCGTGGCAATGGTCCGCTGCGGAAATGCCACTTTCAGGCCACGCTCACGCAGTATCTCAAAGGCCTGCGGACTGGTTACCTCGTGAATCAGGTGCAGACCGATAAACAACTGAGTCTGACCGCCAGGCAGAGCGCGAACAGTGTGCAGATCCCAGACTTTATTGAACAGATTGCGTTTGTCAGACATGGTTGGGATGGCAGTACGGCAGAAAAGGTTCAGCGAAAAAAACGGCGGCAGGCAAAGCCCGGTCAGAAGTCCAGAGTGTAACGCGGAAACGGTCAGGAGTCAGGTTTCCGGCGGTGGAAAGACAGGAGTGTCCGGAATTTGACGCCGACAGTCGGTGCGGGCGATTTTTTCCGAGTATTCGGTGCGGTTGTTCAGGCCGTGCCAGCGCCCCTTTCTGAAGTTCAGGAACTCGCCGCAGAACCACTGTGACCGGATCTTGACACTCCGCACGCCCAGCCGTAATGTCTGCCCCGTCCGCCAGCCGATGATCACAGCGGCGGGCGACGTCTTTTCCGGGATTATCCCGGTGAATTTTCCTGCAGCCGGATGCAGCACCATCCGCACTCGGCTGCCGGTAGGGATACCGTCCACAAACTGCACAGATTCCACCCGGGTTCCGGCCAGTGTCGGCTCGCCCCGGGCTGGTGCGGACGGAATTCCATGACGGCAGCCGCTGCCACATCCCGATTGCAGGCCATTCAGCAGCTCCGCGGACAACTTCGCGCAGCCACCGCCCCCGCACTCGCTCGCAACATCTTCCCTACCGGCCTCGCGGCTCTCGACGCACTCCTGCCAGGTGGCGGCATCGCTTCCGGTTCCGTCGTCGAATGGCTCAGCCGAACCCCCGGACAGTCCGCCACTTCGCTGGCGCTGCAGGCATCCTCCGGTCTGCTCAGTCAGCCCGGATGTCTGGCCGTCATCGACGACTCGCACAGCTTTTTCCCCGCCATGGCTCCGCTGCACAACATACCACTCTCCCGCATCCTGCTGGTGCAGCCACCACCCGATACCCGCAACGGTTCGGGACAGGCCCTCTGGGCACTCGAACAAACAGCTCGCAGTCGCGGCGTGAAAGTCGTGCTGGCATGGATGAACCGCTGCACTTCAGCAGTGGTCCGCAGACTGCAGCTGGCCGTCGAACACAGCGGCTCTACGGTCATGCTGATTCGCCCGGCTGCCGCCCTGCGACAACCCTCGTTCGCCGACCTGCGGCTGCTGGTCGAAACAACAGCCTCAGACACCAGTCAGCGCCTGCTTAACATCCGACTGCTGCGCGCCCGCCAGGGACTGCTCGCCGAAGGCACCGCACAGCTGCGTCAGGAAAGCTCAGAACGCTTCGTCTCCGTCACCGCAAACGCGGCCAGCTGAGCAGTATCTCTGGCAACCGTCATGGTACAGGCCACCAGATCCAGACAGTTGTCCTCCAGACCAAACGGATCCTCCGTCTCAACTCCCGCTTCCTCCAGCCCGAACATCCCCAGCGAAATCGCCGCCAGCAGCACCGGTGACCACCACCCGCAGCGCTCACACAACACCACCGGCAGCGTCAGCAGATAAATCAGAATCAACTGCCGAATCATCGCCACGTAAACAAATGGCAGCGGCGTCTTCTGAATCCGCTCGCAGCCCCCCTGAGCATCCGTCAGACGATTCACCAGATCCTCCATGTGCCGCAGCATCACCGAATCCAGCTGCTGACGACGATATCGCACCGTAATCCACTCCGAAATCACCTGACTGATACCTGTCGCCAGACTGCCAAAACGACTGATCCGCTGCACCACATCATCCGACAAATACAAGTCGGCCTCACCAAGGTCCCGAAAACCCTGCAGACTGCGTCGCAGACACACCACATAACCTGTCAGCAGCCGAGCCAGCTCGTCCGGCTCACTGCAGTGCTGACCGGCAAAACGCACCAGATTACGACTGTTGTTGATCAGCGCTCCCCACAGCGTCCGACCTTCCCACCAGCGAGTATTGGAGGCATTGATACGAAAGACTATCAAAAAACCGATCAGCGACCCCAGCACCGCATGACCGGCCGGATCAATACCCAGAAAGTGCGTTTCCGAAATCCAGCCCGCATCCGCCCCATATTCATACAACGCCTGAATCAGCACCGCGTACAGCAGAAATATCAGCACTCGGCTGAGCGCCAGCGGCAAAGCAGTCCCACGCCACGAAAATGTCGATTTCCACCAGCGATAAGGATCGTAGGCGATCATGGATTGTCCCGACAGCAGAAAAGAACAGGATCAGCACACCGGCAGCAGCAAGATTGTAAGGCGAGAGCGTCAGCAGGGCGAGTGCTGCAGGGTGGGATGCCAGCGGACAGACTGATATACTCAGCACTCAAACCGGCCCTCGTTTCCCGCCCGCCCCCACCAGCAGACTCCAGCAAGACCCCGCCGTGCGTTCGCACTTCTTCATCGATCGCCCCATTTTCGCCGCCGTGATTTCCATCGTCATCACGATGGTCGGCGCCATCGCACTCACCCGCCTGCCACTGGCTCAGTACCCCCAGATCGCGCCACCCACAGTGGAAGTGCAGTGCAATTACCCCGGCGCCAGCGCCCAAACCGTCGCCGAAACCATCGCCGCACCCATCGAACAAAAAGTCAACGGCGTCGAAGATATGCTGTACATGAACTCGTCCAGCACCAACGACGGCTCATACGCACTCACCGTCACCTTCAAACCCGGAATTGATCTCAATCTCGCACAGGTACTCGTTCAGAATCGCGTCGGACTGGCACTGCCCACACTGCCGGAAGTCGTACGCCGCACCGGAGTCATTACCCGCAAACGCTCGCCCGATATCCTGCTGCAGGTCAGCATCAACTGCCCCGACGGTCGCTATGACCAGCTGTACCTCAGCAACTACGCCCGACTGCACCTCCAGGATGAACTCAGCCGCGTACCCGGCGTGAGTGAGGTGCGAGTCTTCGGGCAGCGAGACTACAGCATGCGAATCTGGCTCGATCCCGACAAACTGGCCGCCCGCGGCCTCACCGCCGCTGACGTCACCAATGCCGTCCGCGAACAAAATGCCGAAGTCGCTCTCGGACAGCTCGGACAGGGACCCGCCGCCGGAAAACAGGCATGGCAGATTCCGCTCACCGTTCCCGGTCGACTGGAATCCATCCCGGCCTTCGAAGACATCATCATCAGATCACTGCCCGACGGCGGCATGCTGCGAGTCCGCGATGTGGGACGCGTCGAACTGGCCGCGCGAGCCGAAGAAACCAACAATCGATTCAACCAAAAACCCACGGTCGGACTGGCCATCTTCCAGCTGCCAGACGCCAATGCACTCGAAACCGCCGACATGGTCAAAGCCCGCGTCGCCGAACTGTCAAAAGATTTCCCCGCAGGCGTCATCGCGGAAGCCGGCTACGACACCACACCCTTCGTACGCGAATCCATCCGCGAAGTCTTCAAATCGCTCCGCGACGCCATCATCCTCGTCGCACTCGTCGTGCTCCTGTTTCTCCAGGGCTGGCGACCAGCCATCATCCCCCTCATCGCCGTCCCCGTGGCCATCGTCGGAACCTTCGCCGCACTCGCCCTGTTCGGCTTCAGCCTGAATAACCTCACCCTCTTCGGACTCGTACTGGCCATCGGAATCGTTGTGGATGACGCCATCGTCGTCGTGGAAGCCGTCGAACAAAACATCGAACGCGGCTTCAACCCCAAAGAAGCCACCATCCGCGCCATGGAAGAAGTCACCGGACCCGTCATCGCCGTCGGACTGGTGCTGGCCGCCGTCTTCATCCCGTGCGCCTTCGTTTCCGGCCTCGTCGGCCAGTTCTTCCTGCAGTTCGCCATGACCATCTCTGTCTCAACACTCATCTCCACCATCAACTCACTCACACTCAGCCCAGCACTCGCCGCAGTCCTGCTGCGACCCCGACACGGAACTCAGGACTGGCTGACCAGACTGCTGAACTTCACGCTCGGCTGGCTGTTCCGCAGCTTCAACTCACTCATGCGGTCCTCCGTCAGCGGTTACGAATACGGCGTTGGAAAACTGCTGCGCATCCCCCTGCTGGTGCTTTCCGTCTACGGCGGACTGCTGCTGCTCACATGGTACGGCTTCAACTCGCTCCCCAGTGGCTTCATCCCCACGCAGGACAAAGGTTACCTCGTGTGCAGCGTGCAGCTGCCCGATGCAGCATCCTCCGAACGCACCCTCAGAACACTGCAGAAAGTAGAACAGATCACCCTCGACACGCCGGGGGTCCGAGCCGTCAATGCGATCGCCGGAAACTCGTTCCAGCTCGGTGCCCGCGCTTCCAACTTCTGCTCCATGTTCATCATCCTCAACGACTTCGAAGATCGCAAAACGCCTGACCTCGCCGCAGCCGCCATCCAGGATTCACTCCTGAAACAATACGCCGCCGACATTCCTGAAGCCACCGTTACCATCAATCCGCCACCGGCGGTTTCCGGAGTCGGCCGCGCCGGCGGACTGAAACTCATGGTGGAAGACCGCGGTGATCTCGGACTCAAAGGACTGCAGGATCAAACCGATGCACTCGTTCGAGATGCCGGCCAGCTCCCGCAGCTCCGCGGACTGCTCAGCGTCTTTAATGTCAACGCACCACAGCTGTTCGTCGATGTCAATCGGGACGCCTGCCTGTCCCTCGGAATTTCCATGGCCGAAGTCTTCGGAACTCTGCAGGGCTTCCTCGGCTCACGATACGTCAACGACTTTGGCATGTTCGGCCGCACCTGGCAGGTGGTGGTCCAGGCAGACCGCGAATTCCGCGATCGCATCGAAGACGTTAAAAAACTGCAGGTCCGCAACCGCGACGGCCGCATGATTCCACTCGGGTCCGTCGCGTCCGTGCGACGCATCGGCGGACCACTGATGGTGACTCGCTACAACATGTACCCCGCCGCCGCAATCACCGCCAATGCCGCACCCGGGTTCAGCAGCGGCGAAAGCATCGCCGCGCTGGAACAGCTGGCAGCCCGCGAACTGCCAACAACCATGGCTGCCGAATGGACAGAACTCGCATTTCTGGAACGCACCTCCGGCAGCACCGGCATGCTGCTGTTCGCCGGTTCCGTGGCGTTCGTGTTCCTCGTGCTGGCCGCCCTCTACGAAAGCTGGACTCTGCCACTCGCCGTAATTCTCGTCGTGCCCATGTGCGTGCTCTGCTCACTCGCCGGCGTCGCCATGGCAGAAATGGATATCAACATCTTCACACAGGTAGGCTTCGTCGTACTCATCGGACTGGCCTGCAAAAACGCCATCCTGATCGTCGAATTCGCCAAACTGCGACGCGATGAAGGACACTCCGCCGATGCCGCTGTACTGGCCGCCTGCCGCCAGCGACTGCGGCCCATTCTGATGACATCCTTCGCGTTTATTCTGGGAGTCGTGCCGCTGGTGTTCGCAACCGGCGCCGGAGCAGAAATGCGGAAGGCACTCGGAACAGCCGTCTTCAGCGGTATGCTCGGAGTCACCCTGTTCGGGATCTTCCTCACACCCGTGTTCTACTGCGTCATCGACCGCCTGATGCGACGCCGCACAGCCCCCGCATCACAAACCAGCTGACACCACACAACACCCTCACCATTACGGCTGCGTCGCCGGACCGCTCAGCTGCACCAGCTGAATCTGCCGAGCATCTTCATCGTCCACGTAGTCGCTGTGACAGCTGGCCTTGCCCGCATCAGCACCGACGGTTCGCCGAGTCTTGCTGGCCAGACGATGAATTTCGTCCGGTGACAGCACACCCCGCTTCTCCAGAATCTCCTGCTGCTCAGACGTCAGCGCCGCAGACACCTTCGCCTTCTCCCACTGCAGATGCTCAGCCTTGCCGCTGGCAAACAACTGAATCTCTTTGCTGATCCGCACGCTGCACCAGTCATGGCCGCACATCGCACAGAAGTCAGTGTCCACGTCAAGATCCTCGTCGTGGTACGCTCGAGCCGTATCCGGATCAAAGCTCAGCTCAAAATGACGCTCCCAGTTGAGCGCCGCTCGAGCCCGCGTGAGCTCGTCGTCCCGATCCCGGCTGCCCGGTATCCCCAGAGCCACGTCGGCCGCATGAGCCGCAATCCTGTAGGCAATACAGCCCTGCTTCACGTCGTCTTTCTTCGGCAATCCAAGATGCTCTTTGGGAGTCACATAGCAGAGCATGCTGGCACCATGCCACGCCGCACTCGTCGCACCAATGCAGCTGGTAATGTGGTCATACCCCGGAAACATGTCCGTAACCAGCGGGCCCAGCACGTAAAACGGAGCACCATGGCAGAGACGCCGCTGCAGCTTCATGTTGAATTCAATCTGATCCAGCGGAACATGCCCCGGACCCTCGATCATCACCTGCACACCCTTCCGCCACGCACGCTCCGTCAGCTCTCCCAGCGTCGACAGCTCGGCCAGCTGAGCCGCATCTGTGGCATCCGCCAGACCACCCGGTCGCAGCCCGTCACCAATGCTGAACGTCACGTCATGCCGACGCAGCACGTCACAGATGTCTTCCCAGTGAGTATACATCAGGTTCTGCGAATTGTGCTGGATCATCCACTTGGCCAGCAGCGAACCGCCGCGACTGACAATTCCAATCAGCCGGTCCTTCACCAGCGGCAAATGCTCCTGCAGCACACCGGCATGAATCGTGAAATAGTCCACACCCTGCTGCGCCTGATGCTCCAGACACTCCAGCACAATCTGAATGTTCAGCTGCTCAATCCGTCGCCCGATGATCATCGAATAAATCGGCACAGTCCCAATCGGCACCGTGCTGTTGCGGATAATCGCGTCACGACAGGCGTCCAGATCGCCGCCCGTCGAAAGATCCATCACCGTATCCGCTCCCCAGCGTTCCGCCCACTTCAGCTTCTCAACTTCCTCGTCCGTCCCCGAAGAAATCGGCGACGCACCCATGTTGGCGTTGATCTTCGTTGTCGATGCCCGGCCAATACACATCGGATCCAGCCGGTATTGCAAATGCTGACGATTGGCCGGAATCACCATCCGGCCCGCCGCCACCTCATCGCGGACCTGCTCAGCAGTCAGATGCGGCTCACGCTCCGCAACTCGCTGCATCTGCGGAGTAATCATGCCCAGGCGAGCATACTCAAGCTGAGTACACGGCTGAAATCCGGCCGGCGGCTGCCACGCTTCAGGCACCTCGTATGCGGACTCAAAACCCGGTCGCAGAGACCAGTCAGCCGGCATAAAGTCCCAGGCCGTTTTTTCAGATGGAACCGGCATTCCGGGAGTATCCGGGGAGGCGTAGGTCAATGCACCGGCTCGGCCCGCTGCCAGCCTGGGAGCACGGGAAAAACTGCCTGGAGTTGTTCCGGTGGGCTGGCTGGCCGGGCTGGAAGCTTCAATCTGAGGCAGATAACCGGCGGCTCGTTCAGCGTGATTCATTGCATATATCCTGTAGACAGTCGCAAAGGCTCTGGACCCTCGGCAATGTCTGCGTCAAGAAGATCTTTCTGGCAGGCTCGCAGCAAAGCTGCTGCACGCCGAATCCTAGTGGGAAAGGGGTGATTTGCAAACTGCGGCTGAAATCCCGGGCCGCGATTCCAGTTTCAGACCAACCGCAAATACGGACTCCCAGGTCAGATTTTTATCCGCTCCATTCGCCCGCCAGCCCGAAAAGCCGTTTGGGGAACCCGCTCCACCTGCTAGAATTCCACACCACGCCAGTAACCCCTGTACGGTTGCAGCCCCCTGTTCAAAACTCGGAACTTCAGGAATGAGCCTGCCGGAGCAAGCTTCCGCCGCTGACGCCGCTTACCACGCTGCCATCACATGGCTGTACGACCGGATCGACTACGAACGCACACGACCGGTCAGCCAGGAACCGTTCCGGCTGGAACGAATTCAGCGACTGCTGACGCTGATCGGTTCACCACACCTGCGGATTCCCGCCATCCATATCGCCGGCACCAAAGGCAAAGGCTCCACTGCCGCGATGATCGAATCCATCGCCCGACATGCCGGCATTCGCACCGGACTGTTCACTTCGCCACATATCGAACAGTTCGAAGAACGGATGCGAGTCAACAGTCACATGCCCTCCCCCGAAACACTCACTCGACTGGTACGGCAGCTGCGCAACCTGCTGGAATCGCCACAGGTCGACGACGCTGACCGCATGCCCACCTTCTTCGAAGCCGCCACACTGCTGGCCTGGATGCTGTTCGACGAACAGCACGTGCAGCTGGCTGTACTGGAAACCGGACTGGGAGGCCGACTGGACTGCACCAATGTCTGCAGCCCCGTCGTCACCGTGATCACCAGTATCGGCTTCGACCACATGGCCATTCTCGGCAATACACTGGACCTCATCGCCTCGGAAAAAGCCGGCATCATCAAAGCCGGTGTGCCGGTCGTGCAGGGCATGCTGCCCGCTGAAGCCGACGCTGTTGTCGCCTCGCGCGCCGCCGAACTGGGCTGCCGACGCTATGTCTGCGGTACCGACTTCACCTGGACAGAAGACGCCTTCGCCGATGCGAGTCACGTCCGCCGTCGCTCTCAGCAACTCGAATTCTGGACACCCGCAGCAGTCTGCCGCACCGCGACTTTGCCCCTGCTGGGAAAACATCAGGCTCACAACGCCAGCCTCGCTGTGATGGCAGCCGAACTGGCAGCCACGCACTGGCCGCAAATCGATCAGCAGGCCATTCGCTCCGGACTCACGGAAACTCGCTGGCCGCTCCGCTTCGAAGTCCTCGAAAGTCAGCCGACCGTGGTCCTCGATGCCGCCCACAATACAGACTCGCTGAAAGCCCTGGTACAGGTGCTGACCGTCGCCGAATGGCAGCGGCGGCAGCGAGTCCTCGTGTTTGCCGTGTCATCCGACAAGGATTACCCCGCGATGCTGCGGGAAATTCTGCCGCATTTTGACCACGTTGTCCTGACCCGCTTCAGCATCAACCCCCGCAGCGTGCCCCCCGAAACGCTGGCCGGACTGGCCGCCGAGCTGGCTGGCAGCGGGCTGCAGGTCCCGCCGCTGCAGCTGGCAGATTCCGCCGCCGCCGCCGTGGCCGCAGCCAAACAACTCGCAGGCCCCGCCGGTGTCGTTGTCGTCACCGGCTCCATCTTCCTCGCCGCTGAAACCCGCAGCCTGCTGACCGATGCCCCCCCCGTCCCCCGCAGCCAATGACACTGTGTGGGTCTCAGGAAGACACCCAGGCCACAGAGAAAAACCGAGTACACCCCCCCCCTGCTCGTGCTCGTGCTCGTGCTCGAAAACACCCCGCCGCGTACCAACTCGCACACCCGCGGACTCCCGTCCGCGGCTCGCCTGTGGGGGTTCGCCTGTGGGGGTTCGCCTGTGGGTCCCGGAATTGGCGCTCATCAGCGGTGCAAAAAATCGCAAGGGCAGATCTCGGGCTGGAAAGCCCGAGCTACATGAAACGCCACCAGGCGAGCCGTGTACGGCAGTACCTGGGTGTGCGGCAGGGAGGCCGCCAGTTACCGCCCTCACCCCCATCCCCTAGTATCTGGAGATCTGGACTTTTTTGCCTCCGCCGGCCGCCAGCGGTGGTATGTTTATCTGATGCCGGTCTGCAGCCGGAATTAGATGGCTATGCAGTTCGATTAACCCCTGGATCACCAAGA
>JBJTPZ010000355.1:0-1805 GCA_046075365.1 Planctomycetaceae bacterium
GCCCAGCTGGTCCTGCAGCTTGCGTCCAGAGCCGCAGCAGAAGCGATCTTCGCGGCGCAGTCGTCGCTGATACATGTACGCTCCCCGGTTGCCCGCCTCAGCGCGTTCCAGATCCAGCAGGGCATCGGTGAGTTTGAAGCCCTTTTCTCGCAGCAGCGCGATCAGTTCATCCCAGTCCTTTTTTGTTTGTGACTGATCCCATCTGGCTTTGTCCTCCGGGGACCGGCTGCCGGGAGTCTGTCTGTTTTTGTACTGCTGTGCCAGAGTATGAATGATCTGCTCGTCACTTGAGTCATAGCAGGCCGCACTGGCTCCGGCTTTCAGCAGTCTGGTGGCGAGATTGTAATGAAGATCGCTGACCGCATAGCACAGCGGCGTGTAGCCGTCATCCCCCTGCAGATCCAGATCCACACCGAATTTGATGATCTGGTCCAGCGTTTCGGGGGTTTGCGGGGCACCGCCATCACGCCCCTCGAGGAACGCATGCAACAGATTGTTGCCGCTCCCTGGATGTGTCCACTGCCTGGGTTTCGAGTGTTTTAGCGCGACGCAAAGCCACTGCTCGGACATACGGTTTTTCGCGGACATGTAGAGCACCGAGTCACCAGGGCGAAACTGAAACACAATCTCACCGGGGCTAAGTTCTCTCGGCAGGTTCACCGACACATTTGGGTCGGCACCGTGGGCAAGGAGATATTCATAAACCTTGTACTTGCGCGAAAGGTAGGCCCAAAAGAGCGGGGTTACGCCGTGTCGCCCTTCTGCACTGCCGCTCGCACCATCATTAATCAGTTTTTCGACTGCAGAGAGGTCGCCACTGAAGATCGCTGTGCACAGAGCCTGCTGCCTGAGATCATCAAAAAACACATCTGGATGCTGGAGGAAGTTGCGAGTTTTAACACTAATAGGGTATGGGAACGGTTCATCCCCTGAGACGGAAGAGATACTGCTTGCGAATATGGCAGCGGAGCAAAAGACGACCAGTCGAAGTCGGAAGCTGATGGTTGCTGTGCAAAATCTGCTGTGCTGTCGGATGGTAGCCATAGATGTTGCCTTTCCAGCAAAACAAACGACATTTGAGTCCAGAATTTCCGCCAGCCTATTTGCCGGGGTCTGCATCGCCGAAAATATCAAAAATACGTCCTGGAGCAGGAATCGCAGTCTCCTGCACCATCAAGCTCCATTCTACCGCATAAGTTTTGTGATGGGGCGTCATACTCATCACGACCCCACCAGAAGACACGATGTTTTTCATCCACCACCCGAAGCGAGCGGACCACACCTCAAATGGCTCGCCGAGAAACCGCGTGGGACAGCTGGAAAGTGTCGCTCTCAGTTCCGGCAATGCCATTTCAATTTCGCGATTGAACGGGGAGTGCAGTCGAATTTGTGTGCCAATGGCTTTCGGGATCGATTGGACTACTGGCAGCCCCCAGAGATTTTCCTGAGCGAATGTCAGGGGGTCGTATTTCGTGCTAAAAGCACGCACGATCCCGGCGCCTTTACGGCATCAGTGACACTCGTCCGCTTGTGCCGCGCTGCGACACAATCGGAGTGGACAGCGTCGCGTTTTTTCGGGCAGATCCTGGGCTGGTAAGCCCGAGCTACATGAAGGCGGGGGCGGCTGGTTAATTGTCAGCGTCGGGCAGTTCTTCGACGGAATCGCCCAGCTGGTCCTGCAGCTTGCGTCCAGAGCCGCAGCAGAAGCGATCTTCGCGGCGCAGTCGTCGCTGATACATGTACGCTCCCCGGTTGCCCGCCTCAGCGCGTTCCAGATCCAGCAGGGCATCGGTGAGTTTGAAGCC
>JBJTPZ010000356.1:0-6737 GCA_046075365.1 Planctomycetaceae bacterium
CTGAATCAACTCCTGCACCATCCCCGACTGAATCTGAGCATCCGCACGAATCTCAACTGTCACGTCTTCCAGCTTTGTCCCGATCGCACTGTAAAACTGTGACTCCTGACGCAGACGCGGACGCACCTGCTCAAGTGTCAGTCGCTCGTCACCAAAAAACAAATAAGGCTCCGAACTGGCCTGCGATCCATCCTTGTTTCGCTCAAAACCAAAATTCATCACAAACGCGTCCTTCCGCTGAACCGCCGGCGGCTTCGCCAGCTGGTCCCGCGGCAATGACACTCGCTCATCAGCCTCGTTCTGGTCAAAATTATTGATCACCATAAAAAAAGTAATCAACTGGAAAACAATGTCGATCATCGGAGTCATATCGATCTCCGGGATCGTCGCATTGGCAGACTTGATCTTCATCGAAACCGGCTCCACGGTGGCTCAGTACAGCCTCATTCAACAGAAGATCAAATCAGCCAGCAGTCTTCTGCTTGCCCACCTGAGCAAAACGGCCCATCAGGCTTTCACTCACCATGCCAATCTCCAGCACCATTCGCTGAATTCGGTTCTTCAGAATGCTGTGGAATACCATCGCCGGAATTGCCAGCATCAATCCAATCAATGTCGTCACCAGTGCCGTGGAAATACCTTCGGCAAGATCCGAAGGCTTTGGAGAAACAGCACTCATCGCAATCTTGTCAAAACTGTTCACCATCCCCTGTACCGTTCCCATCAGACCCATCATCGGAGCAATCGTGCCGATCAAAGCCACATAGCTGAGACGATGCTCGAGCGACATGTTTTCGTCTTCGCCCGCTTCCTGCATCCCCTCCACAGCCTCCTCGTAGCCACGACTGAGCCGACTCATGCCCGATGCCAGCACGCGAGCCACAAATGAGTCGTCACCACGAGCATACTCGTAGGCACCCTGGAAGTCCTTCGCGTTCAGCTTCTGCTCAAACTCCTCGACAAACTGAGCCGGCAACAGCACGTCCCGCCGCACCTGCAGCAGATTCATCATGATCAGGGCCACAAGAATGAAAGACACCAGCAAAAACGCCGGGCCCCAGAACCAGCCGCAGGCGTTCCAGATGTATGCCAGAAAACTGCGCGACTGAACAGCCGGAGCTGCCCCGTCAGCTGCCGCCGGAGCCGCTGCATCGGCCGTCGCCTCGGCCGCCTCGTCAGCCGGCGCCGCAGCAGCGTCCGCCTTGGGCTCGTCCTGACCCAGCACCGCCGGTACAAATCCAGCACCCGGCCAAAGCACCGCTATACCCGCCAGCAGCACAAACAGCGCCGCACGATAACCAGCAGACCAGCGTCCAAATTCAACGACTTGTTTCATCTGTCAGATTCTCCAGGAATACCCGAGTAACCACTGAGGCCTGGGCCGGATCAGGAAATTGACTGCACAATCTAGGCAAGTTTCCAGGAACTCGCCACCGTGAACCACCGTCCAGTTGACGGAATATTTCAGCTACTGCTTCGCCCAGCGACTGTTCGGATAAGAATTCGTCAGACGAGCACGTGCCTCATCCGCCCGATTCTGATACCCCGCCGGACCCCACAACGTCGCCAGATGATACAGGGATTCCGCATGCGCACCCGGCTCAGAGGAATACAGCACGTCCACATGCAAATAAGCCATCAGCGCATCCTTCGACAAACCCTTCTCACGATAACAGTCACCCTTCAGCAGCCACGCTCGAGCCAAAGTTTTCGTCTCAGACTCCGTAGCCTTTGCAAATACCTCTGTCAAAGTCGCTAATGCCTCGTCAGCCTTGCCCGCTGTCTTCTGACACAACGCCTTGCCCAGCTGCCCGTCAAACATCGCACCCGCCGCAGACGCGTCGCCCGCACTTTCCACCACCACCTTCTCAAACGCCACCTGAGCATTGTCTGTATCCTTCGCCCCCAGCAGCAGCAAACCCAGCTGCACACCAGCCTGCAGACGAAAACCCTTCACACTCGTCTGCTGAACCTCCGCCAGTAACGCCTTCGCTGCCTCTGACTTGCCCGCATCCAATGCCAGCAGCTCCGCCTCCAGCAACGTTGCCTCCAAATACCGGAAATTCGCCCGATTCTCGCTGCGAAATGCCGCTATCGCCTTCTCAGCCGCCGCTGACTCAGCCGGGTTCGCCTGAGCCGTGCGGATCAAAGTTCGAGCAATCAGGAACTTGAGCTCCACAAGGACTCGCTTGTCGTCCCCGCTGTACTCCATCTGAATCTGACGGTACTTCTCAAGTGCCGCCGCCAGCGCACCGCTCCGCTCGTTCGACTGCGCCTGCGCCAACGTCGGTGGCTCCATGTCAAAACGCACCTGCAGCACATCCGAAACAGGAATCTCTGACTCCTGCCCGTTCTGCAGCTTCATCTTCAATGAAGTCGTACTCAACTCCGTCAGCTCGCCCCGCAGCACCACTCGGTCGCTGCGGCGAGTCACCTGATCGGCTGCCTGCAATCCGCCCGCCAGCACCAGCACACTCAGCACACACCAAAAATTCTTCATGGCTTGTTCCCGCTGCTTTTCACCGACGTCCACAGCTGCTTCAAAGCACCACAATCAAAATTCAACACCCATCCACAAATCAGCCACTCGCACCACCCGCACCACCCGCACTGTCACCCTCGGGCCGCGGCGGACGAGGCGGTCGGGCCGGCCGACTCTCTCCCCCAGGACGGCTCTCTCCCCCAGGACGAACCTCACCAGCCGGACGCGGCTTCGAACCCGCTCCCGGTGCCTGGCCACCGCCACCCTCGGACGGACGCGGACGAGGCCTGGGAACCCCCGAATTGGCACCCGCTGCACCACCAGCACCCGCTGCCGCTCCCGCCGCTGGCTTCGCTGCCGGACGGCTGGCCGGTCGAGCCGATCGACCACCAATGCCCGGCAACGCTGCCAGCTGAGCAAAATCAAGCTCCGGCGGAGCCTCAATCTGAAGGTCCCCAGGAAATCCGGCTGCAGATACCTCGGGTACCGGCACCGAAATCTTCGCCGTACGACCGGAACTGGACAGCGGCAGCTTCTCCCTCGGACGACGCATCATCACAAACAACCCACCCGCCAGCGCCAAACCAACCACCGACACAATCACAGCCGTCAGACCGCCCGCAGACTGAGCGGCAGGAGCCGGTGCCGCAGACGGCGCCGGCTGCACCGCCGCAGCCACTGCCGCAGCCGGCTCAGACTCCGGCTCAGGCTCATTCGCAGGAGATGCCTGAGCCAGCGGCGTCGGAGATTCCCCAAGATCCGCCTGCAGGTCCTGATACAAACGGTCAAACCGAGCATACGTGGGCGGATCCAGATCCCGATAAGCCTGCACCAGACTGGCCAGCTCCGCCATCGCCGATTTCAGCTGAGCTGTCCCGGCAGATTTGTCGGGCAACACTCGAGCAAGACGGCGACGAGCACTCCCCAGCTCGTACCGCGACTCAAAAAATCGCGGTCGAAACTCAGACTTCGGATCCTTCGTCACCAGCTGACGCAGACGCTTCGACAACGTCACCCAGCCCCAAACCACTGCCGGCTTGCCGCCGACAGCCGGCGGGCCCAAAATCGCCTGCTTCAGTCGCTCCGGCTCAGACTTCTCTCCCCAGTCACTCAAAACATGCGCTGCCTCAAACTGCACGTCCAGGTTCATCACACTGGCCGTCAGAATCGTCTCAACCAGCTGCAATGCCTCAGTAAACTGCCCCTGACGACGACGGCAGCGCGCCAGCCGCAGCTGGACCGCCGGAGCACCGTCTGCCGATACCAGGTTCTGCTGCAGAATCTCTGAATACGCGTTCCCCGCCTTCTCAAAATATCCCTCGGCCGCCGACGGATCCGCTGCCACACCCTGACCCAGCCCGTAATACGTCTCTCCAATCCACAGCAGCGAATTGAAGTCCGTCTTGTTCCGTGACTCGTAAACCTTCCCCAAAAACTGCTCAAATGAGGTTCGCACCTGACCCAGACGCTCAGCCTCGCCCGCCGCCTGCAAACGCTTCAGCTCCTCCTGCAGTTCCATGCCCAGCTGCGTGTAGGCCTGCAAAATGTCGTCACCACCCACTTTCTCCAGCTGAGCCATCGACTGCAGTGCCTGGTCAATCTGCTGAGTCCCCACATAGGCTCGCAGCAAAAGTCGCCATGCCAGTCCAGCAAACGAACGACTTTGAATGCCCGCCTCCGGACGCTCTGAACCCTCCGGCAACTCAATTGCCGCCATCACGGAATTCTCTGCATTCGCCGTCAGCCGACCAATCGCGCCCGCAAAATCACCCTCCTGATTCAGAATCGCCGCCAGCGAAACCTCAGCCGCTGCCAGCTCCTCACCAGGCAGACTCATGTTGCCAACCTTCGCCCGAGTCAGGTCGATGCCCTGAGTCAGCAGCGTCTTCGCTTCTGTCTTCCACCGCGCTGTCTCTTCAGCAGACACCGCCGGCTCCGCTCCCTCCTCAAGAGATACAGCGGCGTTCTGAGTCCATGCAGCCCAGTACGACTGACCAGCAGCAATCCGCGCTGATGCATGCTGCGGGTCAGACTCCGGTACCTCCATAAACCACTTCACCGCCTCCAAAGGCTGCTGCAGCGTGCGATACACATTCCCCAGACGCATCCGCGCCTCACCCGCTCGACTGGACTGCGGATACAATGTCAGAATCTGCTGACACACGTCCTTCAGCAGTCGAGTCTCAAAGTCGCGATCAGCCTCCCCGCGATTCCATACCGCTACCGCTGCAGCCATCGCCACTTCCGTACAGTTCAGAGCTGTTTCCGGAGCCGACTTCTGATCCTGAGCCATCGTGTATGTCGACAGCACAATCGCATCCAAAGCATTGCCCTGACGCAGCATCACGTAACTCAGCAAATACCGAGTGTCGGCGACCGCCTTCGCGTCACTGCCCGGATCCCGCAGATCCAGCGCCAGCCGCAGCAGACGCGACACCTCGCCCAAATGATTGTCCAGCGCCGCACGCTTCGCCGTTCGCTCTGCATCGTCCGCAGCGCGAGCCACCTCGTCGCTGAGACCCTGTATCTGAGTAATCATGCCTCGCGCACGCTCAAACGCTGTGGCAAAATCACGAGGCTCACGGTCCTTCTCACCCAGAACCACTTTCAGTCGCCGCGACATCGCCAAAGCCGGATCGCGAAATGCACCCGGATACTTCCCCACCTGCTCCGCATGATTCAGAGCAAACTGCAGCAGATCAGACTTCTCTTTCTCCGGCAGCTCACGAGTCTGCGCTTTCTTCTCTTCAGCTATTGCCTGCTCCCACAATATCCCCAGACCGTACGAAGTGGTCGTCAGCTGACGATTGGCCTGCGCCCACTGCAGCGCTTCCTGAATTACTACGTCGTAATCACTCCGCTGCGGATCGTTCAGGCAAATCAGACGAAAGTGCTTCGCCGTGCCACGCAAAGACTGCATGAACGGCTTGTCCGAAGGATGCCCCAAAATCTCATTGTAGATCCCCAGCGCACGACCAATGTCGTCCTGCTCCTGAAAGCACTTGCCTTCCATCAGTCGAGCATACAGACCGACGGAATTCGTGCGACGACTGGTGTGAATGTCCTCAAACTCTTTCGCTGCCTGCGTCAGAGTCTGTTTGCGTTCTTCCGAACCCTTGTCAAAAGTCTGACCACGCTCGTACGTGCAGCGAGCCAGATTCAGCAGGGCTCGCAGGAAACGATTCTCTGCCTCCTGCCGCTGCAGCAGCAGCTCTTCATCCTTCGACTCGTCAATAAACTTGGGAAACTTCTCGTACTGCGCCTTGTACTGGTCATGCGCTGTCTGAAAGATGCCCCGCGCCTGGTCAATCAGTCCGCGAGCCTCTGCCTGCAGCGGTGCTCGAACCTCTGCAGATTCCACGTCAAGCGTCTTCCAGATCAGCGATTCCGAACGGTTGAACAACAATTCGCCCAGCAAACTGTTGGCCATCGCCGCCTGCGGATGCTGACCATGCTGAGCCAAAAAGGACTGCAGCGCCGCAGCAGCGTCCGTTAATGCTTTCTCACGCTCGTCCTCAACGCGAGATGCCGCACCCTGCTGCTGCAGAGTCACCCCGCGCTCCAGATCCAGCACGTCACGCACCTCAGCCGGTACGTCTGTGCGAGCCTTCAGGGAATCGAGATACTCAGTCGCCGTGTCATAGTACCCGCGCTGCCGCAGACCTTCGACAAACTGCAGAAAAGGCTCCTGACCACGCACCGAACCCGCAGTCAATGCCAGCACCAGACTGGCAAAAATCTGCAGAAATCGACCTGAGGCCAAACCCGCAGTCCCGGATGTCCCGGCCCCTGTTGGCGCACGGTTGACAGATTCCATGACAAATCCCCGGTGAAACAGCCGTCGAAAAACAGCCAGCTAACACGGAAAACAGCCCTGCGCCAATACAAACGCCCTGTTTTTTGGCAGAATCGCCGAGCAAATCAGCAGGGTGTCCGAGCAGCACAGAGAACGGCAGAAGTGGCCTTTGAGGAATCCTGCAGCACTGTTCCGTCCTCACCCAGCATAAGCAGCAGGAGCCTAACTGGCAACGATCCGGCAGAAATCAGGGATTTCTCTGGGGCGAAATCCGCCCTTCCGCTAAGATTTCCAGCAGTTTCGTCTACCCGCCGCCCGCGTCGCGGTACCACATGGCAGGCTTACGCAGGATTTCGCTGTGACCGACAACATCAACATGGCAGATACCGATCGGGATCTGCCGAAGCACGTGAAAAACGGCTTCATGAGGTATCGGGACTTCCAACCCCTGACACAGGG
>JBJTPZ010000357.1:0-3465 GCA_046075365.1 Planctomycetaceae bacterium
GGTTCAACGCCAAATTCGGTGCGCGGGAATGGAAAAAGGAATTTGGAGGGTTTACAGAAAGTGGTCATCTCGGTCTGATAGAGGTGTGGTTAGCAAGACACACAATATCAGGGGGCCGAGATGTCCACGAAACAATTGTACCGCGCGTTTGGCTGTTCGCACTACTCACCGGTTGACTGCCGCGAGGAGGAAGGGGTTTTTGTCCTGGAAATGGAATGTCCTCGGGAGAAGGAGTGCTGCTCTGGTTGTGGTAGCCGGGATGTAATTCGCCGTGGGAGTCGCCAGCGACAGGTGGTTGCTCCACCGCTGGCGCTGAAGACGACAAAGCTGTTGATCAACGTACCCCGTCTGGAGTATCGCGATTGCGGCCGGGGCCTTCAGGCAGCGACGCCAATTGTGATTCCGGGCTGCAATCACACTCGATCCTTCGCTCGACTGGTGGTGAGCCTGCGGGCAATGATGACGATCAAGAACATCGCGAGGTACCCTGGTGTCAGCGAATCAATGATTCGTGGCATCGAAAAGAAATATCTGAAGAGAAATTTCGGGAAGCCGAAGCGAAAGCGTTTGAAAGTGCTGGCGATCGACGAGATCTACATCGGCAAGTCGAAAAAGTTTCTGACTATCGCGATTGACTGGACAACAGGTGCGATCGTGTTTGTCGGCGAGGGAAAGGGAGAAAAGGCGTTAAAACCCTTCTGGAAACGATTGCAGGCATCAGGGCCACCGAACTGGAATTCTCAATTGGTATGACTATCCGATTTCGAGTGGTCCCATGGAAGGAGTCAACAACAAAATCGGAGCCGTCCAGAGGGCCGCCTACGGGTACAGAGATCAACAATACTTCATCCTCAAGCTCTTCGCCCTTCACGAGGCGAAATTCAAATTCCTCGTGTAAATACTCGTAAAACGTTCCGCACCATATTTGACGTAGAGCCGGAAAATCTGCATTCACCGCAGCCTGATCGTGTCATGACAATCGACTCGATTCTCTGGGACCTTGACGATGACCCGAACGGCAATGTGCATTACTGCGCCCAGCATGGTGTAACAAAAATCGAAGTTGAAGAAGTGTTTCAAAATGTGCAGGATACAGATGTCAGCCGCTCCTCAGGCAGGCCTGTCGTCTTCGGAGACACAACCAGCGGTCGGCACCTGATGGTGGTTTACGAAAAAGTTGACGCTGCCACGATCTACCGCATTACAGCCTATGACGTCACTCGGAGGCAACGAGCATGAAGCGTTTGATTCGCGATCGTCCGCTGACGCCCGAGGAGGCTGCTGCGTGCAATGCGATTCGGCAACAGGTCGCCGGGGAAGTTTCAGAACTGGTATCGCGCCATCTTGATCGCATGGCACCACCCGCACAACTCCATCATGTGCTCCAGCAATTGAAGGAGGCTCGCGTGTCGCAGGGTCTGAGTCTGGTGGACCTCACCACACGCACCGGTGTGGAACCGTCCCTGCTGCTCGATCTGGAAACTGAACAGGGAATCAGCCCCACTATGGAAACGCTGGCTCGATATGCCGAAGCCGTGGGAAAGCGACTCCAGATTTCCCTGACTGATACCCGAGCGTCGACAGTTTCTCGAACGCCAGTTTGCTCAAACGGGCCACGACATCAAGGCATTCTGCGACGAGTTCTGTGAGTAAAAACTCAGTCTTTTCGCGGCGGGCACCCAGCCGCCACCCATGCTTCCAGTTCACTGAATCTCCACATCAGCGAACGCCCAGGTCGGATCGGCCTGGGGATCCGACCAGTGGGCCCGTGGCCTGCAAGGCTCGCCAGGTACGCAGGTGCTTGCCACACAGCGCAGCGGCCGCGGTGGCATCCACCAGCAGGGGTGTGGATTCGACGGTCAGGGGTGAAGGATGTGTGTCTGCAGCCGCCATGGTGCTGCCTCGGGAAAAGAGTGCAAAGTGTGACATCGCTATCTGAAGAGCTACGCGATTCACAGGGCGACTGACGACAGCGGAATGTGGAATTTCCGGGGTGGCAGCGTGCAGGGATTGCTGATATTTAATGGGAATCGCTGATCGACGCCTATGAACACCGATTGACGGCATCCAGTGAAACAGCAGTGCTCATCATGAGCGGCCGCAACAGAAAGCTCTGGCAGTTCCGGCCAGCAAACAACCACGGCCGGGTTTCCAATATCCTGACGGGTCGCAGGACGCTGTCAGGAGGCTACTGCAGTGCCACGAGCAGATTGCTGATGGCAGAGTCTCGCCAGAATCTCCGTGGGAGCACCCGGCAGTATCGATTCCGATTCCGGCTCATCCGCAATCCAGAAGCTCTCAGGCATTTCGGACATACGCACTTCACGAATGTCCGCCACTGTCTCCAAACCGGCAAAAACGCCCACGAGCAGGCCGCCCACTTTGGTACGGACAATCTCGAACTGCCGAGCGGGCCATGGCGAGCTTTCAAGCTCAGGGAAATACTCCTGCCCTCGCAAGTAAAACGAACTCCCATCGCCGAGGTCGAAAATGAACGCCGAACCCTCCTCCTCATCTTCCTGAACCACAACCACGCTGTCGGACCTGACCCGGCACACACAGGCCTGTCCGTTATCGAGTGCCAGGCGAATTGCGGCAGCATTCTTTAGCGCGAACTGCCTGGCGAATCGCGACCAGTGGACATGACTGATTACGATACACGAAGCGACATAGAACGCGATGATTGCAACCGGCACAACGACAGGGACAACGATGATCCAAACGCCACTCAGCCCGTCTTCCCGAAGCAATCCACGGACGAAAAGGAATACGCAAATCCCCAGAATTCCGGTCGCAGGAATCAGCCCGCGAAGTGATGTGCCAATTGAGGTCCTTAAGGGAGTTGTGTCCAGTTGCCGGGCAAGGGCCTGGAATTCCCGTTCGCTCAGCGGGCGTTCAACCAGTTCCAGCACAACGTATCCTTCCCCGGACAGGAATTTGATGGAATACCCCCAAAATGCCGCACCGATCACCCGCAAATCATCATGACCAACACCTCACAAGTCAATCGCGAGCCATCAATGTGAGCACCAGAACAGCCAGCATTGCCCTCGCCTGCGGCAAAGAAACCCTGAAGTAAACTCGGAGTTTCTTAAAAAAACACTGCATTTTGCAGCGTTCGGCTAAAGCGGAGAGACAGGGATTCGCCCCTCGCTACCCGCAGGGACGCTCTGATTTTCAGGCCCAGTGGTTTGTCGACCGATTGAAGCCGAAGTCTCCGCCGGCTTGCGGTTTGAGCCGCATCGAGTACGGTCGGGTGCCCGCCTCACCTCTGTGAACGGCGCCCGCGTGGATACGTGCGTTCTCAGGGCTTCCCATGCGAGAAAAAGCTGGACTTCGATCGTTGAACTGGTTTTGTTACGATGTGAATGCACTCAGAGGAGAAGCAAATGGTGATTCGCGGACATTTTCAGAATGGTGTGATTGTTCCTGATGAACCAGTCAGTCTTCCGGAAGGAACATCTG
>JBJTPZ010000358.1:0-8183 GCA_046075365.1 Planctomycetaceae bacterium
AGGCTGCTTACATTGCAGGTCGTTCCTTGCAAAGCTGACCATTCGCTGGTTCAAAGACGTTGTGCACCATGAAAGCTTGCCGGCAAAACAAACAGCTACCCGCGACAGCAGACACACCCGGTTGCCCCCCCCCCACGTAGCTCGGGCTTTCCAGCCCGAGCACAGCACTGGCGGTTTTGATCGCCTGCATGGTGGCTTTCCAGGGTGACTTAAAGTTTCACCCCCTCACCCCCGACCCCTCTCCCCCGTTTCACGGGGGCGAGGGGGGGATTGAGTGGTTAGTGGTCAGAGGTGGGTCAGTTGCAGGCGGGGTGGGCTCACGCGAAGCCGCGAAGCCGCGAAGGAAGACGCAAAGGGTGGTGGGCGGTGGTTGAGTACGAGTACGAGGGGGTGTTGGGGAGGATGCGGGCGACGGGGGCTGGATGAGGATCGGGGCCGGCTTCAGGAGTTTGGGTTGCGATGCAGTTCCGTCATGGTTTGTAGTGAGTGAAGTGGCAACTGGTGACGCATATGCGACATTTGCTGATTGTGGAAGAGCTGTTGTCGTGTGGCCGGATGTGGGGGGCGAGTGCTGATTCGCTGCGTGAGGAAGCGGCGGTGATGTTGTTGTCGCTGGCGAGGGATCTGGTGTGTCTGCCGCAGACTCGAGTATCGGCGCTGTTGTCGTCTGAGGCATTGGCGGGGGCGGTGGGTGACAGTTTGCGGCTGGCGGGTGTGGAGTTGTTGTTGGCGGCTGATGGTCCGGAGCAGTGGCTGCGGAGTCCGCCTGTCAGTCCGGCTCAGTTCACGGCGACACTGGCAATTGCTCCTGAGTCTTCAGGTCTGCTGGTGCAGCGGCTGCAGCAACTGCAGTCGGGGATGTGGTCTGGCGTGACCAGTCTGAATGTGTCGTGGCCGCAGGCGATGTTGTTTGGTGATAAAGCGGCGACGGCTGTCTGGCTGGGTGCTCATGATCTGCGGACGCCTGAAACATGGTTGCTGACGGAGTCGGCAGCTGAGCGACTGGCAGGCTGTCTGGCGGCGGGCCGTCTGGATCTGCGTACGGGTCAGCTGTGGGATGGAGGTGAGTGCAGCGATTTGCCTGTCGATACTGCTTTGTACGTGCTGAAACCTCGTGACGGCTGTGGTTGCGGGGGCGTGCAGCTGGTGTGTCTGAGTCGTGAGCAGCTGGCGGCTGTGAGACTTGAGAGTGAGAGTGAGAGTGAGAGTGTGCAGGCAGGTGTTCTGAGTGAGCGTTATCGGTGGTTACTTCAGCCACTGCAGTCGGGGCGGCATTGTTCAGCGGCGCTGATTGGTCGGGGTGATCAGGGTGTGGTGTTGTTGCCGGCAGGAGAGCAGTGGATTGAGTGTGAATCGGGCAGGTTTCGATACACGGGCGGCAGTCTGCCGGCGGGGGATGAGTTGCAGCAGGCTGTTTTGGCGCCGTTGAGGCAGCTGGCGATTTTGCTGGGTGGATTCCGAGGCTGGCTGGGTGTGGATTTTGTGTTTGTGGAGGGTGGTGAGCTGCAGATTGTGGAAATCAATCCGCGGCTGTGCACCAGTTATGCGGGCTATCGGCTGCTGGCAGAGACCAGTCTGCCGGGAGTGTTGTGTGGTGACTTTGCGGTGGGTGGGGGAGAGCTGAGCTGGCGTTCTGAGCGGGTGAATTTTCGGGTGTGAGGAGGATTTTGGGGTTTGGGGCGGGGCAGCTGCAACAGATTCATTTTTTTGTCCTGCCCCGACCGAAGTCAGGGCGGACGAGTCCGGGCAGGACATCAGCAGCGAGGCTGGCGGTGCGTCCTGCGGCGAGCAGTTCCCAGGCGATGGCAGCCATAGCGGCATTATCGGTGCACAGTTCAGGCGGTGCGATGAACAGTTCGAAGTGTTCTTTGCGGCACATTGTGAGCAGTGCCTGTCGGAAGGGGCCATTTGCAGCGACTCCGCCTCCCACGCACAGGCGCGAGTAATTCAGCTGTCGGAGGGCCTGGCGGCATTTTTCGACCATGACTTCGATCGCGGCGGCCTGGAATCCTGCGGCCAGATCGGGGACCAGTTCGGGCGGAGTGCTGGTGAGCTGATCGGGGCCGGGGATCCCGCGAGCAGCGTAGAGTACGGCGGTTTTGAGTCCGGAGAAACTGAAGTCAAGTTTGCCAGAGTGCAGCAGCGGTCGTGGCATGCGAAATCGGCTGGGGTTACCGGTTGCGGCGGCCTGTTGAATTGAGGGTCCGCCGGGGTAGGGCAGTCCGAGGATTCTGGCGGCTTTGTCGAAGGCTTCTCCGGCCGCGTCATCGGTTGTGCCTCCTATCAGTCGGCAGTCGGCAGGGCTGCGGCAGTCGTAGAGGTTGGTATGGCCACCACTGACGACAAAGCCGATGCCGGGATAAGTGGGTGTGTTGTGTCCCATGCTGCAGGCGTAGATGTGGGCTTCGACGTGATTGACGGTGATGAGTGGAATGTTGAGTGTGAGTGCGATGGTTTTGGCTGCGGTGAGTCCGACGAGGAGGGATCCGACCAGTCCGGGTTCGGTGGTAACAGCGACAGCGCTGAGCTGGTCGGGTTTACAGTCTGCCTGTGTGAGTGCGGCGGAGATGACGGGCAGGATTCTTTTTACATGGGCGCGGGAGGCGATTTCCGGGACGACTCCGCCCCAGTCCAGGTGCAGTTCATGCTGTGAGGCGATGATGCTGGACAGGACAGTGCGATCTTCGCGGACAACAGCGGCAGCAGTTTCATCGCAGCTGGATTCGATGGCCAGCAGCAGTCGAGGGGCACTGGGATTCACAATTGCAATTTTCGGCTGGGGTGAGAATATGCGGGAGCATGATGTTTGGAGTTGGGGCGTGTCGCCGAGTGGATTCTTTCAGATTGTTGGATCGGTGCAAAGTCCGGGCGGAGCGGGAGGGTGCAGTGATGAGTGGATTACGGCGAGTGGTACGGCTGGTGCTGGGATGTGTGTTGATGTTGTGTGTGTGGAATCAGCCGGTGGCGGGCCAGCAGCGTCTGCAGCGGATATCGTTTGGTTCCTGTGCGAAGCAGGATCAGCCGCAGCCGATTTGGGATGCGATTGTCGCGGGGGCTCCGGATTTGTTCATTCTGCTGGGTGACAACATCTATGGGGATTCGAATGACATGCAGGTTTTGCGTGAGAAGTACGGGATGCTGGAGCGTCAGCCTGGGTTTATGAAGCTGCGTGCTGTGTGTCCGGTGCTGGCGACGTGGGATGATCATGATTATGGGCGTGACGATGCGGGTGCCGAGTTTGAGCAGCGGGTGGAATCGCAGCGTGTGTTTTTGGATTTTGTGGGTGCTGAGGCTGGTGATCCGCGTCGTCAGCGGGAGGGTGTGTACTGGTCTGGGGTGTATGGTCCTGTGGGTCAGCGAGTGCAGGTGATTTTGCTGGACTGTCGTTATTTTCGCAGTCCGCTGAAGAAGGGCTTTGCGGCTCGTGAGCCGGGCGACGGTTATCGGGGTCGGTACGTGCCGAACGAAGATCCTGCGGCCACGGTGCTTGGAGAGGCTCAGTGGTCCTGGCTGAAGCAGCAATTGCAGGAGCCGGCCGAGCTGCGAGTGATTGGTTCCAGTTATCAGGTGTTGTCGAATCAGCATGGCTGGGAAATGTGGGGCAATTTTCCTCGTGAGCGTCAGCGTCTGTTTGGGTTGATTCGTGAAACGGGTGCGGAGGGCGTGTTGCTGATTAGTGGTGACCGGCATCTGGCTGAGCTGGCGTCGCTGCCGGCGGGTGGTGCGGAGGGAGTGGGGTATTCGTTATTTGAGGCGACCAGCAGCAGTCTGAATGCGCCGTCGGGGAATCTGACGAAGCTGGGTGTGCGTTTTGCGAACGAGATCAATCCTTACCGGGTGGGTTTGACCTGGTTTGATACGAATTACGGCAACATTCTGGTGGACTGGTCTGCTGCGGATCCGGTGATAAGGCTGCAGATTTGTGACGAGTCAGGAGCGGTGGTATTGCAGCAGCGAATGACGTTGAGTCAGTTGCGTCGAGGCCAGACGGGCGGGTGACAGTTGCGGCGGATCATGAGATGTGCAGCAGCAGCAGCTGCACTTTGTGGCAGAGGTATTTCAAATCGGTGTGTGCTGTGGCAGTGCCATGCTCGGCCAGTTTGAGCTGATCTGTCATTCGTGTGACGGTGGACTGCATGGAGCTGGCAAACCAGAGGATCCTCTGCAGGTGATTTTGGACCTGGCAGTTGATATTGGGAGCGGAGCGGAGAGGCAGGAGTTCTTCTGTGCAGTTGCAGTGGTGGTTCATCATCAGCAATGCGCGAGAGGCAACAATGTCATCGGGATCGTACATAGTGCTGAAGATGCAGCGAGTTTCGCGGGCCCAGCGATGCAGGTTTCTGACGTGCTGTCCAAGATTGTCGCAGAGCGGGACATCTGAGAGTCTGAGCCGAGTCAGATCGCAGGCATCTTTTTCGCTGCCGGCGACATCCGGCCGGCCTTCCGGTGCAGGAATTGCGGTGTCATCATTGCCCCAGTGGTCATCATCTTCATCGTAATCGGTTGCTTCGCTGTCGTCACTGCAGCAGCGACTGTCTTCGGGCTGCATTGAGGCCAGACATTCGTCGAAGGTGGGGGACAGTGTGTTGTCCTGTATGAGGCGGTTGATTTTCTGCTGTTCGGGAGTGTTGGCCAGGCGAGGCCACTGGCCGCTGGAATCTTCGACTTCGAGATTGTGGAACCAGTGTTGCTGCAGCACGGCCAGCACAGTGAGCAGCAGGCAGTGACCAGCCTGACCACTCTGTTCTGTGGAGATGGAGCACCATTCGAGCGTGGCTGATGTTTGGCCAAGTTCGCAGCTTTCGGCGGCCTGCAGAGTGATCAGTTCGCCTGAGGGGGCAATCAGCAGGCTAACGAGCGGCTGATTTGGATGCACCTGGAATGTGATGCCGCGAACTGGTGACGGGTGAGGGCTGTCGGGTGAGTGCCAGAGGATGGACCAGCCCTGGTGGGCGGCGACGATGCGAACAATTTGCTGCTCAAAGTCTTCGATACAGTCGAGGTGTTTGATGCGTCCGCGGTAGCGTACTTCAAGCCCCATGTCAGCTCCTGTTTGCAAGTGCTCTGACAGTGTGCATCGCAGGTGAAAACCCGTATGCTGAAGTTCTGTATGACATTGTTTATCTTTGAATTTGGTGCATGTCTTTACTCAAAAATCTGATAGTTTGCAGAACGTGTGCAGTTGTCCTGAACGAATTGAGCGGTGCGACGTTTGCGGCAGTGTCTCATCGGCAGGACTGGCCCAAAAAAGTTTGAGGACTTGATCATCGGAAACTCTGTAAGGGGTGAGGTGTTTGCGGTGTGAAGCGGTTCGTGGTTCGTCGTTTGATTTTGATGGTCTGGCTGGTGCGGGAGGTGGTTATGAGTCTGTTGAATTTGTTGTTGAGCGTGGTGCTGGGGTTGTGGGCGGTGGCCGACGAAGTTCCGCCGAAGGCTCCGGTAGCCCCCGCAAAGGCTCACAGCACCGACTTTCACGGCATGACGCTGGAGGATCCTTATTTCTGGATGAAGGACAAGACGAATCCGGACGTGATCAGGTATTTGGAGGCTGAGAATTCCTACCGAGAGTCAGTGACGCAGCATTTGGGTCCGCTGACGGAGACGCTTTATCAGGAGATGCTGTCACATATTCGGCAGACTGATTTGGGTGTGCCGGTGTTTGAGCGTGGGTACTGGTATTACAGCCGAACGGCGGAGGGTCTGCAGTATCCGCAGTATTGTCGCAGAAAGGGTTCGATGGAGTCAGCGGAGGAGTTGCTGCTGGATGTGAACGTTTTGGCTGAGGGTCAGAAGTTCATGTCGGCGGTTCCTGCGGGTGTCAGCGACAACGGGCAGCTGTATGCGTGGCTGACGGACATCACAGGTTTTCGGGAGTATTATCTGTCGATTCGGGATCTGGGCAGCGGGAGGCTGTTGGAGGACCGATTTGTGAAGGCCGCTGGTTTTGCCTGGTCGGCCGATAATCGCACTTTGTTTTACATTGTGGAGGACGAGGCGAAGAGGGCTTACAGGCTGTTTCGCCACGTGCTGGGTCAGCCGGTCAGCAGCGATGTGCTGGTGTATGAGGAGTCGGATGAGTTGTACACGCTGGCCATCGACAGGACTCGTGACGGGAAGTATCTGATTTGGACAGCTGAAAGTTCCACGACGACGGAGCAGCATTTCCTCGACAGTTCGACTCCGACTGCCGACTTTCGGCTGATTGCTGCGCGGCAGGAGGGAGTTGAGTATCAGGTGGATCACAGGGACGGTCAGTTTCATATTCGGACGAACCTGGACGGTGCGATCAACTTCAGGTGGATGGTTTGTGACACAGAGCGGTGTGGGTCGGAGCACTGGCGGAATTTTGAGGCGATTCGGCCGTCTGTTTTTCTGGAGGGGATCAGTCTGTTCCGGAATTTTGCGGTGATTGAGGAGCGTGAGGCGGGGAATCCCCAGCTGCGTGTGCACAACTTTGGCAGCGGTGCGTCATATCGTGTGGAATTCCCGGAGCCCAGCTATATGGCGGGTCTGGGGGTAAATCCGGAGTTTGACACTGATACGGTGCAGTTCACGTACACCAGTCTGGTGACACCGGCATCGGTCTATTCCTTCAACCTGTTGACTCAGGAGCGTCAGTTATTGAAGGCGACGGAGGTACCTGGTGGATTTGAGAGCGGGAACTACGTGAGTGAGCGGATTGAAGCGACGGCGGCGGACGGGGTGAAGGTGCCGATTTCACTGGTGTATCGTCGGGGTCTGGTGCGGGATGGCACAGCGCCGCTGTATCTGTACAGCTATGGCAGCTATGGGTACAGCACGGAGCCTGTTTTTAGTGCATCGCGACTGGTGTTGCTGGATCGGGGAGTGGTGTTTGCGCTGGCACATATTCGTGGTGGCTCGGATCTGGGTTACCAGTGGTATCTGGACGGCAAGCTGATGAAGAAAAAGAACTCGTTTACCGATTTTATTGCGTGCGCGGATCATCTTGTGCAGCAGAAATACGGTGCTCGCGAGCGTCTGGCGATTGAGGGTGGCAGTGCGGGGGGGCTGTTGATTGGGGCTGTATTGAATCTGCGTCCGGATATTTGTCGGGTGGCGCATCTGGCGGTGCCGTTTGTGGATGTGATCAATACGATGCTGGACGAGTCTTTGCCGCTGACGGTGCAGGAATTTTTGGAGTGGGGCAATCCAAAGGAGCGGGTGGCTGGGCGGTACATGCTGGAGTATTCGCCTTATGACAATATCGGTCGGCGGGACTATCCGGCCATTTTGGTGACGACATCGCTGAATGACAGTCAGGTGCTGTTTCACGAGCCGACGAAGTATGTGGCGCGGCTGCGGGCACTGAAGACGGATGCGAATGTGTTGTTGTTGAAGTGCAACATGGATGCCGGGCATGGCGGTGCCAGCGGGCGTTATGAATCGCTGCGGGAGCAGGCGTATGAGTATGCGGTGTTGCTGGACCAGATTGGTCTCAGGCGGTGACTGGTGTGGATTTGCTGGTGGGGAAGGATGGCATGTTTGGGAAGCAGGCTTCCCAGGATGAACGTTTTGGGAGAGAATCGGGGTGAGTCAGATTTGTGGAGTGAACAGCGGCGAACAGCCTGTCCTGGGCGGGCATAAATCGGAAGCAGCGTGATGCTGAAATCGAGACTTTATCGCAGTACCAACGTGTACAATTTCTTCATGAAGTCGCTGGGGTATGAACGCAGCATTGACCGTTTTTTGCGAAGCGTAGAGCTTGAGTTATCGGGACCGGTGCGGATTTTGGATGCGGGTTGCGGCACGGGGATGCTGGGCCTGCATTTTCTGGAGCGATTTCCGGGATCGGTTTTGACATCGACCGATTTGGAGCCGCGATTTTTGCAGACGACAGTCTCGAACGGTGTGAAGCGTGGTCTGGATGTGCGGCGGATCACTGTGGGTGTCAGCGATATTTCGCACCCGGGTCGTCTGCAGTTGTCTGATGGCGGGCTGGTTGAGCTGGCGGCTGGCAGTTTTGATTTGATTTGTGTGGGTGCGGTGGTGGGATATGCGTCGTCGACGGAAGCATCGGTGCGAGAGCTGGTGCGTCTGCTGGCTCCTGGGGGAACTCTGTTGAATCTTGAGATGTCAGAGAGTCCGACGGGGAAATTTGTGTCGCGTCGTTACAGCTATTCGAATATTGCATTGTCGCTGATGCAGCAGGTGCTGCGTGAATC
>JBJTPZ010000359.1:0-2664 GCA_046075365.1 Planctomycetaceae bacterium
GGAGTATTTTGAAACGCAGTTTCGTCTGGACAGTCCGGCCGTGCTCTGGCCGGTCAGTTTTGTGATCATTACAGCCTGGCAGACGACGGGCTGTCGCTGGCCGATGCTGGTGAATCAGCAGTCTGACCGGCTGTTGCTGGACTGGCTGCGGGGATGTGGTCAGCGACCAATTCGGCTGACCGGTTATTCGCCGGTAACCGGGCATGCAGAACCCGGCTGGGCAGTCGATCTGCCACTGCTGGCCGGGCTTCGTCTGGGGCAGGCATTCCGGCAGGACGCCGTTTACTGGGTGCAGCTGGACGAGCTGAGCATCGTTCGATGTGCGAGCCCGTGGCGGCAGCAGCGAGCGGGTTCGTTTCGAGAACGACTGGGGTGAGTCGTGGTGCGACGGGCGGACGATGTGACCGTGGTCCGTGTCAGGCGCCGTCCGAGCATAGCACCTCGGTTTGTGATTTTTTCCGGCATCGGTGATATTTGCTGTCAGCGAGGCTGTAGTTTGGTCTCCTGCGACGACTGGCAGCAGGCATTTTTAATTCAAACCCGGTCGGGCTTCGGGCGTCGCTGCCCGGTACTGCAGTGTATTTTTTGGGCGAAACCGAGGTTTTGCGGGCGACGTCTTCCAGCTTTTGACTCCGATTTTAATCGTTTACCTTGATGTCGCTGAGAAGTTTTGCGAGTGAGTCTTTGCATGAGTGTGGGGTCTGGGGATCAGAACAGTGCCTTGATGTGGGAGATTTCCACAGGAGCTCGCCACGGAGGTCCGTTTTCGCGGCAGAAACTGCGCGGGATGGCAGATACCGGGCGTGTGGCTCCTGGCGTCTTTGTTCGGGACGTGGAGAAGCTTGGCGACTGGACCGAGGTGCAGACTCTGGATTGGCTTGTGGCTGAACCGGAGTTATCCAGAGTGCGGTGGTGTCCAGAATGTGATGCGCGACTTGTAACTGCAGTTGATGAATTGAAGAGGCTGAGAAGATGCCCGAACTGCCGGGCTCCAGTTTTCTTTGTGAATTACCTTGAGCCGGGACCTGATATTGACTTATCGCCACTTCCGAAAGATCCGTGGGGAAAATTTCAGTATCTGGCGATTGCGACAGGACTCCTTGCGATTGCCGGGGGCGGATTTGCAGTTATCTCGCTGCTGTGGAATCCTGTATTGAGCGTGTTGCTGGCGTTCTTGTTTCTCGTTGCCGGAGGCGCACTTTTCAGCTTCACGTTCCGGTACAGAGAGGGGTTGAGTCAGTTTCAGAAACGCCAGAGAAACCTTGAAGAGATAGTGCACGATCGCACTCGGACCCTACTGGAAACGACAGCTGAGTTGCGAGGATTGAGTCGCAGTCTTCAGCAAGTTAAGTTGCGGCTTGAAGCGGACATTCAACGGGAGTTTGACGAGCAACGCAAAATTTTGCAGAGACAGACTGAGGCTGTGGCTGATTCAGTTAATGCTGTGCACAGAATGGCCGAACGGTTTCTTGATGAGACAAGAAAGTGGTGGACATCGAAGCTCAAGTCGGATAACTATCAGGCCACGAAGGATCGTTTGCAAAAGGCAGTCGAATTCTGCAGAAAGAACGGATACTCGGTGCCTTCGAAGGTCGAACGAGAGATGTTCAGACAGTTGCAGGCCGATTATGAGCATGTCCTGCGTCGAGAATCGGAAAAGGAGCAGCAGCAGAGAATTCGGGAACAGATGCGAGAAGAAGCAAGGGTGGCTCGCGAGATTCAGAAAGAACTTGAGCGTGTGGAACGCGAGCGAAGGATGATTGAGCAGGCGATCGCTGACGCCGTCAGGAAAGCGGGCGCCGAAAATTCTTCAGAGATTGAGGCGCTGCGGCACAAGCTAGCGGAGGCAGAGGAGCGAGGGCGGCGTACTCAGGCGCAGGCTGAATTGACAAAGGCTGGTCACGTCTATGTTATTTCAAACATTGGCGCATTTGGGGAGAATATTTATAAGGTTGGTATGACTCGCAGATTCATTCCGGAGGATCGCGTCAGAGAGTTGGGTGATGCGTCTGTTCCCTTTCCGTTCGACGTGCACATGATGATCGCTTCGGAAAATGCGCCGGCGCTGGAAAATGCACTGCATCGTGCTCTGCATCGGTACCGAGTCAATAAAGTCAATTTTCGCAAAGAATTCTTTCGAATTGACCTGCAGGCGATTCGTGACGTGGTGGAGTCCAATCACGGCGTCGTGGAGTTTCAGGCTGAAGCGGACGCTGCCGAATATCGTCAGTCCCTGGGGATCTCGGACAACGACTATGAGTATCTGTCCATGGCCAATTCGGCTGCGGAAGTTGACGATCCGATGGAGGATGATCTGCAGACCGACGACAGCAATTCATCAGAGGCGATTTGATTATACCGTGGGGCGGAACAGCATTAGATGCTTCTGAGAGTAGTGCTGAGCGGTATCACTGTTTCTGTGTGGTCACGGTGCTAATGAACAGCAACAGGGTTCTCGGGCGTTTTCCGACTAAATGCCGCCTGTATCTCATGGCCTATGGCTGTGGTAATCGTCCTCGAATTTCATAGCACCACCTCTCAGCACTGCTACAGTTCCGTGAATTTTGCGGCTCGTTTGGCGGCGAAGGCCTGCAGGCCTTCGATCGCGTCAGGACGCTGCAGGCAGCGGATGTAGGCTTCCGTGTCGGCACGATGCGCGACTTT
>JBJTPZ010000360.1:0-1157 GCA_046075365.1 Planctomycetaceae bacterium
TGCTTCGCCGCAGTTCCTGCGACAGCTTGTTTCCTTCGGCGAGCCTGCATCCACTGAATTTCCTTCTGCGTTTCCTTCCCCGCAGTTTCCTTCCGGGGGGGCCCGCTGGATTCAGCGTGGACGGGATGGCGGCTTTCGAAGCTTCAGCGGCAAGCGGTGGAGTCTGGGATGGTGAAACGATGGCAATCCGGGAATTACGCGGCGATTTCCACCTAAGCGAGCAAAGGGAATTGAGTGGTGAGTTCGGCAGTGAGTCAGCAGGAGGTTCGTTTCGACGGAGCGAAACGCGACTATCAGGGGGCTTAACGCCATTTCACCATCCCAGGTTGGCCACCACGATCTTCGGTCTGGCTGTAACGGTTTCCCGCGTGGCCTTGCCACCAGCATCCATCGCGGGATTTGGAACTCGAACACTGTCCGTGTTGGCCGTCCACCAAACCTGCCTCGCCTGGATAGAAAAACTTGCACAAGCCATGATGTGCTGGTATATTTATCCTCATGAGCGACGAACACACTCCCGAAGAACCCCGGCCGATCTCGGCGGCGCTGG
This sequence comes from Planctomycetaceae bacterium, assembly GCA_046075365.1. Classification (GTDB taxonomy): domain Bacteria; phylum Planctomycetota; class Planctomycetia; order Planctomycetales; family Planctomycetaceae; genus SXXK01. Next base: position 551 of record JBJTPZ010000360.1, read on the forward strand.
ACCATTTCCGCGCCCACGGGGGGATGCTCCGCACACGCGATGCTCTGGAGGCCGGTATCCATCCCCGGACTCTGTACGCTCTCCGCGATTCCAGACGGATCGAACTGCTTAGTCGGGGGTTGTACCGACTTGCAGATGCTCCGTCGCTCGGCAATCCGGACCTGGTCACCGTCGCTCTCAAGATTCCCAGCGGCGTGCTCTGCCTGATCTCGGCGCTGGCCTGGCACGAACTCACCACTCAGATCCCCCACGAAATTTGCGTCGCCATTCCTCGAGGGTCGGAACCGCCGCGACTTTCCTGGCCGCCGGTGCGGCATTTCTGGTTCAGCGGCCCCGCCTATTCGGAAGGGATCGAAACGCACGCGGTCGATGGAGTTCCCGTTCGCATCTACAGCCGCGAGAAAACGCTTGCAGACTGCTTCAAGCACAGGAATCGAATCGGCCTCGACACCGTCATGGAAGCGCTCAAGGCATATCGCCACCAGGGTCGCGTCAGCGTCGAGTCACTCCTGTACTACGCGGAAATCTGTCGGGTGAGGCGAGTCATCCAGCCGTATCTGGAGGCCGTGCTGTGACCGAGCGGCCTCTGAAAAACGTCGCAGCCTCA
>JBJTPZ010000361.1:0-3014 GCA_046075365.1 Planctomycetaceae bacterium
TCAAGAGGCTTGAGAGCCGCCGCGCCAGTTCCACTTTCCCGAACGGCGAACCGTTGTTCGGCGTGCCGAACATGACCAGATGATCGACCACTCGGTTGCCGCCTTCCCGCTCGATGAACCACCGCGAAACCAGGCCGCCCATCGAATGAACGAGCAACGTCAACCGCTTGTCGTCGCCTTCGCGCAGTCCGGCGTCGGCCAGTTGCTGTTTTAGCGTGGCGGCCTGGTATCGCGGTGGTTCATCGAGCGGGAAGGCGGCAACCGAGTGGTCGATCATCTGGTCATGTTCGGCACGCCGAACAATGGTTCGCCATTTGGGAAAGTCGACCTGGCGCGGCGGCTCTCAAGCCTCTTGACCACGTTGGCGATCAACACGTTTCCCGCGTTCGCTCCGTTCGGTGCAGCCTTGCTATCCGCCCTGATCCGCTCGCAGAAACTCACGCCGACGCTGGAGCAGATGAACCCCGGGTCCGAATTCATCCGCACGCTGAACACCAGCGACGATCCCGGGGTGCCTTACACGATCGTGGCCGGGGACATTCGCGATTACCGGGAGCAGTCCGAAAAGCTGACGCCGCAACTGATCGCAACGATCGGCGGTGGCCCCCTTTTCGATGTGCTCTACCAGGACGGCGGTCACGACATCGCTGTAGCCGACGACAGCATCCGCAGCGTCCCGGACGCTCGCACTCCACCACCGCTAAAGATTAGTGCAGCCTGCCATCACTTGAACTACTTCGTGTCCGACGCTGGATTGAGGGCCATGTCGGACATCGATTGGCACGCCAGCGTAGAAGGAGCATCCGATGGACGATGAACGGGGACTCTCATTTGGGAGGAAAGAAGCTCCAGCAGTCGCAACGGACTTTGCAAACAGCCGCGCGTACGTGATTGGCGTCAACGCGTATTCCAACGGCATTCCACCACTCCGCACCGCGGTTGGCGATGCCGAGCGATTAGGCCAACTGCTCCAGGAATCCCACGGCTACCAGGTTCGGCTGTTTCCTCGCGACGGAGCAGCGACAATTGCTACTCTCCGACAGCTTCTGTGTGAAACGATGCTGCAAGAAGTCGGTCCGGATGATCGCGTACTCTTTTACTTCGCTGGTCACGGGATCGCTCTGGATGGCGATGACGGCCCGGAAGGTTACCTGGTGCCAGAGGACGCGAAGAGCGACGACAGAACGAGTCTGCTGGCGATGACTGAGTTGCACGACTCGCTGGCCAAACTTCCCTGTCGCCACATGCTGCTGATCCTCGACTGCTGCTTTGCTGGGGCGTTTCGCTGGTCGAGCACGCGCGACATCAGCGCGTTGCCCAGTTTGATTCATCGCGAGCGCTTCGAGCGGTACATCCACGATCCCGCCTGGCAGGTGCTCACATCCGCTGCCCACGACCAGACGGCGCTAGACGTGCTCTCGGGAAACACGATCGGAGAACGCAACGAAATCGACGCTCATTCACCCTTTGCAGCAGCCCTCTTTCGCGCTCTGGCTGGAGAGGCGGATCTGATTCCTCGGAGCGAGGACGGTCAACCCGGCGGCGACGGTGTCATAACCGCCACTGAACTGTATCTTTACTTGCGCGAATGCGTGGAGACAGCAACCGTAGAGCATCGCACGCGCCAGACTCCCGGACTCTGGCCATTGAAGAAGCACGACAAGGGCGAATACATCCTGTTAACACCGGGACACACGCTGAATCTGCCGCCAGCGCCTCTGCTGGACGAGAACAACAACCCATATCGCGGCCTGCAATCGTACGACGAGGAACATGCGGCGTTGTTCTTCGGTCGATCGAGGTTCGTCACCAGTTTGTTGCAGCGAGTTAAGGTTCAGCCATTGACTATTGTCCTGGGCGCGTCTGGAACCGGGAAATCGAGCGTTGTGAAAGCTGGTCTGCTACCGCATCTGCGCAGCAAGGAACCAAATGCGTGGGTGATCCTGCCCCCGTTCCGGCCAGGGAAGTACCCACTCGCTTCGCTGGCCTCCCTGACACTGCCAAACGAGTGTACCGAGCCGGATGCCATCGACAATCGTCTCAGACACTTGCACTCCGACCCTGATGCCCTTGCTCGCCGCGTCGGCGAATGGGCTGCCATGGCAGCGCCACATGCGAGGCTCGTGATCGTGGTCGACCAATTTGAAGAGCTACTGACACTTTGTGGTGACATGGGTGAACGGGAGCAATTCCTCAGGCAGATTGACAGGGCATTGACGACCTTTCCGGATCGAGTGCGGATTCTGCTGACGCTCCGCTCCGATTTTGAACCTCAGTTCGCTAACTCGCCATTGCAGGAAGAGTGGCTGACCGCCCGCGTCGTCGTGCCTGTGATGACACTCGATGAGTACCGCGAAGCCATCGAAGGGCCAGCGTCGCTGCAGGTGCTCTATTTGCAGGGCCGGAGCAGTTCTCAGGCGTTCATCGATCGCCTGATTGGTGACGTGGCCAACACGCCCGGCGCTCTTCCGCTGCTGTCCTTCACGCTGAGCGAGCTGTACCGCCGCTATCTGGCACGGCGAGGCGACGACCGCGCCCTGTTGGAGGAAGATTATGAGGCACTCGGCGGCGTCGGTGGTTCACTACGCAATCGGGCAGACGAGGTCTATACCGGTCTGCCCGACGATGGGCATCGCGCCACGATGCGTCGCGTCATGCTGCGGATGGTCTCGGTCGAGGGCGGCGAACTGGCCCGCCGCCGTGTGCCTGACGAAGAACTCGTCTACGAGAGCCCGGAGGAGAACGTGCGTGTCCAGGAAGTCGTGCGCCGCCTGACGGAAACTCGCTTGGTTGTGGAGGGTAAGGAGACGGACGGGCAGCCCTACATCGAGCCGGCCCATGATGAACTGGTCCGCGGGTGGGACAAGCTGCTGGGGTGGAGCCGAGAAGGTCAAGAGAGTCATCAACTCCGCCGACTCTTGACTCCGGCGTCCAGCGACTGGAAGCAGCATCGGGGCGGCTTGTGGCATGCCAATCCGCGGCTGAACCTGGTCAGGAGGGCCCTTAGCGCCGAA
>JBJTPZ010000362.1:0-2819 GCA_046075365.1 Planctomycetaceae bacterium
GTTTGGAACCGCCATGGAACGCCGCACTGGCGCGTACATGCTGCGGGCTGTTTGAGTCTCACGCGAAGCCGCGCAGCCGCTAAGCCGCGAAGAGAAACGCACGGGGCCAGTGTCCGGCGGGAATGAATGAAGCGGTGCACTGTGCTGTCCGAATCGTGCTCGTGCTCGTGCTCGTGCTCGTGCTCGTGCTCGTGCTCGTGCTCGTGCTGGAATATCGTGCTGCTGTGCCGGACTCTGAGGTGGCGGGGTAGACGGGGAAGATGCTTACAGGGCGAATGTAATGCTTGCCCCCTCACCCCCGACCCCTCTCCCCCTTTGGGGGCGAGGGGAGGATTGGCGGTTAGTGACACCATCAAAGGGGAGTTGGACAAGAAGTTCGTGGGGCCAGTGTCTGGCGGGAATGAATGAAGCGGTGCACTGTGCTGTCCGAAATCGTGCTCGTGCTCGTGCTCGTGCTCGTGCCGGACTCTGAGGTGGCGGAGCAGACGAGGGAAATGCTTACAGGGTGGTGTGGCATACAGGCCCCCTCACCCCCGAACCCTCTCGCCCGTTGGGGGCGAGGGGAGGATTGGTGGTTAGTGGTATTCGCAGCCGAACCTGTTGACGGCGGTTTGACGAGATCGCTGGCGTTGCAGAGAATGCGGCAGGGGCGGAGGCAGTTAGAGTGGAGCGGGCAGATGAGGGGTGTGGGTATGGCAGGATTTGTGGTACGAGCCGGGTTGCTGGTTGCGGCGTGGGCTGCGGGTGTGCTGGCAGGTTCAGCGCCTGCTGCCGAGAATCGGAAGCAGGCCGACGTCGTGATCTACGGTGCAACGTCGGCCGGTGTGGCTGCCGCTGTTCAGGTGTCTCGCATGGGGCATTCAGTGATCCTGATCGAGCCGGGGAAGCACGTGGGCGGGCTCACGTCGGGCGGGCTGGGATTCACCGACAGCGGCGACAAGCGGGCCATCGGCGGGATCGCCCGCGAATTCTACCAGCTGATCCGCAAACACTACGACAACGCATCAGCATGGACTCAGGAACAACCCTCCAGCTATCCTCGCTATCGCCCGACAGATGACGCGATGTGGACGTTTGAGCCGAGGGTGGCAGAGCAGGTCTTCCGTCGCCTGCTGGCAGAAGCTCGGGTGGAACTGCTGCAAAACGAGCGGCTGAAACTCAGCACCGGCGTGACGCTGGCTGACAATCGGATTCAGCAGATCGTGATGGAGTCTGGTCTGGTGCTGGCAGGTCAGCAGTTTATTGATGCCACTTACGAAGGCGACCTGATGGCTGCTGCGAAGGTGAAGTACACCATCGGCCGCGAAGGAAACTCAGTCTACGGCGAGACATTAAACGGCAATCAGGTCCGCGCAAATACTCACAACCATCGCTTTCTAAAACGCGTCGATCCATTTCGCGTTCCGGGTGATCGCAGCAGTGGCCTGTTGCCTGGAGTTGAAGACGCAGGACCGGGCACGGAAGGGGCAGGTGACCAGCGCATTCAGGCGTACTGTTTCCGCATGTGCATGTCTAAATCACCGGGCAATCGTCGCCCGTTTCCAAAACCGGACGGCTATGACGAACTGAATTACGAGCTGTTACTGCGGAATTTTGAAGCGGGCGATCTGCGAGTACCGCTGAGTCCCGACATGATGCCCAATCTCAAAACGGATACCAACAACAACTGTGCGGTTTCAACGGACTACCTGGGCGGCAACTATCGTTATCCGGAGGCGAACTATGCCGAGCGAGAAGCCATTATTCGGGACCATGAGCGTTATCAGAAGGGCCTGATGTGGACGCTGGCCAACCATCCTCGCGTGCCCGCCACCGTCCGTTCCGAGATGGCTCAGTGGGGCCTGCCACTGGATGAATTTACTGACAACGACAACTGGCCGCATCAATTGTACATCCGGGAAGCCCGCCGCATGGTCAGCGACTACGTGATGATCGAACAGGACTGTCGCCGGGAGCGGATGGCTGAGGACAGTGTGGGGCTTGGCAGCTACAACATGGATTCGCACAATGTGCGGCGGTTTGTGACTCCCGACGGCTCTGTCCAGAACGAAGGGGACGTCCAGGTTTCGCCGGGCGGCGCTTACCTGATCAGTTATCGCTCGGTCGTCCCGGCTCAGGGGCAGGTGAGGAATCTGGCTGTTCCGGTGTGTCTGGCAGCCTCGCATATTGCCTACGGTTCGATCCGGATGGAACCGGTGTTTATGGTGCTGGGGCAAAGCGTGGCGACGGCTGCCGTGATGGCTCTTGAGTCCGGGTGCAGCCTGCAGGAAGTGCCGTATGCTGCGCTGCGAGCTCGGCTGCTGAGGGACGGGCAGGTTTTGGACCTGCCGGCGGCGATTCCGCCAAAAATTCTGATTTCGCGTGAATCGCTGCCGGGCATTGTGCTGGACGATGGTGATGCCCAGCTGCAGGGTGAATGGCGTGGCAGCAGCTCGGCTGGCCGTTATGTGGGTGCGGGTTATCTGCACGACGGCGACGTGGACAAAGGTGAGAAGTCTGCAACGTGGAAGGTGGCTGTTCCGAGCGGCGGAAGGTGGCGTATCGGGATCAGCTATGCGGCTGCATCGAATCGAGCGACCTCGGTGCCGGTGTCCCTGCAGGCGGGTGACCGGGAGCAGCAGACATTTTCGCTGAATCAGCGGCAGGCAATTGCCGGCAATGCGGTTTTTCAGGAGCTGACCGATGTTACTTTGGCAGCCGGTGAGCAGTTGCGTGTGACGATCAGCAACAAGGGAACTGAGGGGCATGTGATAGTGGATGCGCTGCAGGTTCGGAAAGTGGGCAGTGATCAGTGATCAGTGGACGGTCAGGCGAGCCGC
>JBJTPZ010000363.1:0-4789 GCA_046075365.1 Planctomycetaceae bacterium
GGGTCGGGGGTGAGGGGGCCATGGCATCCATGCCATAGAGAGTAGATTCGAGAAAGTTGAAAGAAGAGCAGGCAGTTCAAAACACACCACAACAGCCCCATGCGTCTCCCTTCGCGGCTTCGCGTGAGCCCAACCGCCCACCGCCCATTAACTGCCCCCTCCGGACTCGTACTCAGTCCGCCCTGGCGGACGGTACTCGTACTCGTACTCGTACTCGAAAACCGCCCACCGCCTCTTGCGTTTCCCCATCGCGGCTTCGCGGCTTCGCGTGAGACCAACCGCCTGCAAAGCACCAGCAGCGCCATGGTATCCCGCCAATCGAACCAGGGAGCAGCCCACACCACGGCCGCACAGGTCACACACCCGCGGACTCCCGTCCGCGGCTCGCCAAACCGAACACCAGCGGAATACCCAAAACTGCCACGCCACGCCACGCCCACTCTCTCGTGTCAAATTCGTGCCCATTCGTGGTTCAAAAAAATCGCGCCACGCTGCGCGTGTCGCTTTTTTTAATCGCAGAATCGCAGAATCGCAAAAGTGTAAATCGCAAAACCGCAAACCGCAAAATCACAAGACCGCTGACCGCTACTTAGTCCTGGAGATCCGAAAACCGTTGTTGCTGTAACGGCCGTCGGGCGAGTTGCTGCCGCGGTTCGCCGACCGGAGGTAGTCCGGGTTGTAGACGATGAACGAGCCGCCACGCAACACGCGACTGGTCTCCTCCCCAAACAAATCCTCCACCCACTCCTCGGCATTTCCATGCATATCAAACACACCATTTCCCGCCGGGCAATGCGCTGCCACATCGCTCGCAGCAACAGTATTGAAAGCTGCATAATCCGACAGTCTCAACGGATCGCCGCCAAAACTCCAGGATCGCCGACTTCCCGCACGACAGGCCCACTCCCACTCACGCTCACTGGCAAGTCGATAGCCGTTCCCGCCACCAGCTCGAACTCCCGGAATTTGCTTACCCTCCTTCAGATCGCCGTCTTCGTCGAGATCATCGAAGTCAATCGCCTCGTACCAGGGGACCAGCCCGCAACGCTCGCTCAGCCGATTGCAAAAGATCACAGCATCATACCAGCTGACATACAGCATTGGCTTCAGTCCGTCAGATGGCGATGTCGACTGAGCCTCGCGGGCGTTTACGTTGCTTCGCATGGCAGCCAAACGCGGATGCTCCGGCACCACCTCATGGAACTGCTGTACCGTGACCTCCCGATCTGCGATCCAGAATTCCGCTATCGGCCTTAAGTCCGCTGCAGCGGGCTCAGCAGCATAATTCTCACCCGGATCCTTGTCATCTGTTACAGAACCCAGCCAGCCACCGTCCCGCAGCTCGCGAATTCGAACCATCGTGAAGGGTGTCAGCCGTTGCCCACTCTTGTCCTTGTCCGGAGTCACTTCCCAGTCAGGACCACTTTTCCCCACAATCCGCCGATCCAGTTCCGCTGCCTCGATCCCCTGCTGCTGCAGTGCCCAGCGAGCAGCCGCGTGGACACCCGATACCGGACTGTTTTCAAACAGTTCGAACAGTTGCAACTGTACCCGCTGAGCCGCTGTACCCAGCTTACCCAGAATCAGACAGATGGCTGACTGAGTCTCTGCGGGCAGCGCACTGTCCCCCGTCCCGGTTGCCAATTCCGCCAGCAGTTCCGGGGCTGCAGGCACCAGCGTCGACAGGTCATGGATGAATTCCACTCGTTCGCCTGGGTCTTCGTCCACCGCACAGATTTTGTTCACCGGCCCCCAGTCACCCAGCAACGCCGCCATCCACAGACACCGCCGCTGCAAGGCTCGATTGCCTGCCGCGTTCTGCATTCGTTGCTGCAGATCCAGCAGCCACGCTTCTCGCTGCTCTTTACTGCCCTTCAGCAGCGCCGCACGCACCTGGCCGAAATCTTTTCCCGTGAATGCTGGCAGCCGCTTCAGAATCTCGGCCCCCAGTTCCTGACTCGGCCGAAACTCCATCAGCCCCACCGCCGCATGCAGGAGTTGCTCTGTCTTCCATGCCGTCTCCAGCAGTGGCACTGCCCGCGACTCATACGCCCGCATCCGATCCAGCAAAAACGAACTCGGTTCCTGCACATACGCATTCACAAGAGTCTTAGCCTCAGACTCAGCCTTCACGTTATAAAGGGCTGACAGACCCAGACAAACCAGTGCCACCGCTGCGGCAGCGCCTAAACCGCGATTTCTCTGCAGCCGACGGTCAGCCTTATCGCTGGCCTCCACCAGTTGCCGTTCCTCAGGCGTCAAATCATCCGCACGCTTCGCATAGTATCGCCGCGCATCCTGCAGTCGGCGCCCTCTAAGCAGTGCAGTGTGATCCCGCTTAAGTTCCATCAGCTGCGTTTCCAGAGATGTCCGCCACTGCAGAAATTCGCGATCTTCATTCACCCACCCCCGCAGCCGCTCCCACCGCCGCAATAATTCCTCGTGCGCAACCTCCACCGTACGCACTATCGTACCTTCCGGCTGCCCCGAATCCTTGTCAGAAATGCCCGCACCGGAAATCAGCAGCCGCGCATCAATCAGCTTCCCCGCCGCCGACTGCTCAGTCTCGCTCAGCTTCGACAGATCGGCCCGTCGTCGAGTGTCCTTCGAGGCGTCCAGACCGGCACGCACCAGCTGCCGAAACAGTGAACCACAGGCCGCACGCTCAGCCTCGTTCAGCTTCTCAACCTGATTCAGCTTGTTCTCGTAGTAGTCATCTGCGTACCGACTGATCGCCCCCTGCAACTCCCCAGCGTCCTGATACACCTGATGAGTCAGCTCGTTGTCATCGGTCTTGTTTTCCCACAGCTGATGCAGCAGAAATTCCAGCAGCGGCAAATTGCTCGAATCCCGCTCAGCAGCCTCCACAATACGCTGCACCAGCCCCGACTCAAATCTCAGCCCGGTCTCTGTCGCCGGCTGTTCAATGACCTGCTGCAGCTCAGCAGAATTCATCGGCCCCAGATCCAGACGAGACTTGCCGATCGCGTCCAGCAGTGGCCTGTTGCCAAAAACCTGCCCGTAGAAATCCCAGCGAATTGTGAAAACCACTGTCAGCCGCACATGCGGCTTCGCAATCGTTGCCAGCACTGAATCGATGAACTTAGCACGCAGATCAGCGTCCGTACACTGCGTGTACAGCTCTTCCCACTGATCCACCACCAGCAACAAACGCGTATGCTCCGGCTGCCTCTCTAAAACGCTCGCGACCAGATCTTCCAGAAACAATTTCTTCTCAGCCAGGGCGGCACGCCGCTCGTTAATCGCAATGCGACACTGGTCAGGATCTTCCAGCTCCGGCCTGATCAGCGGCTGAAACGCCTCAGCCAGCGACTTCAGCGGATCCGTCCGCGGAATCATCGTCACAATTTCCCAGAAGTCCTGTCCGCGAACGACGCTGCGGAGCTTCGGCAGCAGTCCCGCACGGACCACAGACGACTTGCCGCTGCCAGATGCACCAGTCACCGCAACCAGCCGATTCACACGCACCAGCTTCAGCAAGTCCTCCGTGTACTGGCCCCGCCCGAAAAATAAACCGGCATCTTCTTCCCGGAACGCCTGCAGTCCACGATAAGGCGAAACATAACGGCTGGAATCACTCACCACTGGCGGCCGGCTTCCGTGAACTGCATCCACCAGCCTTCGCAGCTGCCGCTGATATTCCTCTCCCGCAAGCAGCAGACGCGGATTACCCGGCTGCCGCAGATCGATCCACATCAGCTGCTGCAGGAAACCAACCGGAGGCTGTGCGCCCGGCAGCAGCACAGGAATTACAGGAAAGCCGGCACGCAGTGTCTGCTGATCCAGTGCCCAGGCACGCTCTCTAAGCTGCCAGCGACCCAGATCACCCGGCCCCAAAAAAATCGCTACAGCATGACTGCTCGCCAGAGCAGACTCCAGAGCATCCACCCAGTTCTGACCCAGATGCAAATTCCTGCGATCGACGAAACACTTCACCCCGAGCTGTCCCAGCTGCTCCGCCAGCCCCCGCTCCCCCGACACAATCACATGATCCCGCGAACTGTAGCTGAGAAAGACGTCATAGTGTTCCCCGGTCATCTGCCGCTCCCGCCTGCCAGCCCCTGCATTGCCCACACTCACAGACTATAACACTGAAATTCAAGACAAACAACACCCGGTGCAACGCCCCTCACTCGTATTCGTACCCGAAAACCGCCCACCGCCCACAGACTTTTGCGTTTCCCTTCGCGGCTTCGCGGCTTCGCGTGAGACCAACCGCCTGCAAAGCACCCGCATAGCCATGGTATCCCGGCAATCGAACCAGGGGGCAGCCCACACCCGGGCCCCTCACCTCGCACACCCGCGGACTCCCGTCCGCGGCTCGCCTAACCGAACACCAAACACAAAATCCTCCCCTCGCCCCGTGAAACGGGGGAGAGGGGTCGGGGGTGAGGGGGCTTAAACACCCATTACACCACACCCATCACACACCCACCACCAACACAGGCAAGCCAGGTACGGCATTGCCCAGGTGTGCGGCATGGATGCCGGCAGTCCACAGTTCCCACACCCGTGGGCTTCCGCCCACGGCTCGCCCCACTAATCACTGACCACCGCCTGCAGCAATGGCCGCAACACCACTTCACTGCTGCCCTGCCACGGCTGATACGGAAGTCCCGAACGCTGTCTGGCCCCCACATCCAGTTCCGCCAGTCGCTGGAAATCGGTCTCAAGCACCTGTGGCCGCACATCGGATCGCGCATACGGCCTGATGCCCAGCATGCATCCCGGATACCAAACATCCAGCCCGCACGCCAAATACTCAAAC
>JBJTPZ010000364.1:0-37446 GCA_046075365.1 Planctomycetaceae bacterium
CAACATCAGCCAGCGACGAGCCACCTCTTCATCGCTCCATTCCCGAACCACGTCCGGACGTGATCGCAGCACCAGATGCAGGTGATTCGACATGATCGCCTGGCCCAACAAATCAATGCCGAAGTGTTTGGCCTGATGGACCAGTTGTTCGTCGATCCAGACTTTGCGGTGGTCATAGTTTCTGCCGGTGATCGGATCATCGCCCAGCAGAAAACAGCGGCGCACCGTGCGATTCATCACATGAACAATCGCAATTTCATCAGCCGCAAAGACTTCAACGCGAGCCAATCGTGCCATAGGGCACCTCGATTCACGGCAAAAAGGCGAAAATCTGAGTATGTCTCCAGTTTCGAATGTACCGAGAGAGAAACCCAAGTCAAGGGAAAAACGAATATTCGTAGGTGTGTCCGTGATTAACCCATTAACGCACGTTAAAAAATGCATCCCTCATGTCCGCGGAAAACTTGTTCTCCAGGATGCTGTGTCCCCCCCAACAGGATGCTGTGTCCCCTTCCGACCAACACCCGACAGATGCTGTGTCCCCGTCTACAGATGCTCCCATCTACACCTCTACACCCACAGGATGCTGTGTCCCCCCCCCCTCAACACGTCCTTCCGACCCCTTCCGACCCCTTCCGACCCAACGGATGCTGAGTCCCCGTCTAAACAGGATGCTGTGTCCCCCCCAACACCCCAACGTCCTCCGACACCCTCCGACGAGGATGCTCACCTATTAATGCACGCTGACGAATTCATCCCTCATTTCCGTTGAAAACGTGTTCTTCAGGAGGCTGTGTCCCCCCCAAGAAAGGATGCAGTGTCCCCCTCTATTTTCCGCGAAGATGCTGTGTCCCCCTCAACGCCCATGGGCGTCGCCCGAAAATGGCGGAGCAGCGACTGGCGTGCGGGCCGGTCGGCCAAAGATTTTCAAACTCTACATTCCCACCTTTTTCCCGAAAAACACCTATGGTTTGCGTTTTTCCGGGAACAAAACAGACACTGCGGCAACTCTGAGGCGGAGTAGTACGCGCCAATCCCGTTTTTTTGACCTAGACTTCCGTCACGGGGAAACTGCGCAACCGTTGCGCTGACGGCTCAAACCGTGCCGCAGTTTTTTTCCGGCCTGCTCTGACACATTTTGAAATCCACTCCCTTTCCGGCAGTGACAGGTTGTTCTTATGAGATTTCGTAGTGCCATGATCCGCAATCTGCTGACACTTTTGTTTGCCTGCAGCACCGCTATCGCTGCTGCTCAGCAGCCCGGTGAAACTCAGCCAGCCCCCACCGGCCCGGCCACCCCCACCGCTCCGACCGCCCCGGTCGCGGCAGCTGCTGCGGCCGACCCGCCGGCTCAGCCGGCCAGTCCTTTGGAACGACTGATTTACGTTCCATTCCGTGAACTGCAGAAGGTGTTCAACAGTCCGGATGCTTCCGTTGTGCTGCCGTATTCTGAATATCTGCAGCTGCTGCAGCGAGCCATGCAGAATGTGCCGCAGACCACAGCCAACGAAGACGCCGTGATCACTTCTTCAAGCTGGTCGGCAGTGGTTGAAAAGGACATTGTGCGGATATCGGCCGAACTGCAGGTCACGGTGCTGAAGCAGGAGGGCTGGGCGGCGTTGCCGGTGGCTTTCGGTGCGGCTGCGATCGGCAAAGTGGAACCGGCAGACGGGTCTGTGCTGCTGAAGGGTGTTGCTGAGGGCCAGTATTCGCTGCTGTTGCAGGGTGTCGGCAAGAAGACGGTCCGGCTGGAACTGCTGGCGGCCGTGCAGACATCTCCAGAAAACCGCGCGTTCTCGCTGCAGTGTCCGCCAACGGGCATTGCCGAACTGACCGTATCGATTCCTGAACCCGATCAGTCCGTCACGATTGCTCCGCTGCAGGTTCTGTTGCCTGCTGAGCCTGTCGCCGGGCGAACGGTTGTGAAGGCCAGTGTGGGTGCGGCGACAAATCTGGATGTCCGCTGGTCGCCGCGAGCCGGTTCCAAACCGGTGATGGATTTGCTGGCCAGTGCCACCGCCCAGACTCAGGCGCGAATCGAACCTGGTCTGCTGCAGATCAAAACTCTTTTGAATTACGAAATCCTGCGCGGAGAACTGCGGGAACTGACGATTGCTGCTCCCCGCGATGCTCGTATCATCGACGTCACCGCCGCTGCCGGTCGAATTCGCGCATGGACGGTTGATCAGACCAATCCGTCTCAGCAGCTGATTCGCGTCGAATTGCTGGCTCCGGCCACCGAGCGATTTCAGGTTGAGGTGCAGACTGAGCGGACAATCGAAGGTGATCAGTCAACGCTGATCGGCCGGCTGGACGACGGCAGTCTGCAGGGCGTGCATGCAGAAGGCGTGGTCCGGGAATCCGGGGTCCTGACTTTGACGACAGATCCGGCCCTGACTGCCGTTGTCACGGCCCAGTCGGGGCTGCGGCAGACAGCCACTGCGGACGCTGGCGGCAAACAGGAAGCAGGGATGAATTCATGGGAGTACAGTGGTTCGCGTGGTCGTCTGACAGTGCAGATTCGCCCGGTGGAACCGCGTCTGCTGGCTGTGCATTCGCTGAACTACACTTTCCGCGACAGTGAGCTGCGACTGAAGTCTGTAATCCGTTATGAAATTGAGCGTGCGGGTATTTTCCAGTTGGCGCTGCAGATTCCGGAAGGACTGCAGGTGGATAACGTGTCGGCCGACGGAATGTCTGAGTACAGCCTGGATCGCGGTACCGGGCGAATCATTCTGGCACTGACTCAGAAACGCCTGGGTGCGATTGAAGTGACGATTCAGGGTCATCTGCCGTTTGATTCTGCAGCGGAAAACGCAGAACTGGCACTGCCGATACCAGTTCCGGAGGGCGTGGAGCGTGAAACCGGAACACTCACGATTGATGCTCCGGAATTTCTGGACGTCCTGACTGTGGACGAAAAGACGGCGGGATTGTTTCCGGCACGAGATGCTGTGGTTGAGCCGCAGGCGCGGCTGCGTTCGATTGGTGTCTGGAATTTTACTCGACGTCCGCTGTCGATGTCTGTTCGCACAAATCCGCGTCCGTCGCAGGTGGCGGGCTTTGTTGCCACGACGGTGCGGGTGGAGCCTGAGATAGTTCGGCAATCGGCAACAGCCACATTTGACATTCGCAATGCCGGCATTGATACGCTGCGGATTGCGGTCCCCGAAGCCATCGCTGCGGACGTGCGTTTTCAGGCCCTGAGCGCCGGCCATGTGATTCGCCAGCGGGATCGGGCGACAGCGGCTGAAAACGGCTGGGTCACATGGACTTTAGTGCTGCAGGAAGAGGCCACTGGTGAGGTGCAGATCGGCGTGGACTGGGACCTGCCTCTGCCTGCAGCTCCACCAGCCCCGGCTGCTCCGGCGGCAGCACCGGCAGCCACTCCCGGTGCCACCGCTGCAGAAACTGTCACGGCCGCCGAACAGACGATCACTGTCGAACCGGCCCGAATTTTGTCGCCATATGCGGACGAGCAGGCCGGTCGTCGTCGCGTGATTTTGACCCAGGCTCGCGGCGAAATGCGGCTGCTGCGGCACGAATCTCTGTCGATCACTGCCGACAGTCAGGGCGAAACGACCGAAGCAATTGATGTGCGTGAGCTGGAGCGGCTGGAAGCGGACGGATATCTGGCCTACCGCTATTTTGCTCAGCCTGCATCAGCAATCGTGAAGGTTCGCAAACATCAGCTGCACGAAGTGGCGGCAACTGTTGTGTCGCGTGCTGCGGTGGAGGTGGTTACTGAGACGCAGCAGCTGGCTGCGTGGCGTGTCCGACTGCGAGTGACGACCAGCGAGCGTCAGCGACTGCGACTGGATCTGCCGGAGGGCAGTGAACTGCAGGCTCCGCTGCTGAATGGTCAGCGGACCACAGTCGAAAAAGCCACCGATGTGCGGACGTCCGAAAACATGACTGCTTATTATGTGAATGTCAGTCGAGCCGGGACATCGGACGAGTCCTTTCTGCTGACTTTACAGTACCGCTGTCCGATTGTGGCAGACAGTGCCCGGCGTCCTTACAGCGGGCAGGGATCTTCTCAGCTGCTGCGACTGCCTCAGGTGGGCGACGGCAGCGGGGCGACGGTGGTGCAGCAGGTCCGACTTGCAGTGTGGGCTCCGGAAGAAGTCACATTCCTCGGTGCACCCGCCCTGTGGACTCGCGATCGCACCAGTCGCACATCGGTCAGTGAACTGCTGCGAAATCCATCGGATACAGCGGCCGCCGCCGCTTTGAATGACTGGATTGGCGATTCCGGCGGCAGCGAATTTGCTACGCAGGGCAGTGTCACTGTGTTTCGCTCCACCGGTTCCGAGATTGTTGTTGAGCTGTTGTGGTGGAAACGCTGGTTCCTGCTGATGCTGATCAGCGGAACGCTGGCCGTGGTGGGACTGCTGCTGCGGCGAACTACCTGGGAAAATCGCATCTCGATGGTGCTGCTCAGTGCCTTTGCTGCAGTACTGCTGTCGCTGCGACGTGATTCCGGCGTGGCCGATGCTGTAGCACTGGCGGCACCGGGTGCCGGCCTGGTGCTGGTCCTGTGGCTGCTGGGTCTGGTGCTGGGGCGACGTCCGGCAGTCGCTGTGACGGTTCCACTTACGATCCCGGCCCCAGTGGTGACTGCGGCCGGTGAGGATGCGTCCCGGAATGTTCAGGACACATCGACGCAGCCAGTTGCCGGAAGTGATGAAGGAGGTGCCGCATGAGGTTCGCACATGGCATTTCGCGGCTCCTGTCGATTTTATTGCTGTTGTTTTTCGGGCCTGCATTGCCGGCTCAGCAGTTTCCTGCGGCAGGGCAGTCTCCGCTGCGCGAGCGGTTTGTTCCGGCGGACGAACTGGAGACCGTATTCGCGAGAGACGGTCGGGGAGTAATGCTGAAGCGAGAGAAGTTCCAGCAGCTGCTGCTGGAGGCTCAGCGAGCGACTCGGCCAGCTGGTCCGTTGCCGCTGGTGGTGGAGCAGGCAGAGCTGTTAGTTACGCCGCTGGCACAGCAGGCCAGTGTGGTTCTGCGGCTGCAGGTGCGGCAGTTTGAAAAAGCGTGGCAGACGCTGCGGATACCGGTGGGTAATCTGGCAGTGGAACGAGCTGAGATCGCGGGGCAGGCGGCGCTGATTGCACGGGATCCGGCGGATGCAGCCACACTGATTTTGGCACATTCAGATCCGGGCAGTTTTTTGGTTGAGCTCACCATGTCGACACCGCTGGCACAGTCGGGCAGTGATCTTGCCGCGGCATTTCAGCTGCCGGGTTCGGCAGCGACGCAGCTGACAGTCAACTGTCCGGCCGGTCGTCAGCTGGTTGTGAATGAGCGGCAGCTGGATCGACCAGTGGCGATTGAGCAGGCGGCTGAGTATCGGGTGCCGGTCGGGAATGCGGCTGATGTCCGACTGCGCTGGGTGACTCAGCAGCGCGAGACTGAGGTACAGCGGCTGGTGTTTGTGACGACTGCTGCCCAGCTTGAGTATCGACCGCAGTCTCTGCACTGGACCGGAGAATCTCTGCTCAGTGTTTTCGGGGGCACAATCAGTCGCCTGACGGCTGTTGTACCGCCGGGCTTTGAAGTGGTGAGTGTTGAATCTGCGGGACTGGAATCGTGGACTCTGGAAGACGACAGTGCAATCCAGGGTGGAACCGCGGTTGTCCTGACGTGGCGTCAGCCGGTGCAGGGCGATCGAATCATTCGGCTGAATGGGGTGGTGGTTTTCAGTCAGGACGCAGCGGGGATGAATGCGGCGGACGCAGCGGCGGACGGGGGCAGACTGAATGCTGTGCCGACGGTTGAATTCCGCGACGTGGCGACTCATTCCGGTCGGCTGATGATTCAGCATGAGGCTGGGCTGCGTCTTTCAGCCGAAGCAGGGAACGGAATCCGGGCAATTTCGGCAGAGGACGCGCAAGTTTCCAGCGAAGCCATCCTGTTTGAATTTTGGCAGCAGCAGTATGCACTGCAAATTGGTGTGCGTCCCCGTGATCGCGAGGTACTGGCTAATGTGAATGCCGAATTGTCGTTTGCGGACGAGCAGGCAGTGCTGCGACATGTACATTTGATTGAGGTGCTGAATCTGCCATTGTTTGAAATCCCCGTGCAGCTGCCGGCTGACTGGCAATTGACGGCGGTGCGTTCGGGTGAAACTGAGCTGCGCTGGACGCCGGGTACTGCGGCGGGGACGATTGTGGTGCACCCGGCTGAACCGATAGCACCAGGATCTTTGTGGGAACTGCGACTGGAACTGACACGAACGCTGGCCGACCCGGATGTTGAGCAGCGAGTGCAGCTGCCCGGCGTGGTTGCTCAGGGTGTCAGCGTGATTGGCGGCAGCTGGCGATTGAAAGCGGATGATGATCTGGTGATTTCCCCGCTGCAGTTGTCTGGTCTGACACCGATCAGCGGCACAGGAAATGATCAGATGTTTCGCAGTGAGGGAGCGGGAGCAGCGGGAGAGCTGGCGATCCAGCGGCGGGCCGCTCAACTGGCAAGTCGCTCCGTACTCAGAACCTGGGCTGATGCTCGCCAGCAAACGACAGAAGCCCAGTTTTCGGTCGACGTACTGACCGGTACAATTCGCAGTCTGGACCTGCAGGTTGCCGAATCTTTGGGTGAAACGCTGCGGTTTGAGGTGACTGGTGTGAGTGCCGTGCCCGGCATGGCCACTCAGCGGCTGACCGGTCCGGTGCGAATTGTGGAACAGTCAGCGGGCGCGGTAACGAACGGGCTGCGCAGTTTTCAGTTACGGCTGGATCGCCGATTTGCCGGATCATTGACAGTGCAGGCTCGGGTATCGCAGCCGCGCACAGCAAATGCGCCCCTTGCTGCGCCAAGGATTCAGCTTGCCAGTGCTGTCAGACAGCACGGAGTGCTGGTGTTTGAAGCCCTGCCTGAGCAATCACTGCAGGCATTGCTGACGGCTGAAATTCCGGGATTAACTGCGGAAGATGCCGCAGTGGTCAGTGCTCCGGCCGTCGACAGTTCTCGACGTACAGCGCTGGTTTATCGCTTCGTGCAGCCGGATTATGCCTTTCAGGTGCAGGAGACCACATATGCGACAAGTGTGGTGCCAAGTGCCGTGTGTGAGGTCATGTCGAATGTGTGTGTGTTGAGTGATACCGGAACGGTACAGCGGCTGTGCACCGCGACGGTGCAGACCAGCGGCGTGCAGACTCTGCGTTTCCGTTTGCCGACTGAGAATGCATATCTGTGGTCTACGGTACTGGACGGAGAACCGGTGGAAGTGCGTCGGGAAAGTGCCGACTATCTGGTGGCCTTGCCGGCCGGGGACGCGACAGAGCATGAGCTGAAGGTGTTGTTTGAGGATGAATCTGCGGGTGACGAATTCCGCCTGCAAACTCAGCAGCCAGTGCGACTTCTGATGGATGCAGGGACTCAGCGCGGTGCCGTGATTGACGTGCTGCAGCAGGACTGGTCGGTGCACTATCCGGCTGAGTCCCTGATTCTGGGGGTGGAAGGTCCTTATCGTGCGGAGAGTCAGCTGGATCGTTCGGGCTGGCTGTCGGCTTTGGGCCAGCTGCGATTGCCGACTGCAGGTGATGCTGTGCAGCGAATGAGTGTTCCGGGGCTGTATTTTCTGCTGCTGTTCGTGGGCACCGTGCTGTGCCTGCGACGTCGCTGGAAATCGCTGGCGGGGACGGTGGCTGTCCTGTTGCTGATGTCGACGCTGACATTGTCCAGCCGGAATATGTCTGCCGTTCGTGTCAGAGCTCTGCCCGCAGGGGATGGTGGCTGGAGCGATTCGAGTACAGATGGTGTCGCGGACTTCGCGAAGCCAATGAGAGCAGCAACCAGTTCACCGCCGCTGGCGAATGAACCGCTGCCTGCCGACTCGGCAGGAATGATGGGTGGCCTCGGTGGCATGGGCGGTGGCATGCCCGGCGCGGGTGGTATGGCTGGGGATGATCTGGCGAGCGGTCTGGCGGCCCCTGCAGCCCCCATGGGCGGCGGAGGCGGTGGTTTTGGCGGTGGTCGACTGGGTGAGAGCGAAGGTCAGGCCATGGGCGGCGATGCGAATGCAGCTGCTGAATCGCTGACACTGGAATTTGAAACGCAGCAGGCGAACGGCAGTGTGCGTGTTCTGGGTCGCGGACTTGCAGCCGAGGAAGGTCGTAATGTGAATGTGATGGAGATAATTCCTGCGACTGAGTCACCGGCGGAGGCTGTCTTGCCGCGGCGTCGTGGTGCGGCCCGTCTGTCGGTGCAGGTGGATCTGGAGGTGCCGCAGGACTTTCGTCAGCAGCAGTTTTTATCGATCGCCGACACTGCCGGTGATCCAGCAGCGCTGACGCTGGCTGTCCGCAGTCAGCGGCAGCTGACAGGGCTGCGTTTGCTGTGCGGACTGCTGGCGGTGGCCACACTGTGGTCACGTCGTCGTACTGCGCTGCTGCGGCAGACTGGACTGGGCTGCGTGCTGCTGCTGGCCGCTGTGGGGTCTGTGCCGCTGCTGGCTGCGGATCAGCAGTGGCTGCCGGACGGTGCAGCGATCGGCGCAGTTTGCGGTCTGCTGCTGATACTCAGTCGCGCCATGATTCGTGGCTGCTGTTCCGAATGGTGTCCGCTGACACTGCTGCTGCGTTGCTGTTCGTGGAAACGAGGAGTGACCAGTGGCCTGCTGCTGCTGACGTGCTGTGCGGCACCGGCGGCCCTGGCACAGCAGTCTGAATCTGCGGCACCGCGGTCGGACGAAATTATTATTCCGTATGTACCGGGTGAACCACCACTGCGCGCGGATCAGGTCTTTGTCCCGCATGACCAGTTTCTTCGGCTGTTTCAGCAGGCGTATCCGGATCAGCTGCCACAGGTGAACACGAGTCCGCTGGGCTCGCCGGTGATTTCCGCATGGTACAAAACAACTGACCTGCTGCCGGTGGACGGTGGCAAGCAGATACTGCGATTTGAAGCACGATATGTTGTCTGGCGGGATGCTGACGCAGCGGTACAGATCGAGTTGCCGCTGGGCAGCGTGGCGATACGTCGGGCGACAGTGGACGGAGCGGCTGCCCTGGTGAAACCGCTGCTGTTGAATGTGCAGGCGGGGCAGCTGCCGGATTTTGCCGGCCAGCAGATTCCGGCTCAGCAGCAGCTTGTGACAGGCAATTCCGCAGCCCCCGCCGAAACAGGATCGGCCTTCAGCATTCAGGTTGCAGGTCGCGGGCTGCATGTGGTGGATCTGGAATTTGATCTGCCGGCGGACGTCAGCGGCGTCGTTGGTCGCTGCGATTTGCCGCTTCGCAACGCCGCCGCCGGTCTGCTCGAGTGGACTCTGCCAGGGGATGACCTCGAGGCAAAAATCAATGGACGATCCAGCGGTTTTCGCCGTGACGGTCGCAAGGTGCTGGTACCGGTGGCTCAGGCGTCGACACTGCGGCTGCAGTGGCTGCCAATGACTCAGAAATCCGATGCAGCACTGACGCTGCATTCGAATGTCACCTCGGTCGTGGCGCTGCGTGACTCCGGGCTGCTGGTGCGAACTTCAGTCGAAGCGCTGCTGCGACAGGGTGAAATCACCGAGCTGGAGATTTCCCTGCCCGGCGGCTATTCGATCCAGTCGGTGGGCGGTGACGACGTGGCTGGCTGGTCAGTGGATACAACGGACACCGGTCGCAGTCTGCAGGTGCAGTTTCGACGAACGGTTGCTGACCGTTCGGTGGTCTGGTTTCAGCTGTTTTCAGCGTTGCCGGAACAGTCTCAGCTGGACGATTTTCAGGTACCGATTTCGGCGGTGCGGGGTTCCGGACGCGACACTGGTACGGTGCTGCTGAAAACAGGTCCGCAGTTTCAGATGCGGCGGGTGACACTGTCCGGAGTGACTCAGCTCAACCCGGATGAAGCACCGCAGCCGGACGGGGAGGCGTTGCCGGGGCGACCTGCAGCGGCGTGGCGTTATGCGCGACAGCCGGCCCAGGTGTCAGTTCGACTGACTCCGACAGCCGACGAGCTGACAGTGAGCGGGCTGCATGGACTGCGGCTGGAGTCACAGCGGATGCTGTGGACCAGTCGACTGAGCCTGCTGATTCGCGGCAGTGCCCGCTCGCGACTGGACGTGCAAATTCCGGACGGCTATTTGCCACTGGATGTGTCGGCGGAAGGTCTGCTGGACTGGTATGTGGTTGAGCCGGCAGCGGGCAGCGGTGCAGCTCGGCTGCTGAGTTTGCAGCTGAGTGATGCACGAACGGGCGGTCTGACGGTGCTGCTGCAGGGTCAGCAGCCGCGGCAGTCGGACCCGGCAGCCGCTGTGCTGCAGCCACCTGCACTGACTGGCGTGACGAGTGCCGAGTCAGAGCTGGCTGTATGGCTGGACGCTGCCGTTGAAAGCTCGGGAACTGAGCCGGGCAGTAACTGGAATCCGCAGCCCGCAGGTGCAGCCAGTGCGACGTTCCGCGAGGTGAGTGATCAGCCGGTGTCACTGCTGCTGCGAAGTGCGGTGCAGCAGCCGGGCGCCGTGACCGTTCGACTGCGTCCTGCCGTTTCCACCCTGGTGGCCGAATCTGTGTCGGTGGCCAGCGTGACGGAGACTTCTCTGGAGCACATGCTGGCACTGCGCTGGCAGGTCGCGCGAGCGGCTGCGGATCAGTTTGCTGTTGAATTATCTGAGGTGCTGGCAAACACCATGACATTTGAGGTGCCGGGGCAGCGCCGAGTGCTTAAGGAATCGCTGGGCAATGGGCGGACTCGCGTTACCTTCCAGCTGCAGCAGCCGGTGTCCGGCCAGTTGTTCGTGCTGGGAACATCCAGTGCTGCGCTGCCGGCCGATCGCCAGATTCGGATGGAGCCACCGACGTTCGTGGTACCTGCAAATGCGCCGGCAACTCTTTCCGGTCAGAGTCATTTTCGGGTACTGGTGAATCAGTCGCGAGCTTTGCTGCAGGCACAGGCCGAGCAGCCTGAGGATATCGTACAGGCCGATCAGATCACCCTGAAGATTCCGCAGCAGCTGCTGGATCAGGCCGTGCTGATTTCACGTTTGCGTGCTGAAAGCAGTCCGTGGCGTATCGTCCAGCCGGAACGCCAGAAAGTGACGCCGGCCGTAGTCAGTCTGGCGACACATACGACGGTCATATCAGAAGACGGAAGCTGGCGCAGTCATCATCAGCTGCAGGTGGCGAACGAGGGTCGCCAGTTTCTGCCTGTGCAGCTTCCGGACGGGGCTCGGCTTTTGTTCTGCCGTGTGGACGGACGCCCCAGCCGGATTGTGCAGCGGCAGGACGGTCAGCTGCAGCGACAGTTGATTCCCTTGCCGCAGTCCGCTGCCGCGGCAGCCGGGTTTCTGGTTGAGTTTTCGATTGCCGGCCGCTTTGCAGAATCACTCGGCACGCTGCGGCAGCAATGGAGCAGTCAGCAACTGCAGATTCCTGTGCCTGTGTTTCCGGAATTCCGGGATGATCCGGAGAACGGCATCACGATCAATCGCAATCGGTGGAGCGTTTATGTGCCGGAAACCTGGCGGGCAGCAATTGTGAAGAATGCTGACCTGTCGAATGTTTCCGAAGCCGCACTGGCGGAATATGCAGAGCAGGAACTGCTGTCTGAGGTTGAGCAGGTGTTGTCCGCAGCTGGTCGCTATTCCGGCGCAGCATCCAGTGGCAAAGTCTCAACAGCGGACGTCTGGTTCCAGCAGCAGGCTGTTCAGCAGGGACAAACTCGTCTGCAGCGACTGCGAGAACGCAATGGTGCCGCAGGTCAGCAGCTGGAAGAAGCAGCACGCAAGCTGAGTGCAATGTCGCAGGAAACTGAGGCTTTGCAGGCGATCGACAGGTTCGATTTTTTGGCGGGCAAAGATCAGCAGCTGAATTCATACAACGATCAGAATCGCACTCAGTTCTTCTTTGATAATGGGCTCGCGACTGACGGCACCAGTTCCTATGGGATACCGCAGGGTGGCAAGGCGGATTCGCAGGGCCGCACAGACGAAGGCTCGCTCCGGTTCCGCTTTGTCGCTCCGCCGCCGCCGGCAAAACCGCAGTCCAAAGCCGAATCTTTGGAACGCAGGAAGACGGCCGGCAAAGCGATGAAACAGGACGGACTTTCCGAGCTGGGTGACCTGGAGAAGGCGGCTGCCGATCGACCGAGCAGCGGGGAATCCGCTGCGGCCGGAGTTCCGGGAGCCGAGGAGCTGGCCAAAGGCGGACTCTCACAGTCGCTGCTTAGACAAAACGCGCTGGGTCTGGATCTGAAGCGGATGGAAGATATGGAGCAGGACAAGTCGCGCGACCGCGGAGCACAGCAGGCTGAGCAGAAGCTGGATGCTGCGGCAGCGATACCAGCTCCGGCACAGGCACCGGCCTTCGGCGTGGAGCAGCAGGCTGATCCAGCAGCTGTGCCACAAACGGGCGGACAGTTGCCGCAGGTCGTGAACAGTGATGACTTTGGCAGAGACGGTGCGAACGACATAACAGTTGGTGATTTTGATCTGCCACGGTCAGAGGGCATGCTCTCACTGGATTTCGGGATCCCCGAAGACGGCGTAGCACTGACATTCCTGCGTGCCGGTGGAAATCCGCGACTGGCGCTGCGAGTGCAGGCGGCTGAAACGGTACAGCGCGGGATGAGTGTGGGCTGGGCCATCTTCTGCGGAGTGGCGGCACTGCTGATCTGGCGCGGTGCATCGCAGGGACGGCTGCTGGTGCTGCTGCAGCGCATCTCAGTGGTGCTGATGATTGCCGGGCTGCTGGCAGCACTGTTCGCACTGCATCCAGGTCTGCAGTCGCTGGGCCTGATCGGACTCTATGGCGGCTCGCTGACTGGTGCAGTGCTGCTGCTGTATCGTCGTTTGCGCACAGCAGGATAGGCTGGCGATATTTTTTTGAGGTGCCACGCGTGTCGGCCGAACCGGGCCGGCCGGGAAGTAGTCAGTGAACAGTGATCAGTGAACTGACGGCTGACCACTGATCACTGACCACTGATCACTGACCACTCCCGCCCTCGCTCTGAAAACAGAGGAGACGGAACGGGGGTGTGGTCACCACACTCATTACAAGGCGTTATCCAGCACCTGTGGGCTCCCGCCCACAGCTCGCCTCGCCGCCACTCAACACCCGACACTCAACACCCGACACTCAACACCCGACACCGAACACCCGACACCGAACACCGAACACCCGCCCCTGTGTATTTCCCTGCGCGTGAGACTAGCTGTCTGCGGAGCTCCCATGACCGTGGCATCCACGCGGCGGTAGCAGGGGGCGGGACAAACCCGTCGCGTCATTGCTGACTCGCGCGGACTTCCGCCCACGGCTCGCCTGACTGTCACCGCCCACTGGCCACTGGCATCCAGCGGAATTTTTGGCCGTCCCCAACTGATAAAAACGCACGGAACGTCGCCTGGCGGTTCGCCCGGGCTGGTTTTCGCGGTATGCTGTATTCCGGACCGCGCCATTTTTGGCTGAAATCTGACCTCCCATCATGCGGAAGACCACCATGAACCGCTGGAATATTTTACTGCTCGCCATCGCAGCAGTTTTTGCTCGAACTGCCCGGGCTGACGTGGACTACCAGAAGCAGGTGCGGCCGGTCCTGGCGGAACACTGCTGGCAGTGTCATGGAGTGGACGCTCAGGAGCGTCAGGGTGGCCTGCGTCTGGACGACCGAGTCAGCGCCGTGCAGGGCGGTGAATCCGGAGTACCAGCGATTGTGCCTGGAAATCCGGACGCCAGCGAGCTGCTGAAGCGGATTGCCAGCCACGATCCTGATCTGATCATGCCGCCGCCGTCCAAATCAAAACGTCCTTCGGCGGCTGAGACCGACATTCTGCGGCAATGGATTTCGGAAGGTGCAGTTTACGAAAAGCACTGGTCGTTTTCTCCGCCGCAAAAACGACCGCTGCCTCAGCCCGGCATCGCCAATCCGATCGATTCTTTCGTCGCGGATCGCCTGCAAAAAGAGGGTCTGAACTTTGCTCAGGACGCGTCGGTTGAAACACTGTGTCGGCGACTGTATCTGGATCTGGCGGGTCTGCCGCCATCACCGGCACAGTTGCAGCAGTTCCGTGAACGTGGGCTCGAAGCAGTCGCTGCAGAGCTGCTGACAAGTCGCGGCTTCGGTGAAAAGTGGGCTCGTCAGTGGCTGGATCTGGCTCGGTATTCGGACACCAATGGCTATGAGAAGGACCTGCAGCGTGAGCAGTGGATCTGGCGTGACTGGGTCATTGACGCGATCGTGGCCGACATGCCATGGAATCAGTTCATCATTGAACAGGTTGCTGGTGACCTGCTGCCGAACGCCGGGCAGTCGCAGCTGATTGCCACCGGCTTCCTGCGCAACAGTATGATCAACGAAGAAGGCGCGATTGTTCCTGAGCAGTTTCGTATGGTCGAGATGTTTGACCGCATGGACTGCATTGGCAAGGCCGTACTGGGCCTGACAACTCAGTGTGCCCAGTGTCATTCGCACAAGTACGACCCTCTGACGCATGACGAGTATTACGGGCTGTTCGCCTTCCTGAACGACACTTACGAGGCTCAGTCGTGGGTTTATACGCCGCCACAGCTGCAGCAGCTGCAGGACATTCGCCGGCAGCAGGAGCAGCTGGACACGGCGGTGCGAGCGAAGCGTCCGCAGTGGCAGGATGAGCAGCGGGCATTTGCAGCAGCAACACTTCAGCAGTCTGCTGCCTGGCAGCCGCTGGAATTTATCGAGATGGGCAGCAACAGCGGGCTCAATCATCCAACTCAGGAACTGGATCGTTCGATACTGATGAAGGGTCACACCAGTGCTGATGTGTTTGTTATTTCCAGGCCTGTCCTGCAGAACGTTACGGGACTGCAGTTCGAAATTCTGAATCATCGGGATCTGCCGCAGAACGGTCCGGGGCGCAGCCGGGCAGGAACATGGATTGTGCATGAGCTGGAAGTCTTCGTGAAGGCTCCGGGAGCCGACTGGGCAAAGCAGAAGCTGGTGCATGCGACTGCCGATTTTTCTGCGTCCGAGCAGAAGTCGGCAGACGGCAAGAAGACCACCGGCCCTGTCAGCCTGCTGATTGACGGCAGTGATGACACTTCATGGCTGGCGGATCGCGGGCATGGACTGCGGAATCAGCCATCGGTGGCGGTGCTGCAGTTCGAACAGCCGCTGAATTTCCCCGAGGGATCGGAGCTGAAGATTGCCTGGCGAATGGGTGACATGCCTGGCTGTGCGAGGTTCAGCCTGACGACGGCAGCGGCACCTGCGGCGCCGCCGGTGGATCATGGTGCGGTGCTGGCGATGCGGGTTGCTGAAGAGCAGCGGACTGTCGAACAGCAGGCGGTGATCTTTAATGCCTGGCGTCGCTCTGTGGCCGACCTGAAGACGGAACACGACCAGTGGGAGACGCTGCAGAAGAGTGTGCCGCAGGCTGGCACGACGGTGCTGCATCTGGCCAGTCGTGATCCCCAGGATCCTCGGCAGACGTATCGCCTTGATCGCGGGGAATGGGATCAGCCGCGGGACCCTGTGCAGCCGCATGTACCGGCTGCCTTCCACTCGTTCCCGCCAGATGCTCCTCAGAATCGACTGGGATTTGCGCGGTGGCTGGTGGATGATCGGTCCCCGCTGGCAGCGCGTGTGGCGGTGAATCAGGTGTGGCAGGCAATTTTCGGCCGAGGGCTGGTGGAAACTCCCGAAGACTTCGGGACTCGAGCCGCCCTGCCTGAATATCGTGAGCTGCTGGACTGGCTGGCGGTGGATTTTATGGAGCATGGCTGGAGTCGTCGGCACTTGTTGCGAACGATTTTGACCAGCCGGACTTATCGCCAGTCGTCAGCTGCAACTGCCGCGCAGCTGGAGCGTGATCCGCAGAACCAGTTGCTGGCCAGAGGAGCTCGCTATCGCGCGGATGCGGAAGTCATTCGTGACATTGCCCTGACGGCTGCGGGCATGCTGCATCAGAAACAGGGCGGGCCCAGCGTGATTCCACCGGTACCGCAGAATGTGCTGGATTACAATTACACATATCCAGGCTACTGGACCCCCGCAGCGGCTCCTGAACGTTACAGCCGAGCAGTTTACGTGTTTCGCAAACGGTCGATGCCGGATCCGGTTCTGACAACACTGGACGCCCCCAACGGAGACGCAGCCTGTGCACGTCGCGTGCGCTCGAATACTCCTATGGCCGCTCTGGCCGGCCTGAACGAGACGATTTTCGTGGAGGCGGCTCGCGGTCTGGGGCTGCGAATTTTGAAGGAAGGCGGCAGTGACGATGCTTCGCGGGCCCGCTATGCATTTCAGCTTTGCACCACGCGAGTCCCGACGGACAAGGAACTGCAGGCGGTTCTTGAGGCACTGCAGTCAAGGCGCCAGCGACTGGCTGACGGCTGGCTCAATCCTCGCGATATCACCACCGGCGATGCGGCAAAGCTGCCGGAGATTCCGGAAGGCACAACACCTCAGGACGTCGCTGCCTGGACCCTGCTGGCCCGCGTGCTGCTGAATCTGGACGAAACTGTCACTCGTAACTGAGCATTGTCGGCAAATGCAAAGGGAGCGGACACTGTGGGTAATCTTCGCGTGCTGACGGTTTTGGTGCTGGGCTTGATGTCTTGTGTGCAGGCTGCCGATCCTGTCCGGCAGCGGCCGAATGTGCTGTTCATTCTGACGGATGATCAGCGCTGGGATGCGGCCGGAATTGCCGGCCATCCGTATTTGAAAACGCCGGGTATTGACCGTCTGGGTCGTGAGGGCGTGTATTTTCGCAATGCCTTCTGCACCACGTCGCTGTGTTCGCCCAGCCGCGCCAGTATTCTCAGCGGTCTCTACGCACATGCTCATGGAGTGGTGAATAATTTCACTGAGTATCCGCAGGGCTTGCAAAGTTTTCCGCTGGTGCTGCAGTCAGCCGGTTACGACACCGCCTATATTGGCAAGTGGCACATGGGGGAAGACAACGATTCTCCGCGTCCAGGTTTCAACTGGTTTGTCAGCCATCGAGGGCAGGGCAAGTACTTCGATACGGAATTCAATCTCAACGGCCAGGAACGAAAGATCCTGCCCGGCTATTACACTCATGTCGTGACGGATCTGGCTGAGCAGTGGCTGCAGCAACAGCGTGGCGATCAGCCCTGGTGCCTGATGATCGGCCACAAGGCTCCGCACAGCTTCTACTTTCCGGAGCAGAAGTATCAGGGGGCATTTGAGTCAGTGCGGGTTCCATATCCCGAATCGGCATTTCGGCTGAATGACAAGCCGGACTGGATTCGCCAGCGACTTTCAACGTGGCACGGGATCTATGGACCGCTGTTTGAATGGCGGAAGAAGTTTCCGGATGATTCTCCTGAAGCGGTGCGGGACTTCGAAAATATGACTCGAGCTTACTGGTCGACGCTGCTTTCTGTTGATGACAGTGTGCAGCGGCTGTATCAGCTGTTGCAGCAGCGTGGCGAGCTCGATCGCACCATCATTGTGTTCATGAGTGACAACGGGCTGCTGAATGGCGAACACGGAATGGTGGATAAGCGGACGGCTCATGAACCCAGCATGCGAATTCTGCAGGTCGTGCGATTTCCCGGCCTGACTTCTGTGGATCAGCCGAAAGTGATTGAGCAGCAGGTGCTGACGGTCGATGTGGCTCCCAGCCTGCTGGAACTGTGCGGCGCCAATCCATTGCAGGCGATTCATGGCAGGTCGTGGAAAACGCTGGTGCAGTCGGGCGATCCGGACTGGCGCAAGTCGTTCCTGTATCACTACAACTATGAAAAGCAGTTTCCGTATACGCCGAATGTGCGATGTGTGCGAACTGAGACGTGGAAGTACAGTCGTTCGCCGCATGGAGATGGCGGTCCGGACAGGCATCCTGCTGAATTGTACAACATCGAATTTGATCCCGAGGAACGCCACAATCTGATTGACCGTCCGAAGTATCAGCCGGTAGTGCAGGCGCTGCAGGCCGAGCTGGCGAAAGTGATGCGGGAAGTCGGTTTGACGGCAGAAACGGACAAAATGCCGGTGGACCAGGGAATTCAGCAGCAGCTTCCTGATCAGAAAATTCGCTGATTCCGCACCGGGGGCTGGCCTGGTTTTCGAGAATTGCCGGGGGATTTGATCGACCGACGGATTTTTCTTCCGGCGTGCGGTATGGTACGGGCATGAACGTGTCATCCCCCCAATGGACTCCCGGTAACGGGCTGCATTACAAGTTGCTGGCTGCCAGCGGCAAGGCTCGTCGCGGCCGCTTCGTCACTGCTCACGGAACCGTGGAAACGCCGGCATTTATGCCCGTGGGAACTCAGGCAACCGTCAAATGTGTGCTGCCGGATCAGGTTGCCGCCACAGGTGCTCAGGTCGTACTGGCCAACACCTACCACCTGGGCATTCTGGATCGGACTCAAATCGTCGAGCGTCTGGGCGGTTTGCATTCCATGATGCGCTGGAACCAGACCGTATTGACAGATTCCGGCGGGTTTCAGGTTTTCAGCCTGCCGGATCGGAAGATCACTGAGGAAGGCGTCAGCTTTCAGTTTCGATCAGGCCGCAAGGACTCTGACACCACTCCAATGACCCTCAGTCCCGAATCCGCCATGGACATTCAGCGGCGGCTGGGTGCGGATATTGTGATGGCATTTGACGAGTGTGTGGACTACCGCATGCCGCCCAAATACATGGCAGAATCCCTGGAACGGACACTGCGGTGGCTGAAACGCTGCAAAGCGGCTCCGATTCAGCCGCACCAGCACCTGTTCGGAATCATTCAGGGCGGTATGGAGCTGGACCTGCGTGCTCGCGCTGTCAGGCAGGTCACATCCCTGGATCTGCCGGGATACGCAATTGGCGGTGTGTCGGTGGGTGAAGGTCACGAGGCAATGATTCGCATCGTTCGACACACGGCACCACTGATGCCCGAGAACCAGGTGCGCTATCTGATGGGGGTGGGTTTGCCGGAGGATCTGGTGGGAGCAGTCGAGTGCGGAATGGACATTTTCGACTGCATCATACCCACTCGATACGCTCGCGAAGGCACCGTGTTCACGTGGGACGGCAAGATGCGTCTGCAGGACAAGACATTCCGCAAGGATCGGTATCCGATTGACACGTCCTGTCAGTGCGTGGCGTGTTCCGGAGGCTACAGCCGCGCCTACCTGAGGCATCTGCTGTTTGCCGATGAACCGCTGTACGGCACTTTGGCAACGCTGCACAACCTGCACTTTTATCAGGATCTGATGCGGGGCATGCGGAAGTCGATTGAGGACAATCAGTTTGCTCACTGGGCCACTCGCTTTCGTGCTCGGTACCTGAAGCAGGGCTAGCAGTCCCGGACCGATTCTGCAGCGACAAATTTCAATCATATTTGGCTAAAAACACGCTTAGCACAGCGTGTCAGCAATCAACCGGCGACCTGCCGAACTGCGTCGTAACGGAGCGGCAGTTTTTGCCGAAGCAAACGTTGCGGGCTGAGTTAAAATAATCCGGTTCTGACGCATTGACGGCTGGCACAGACCGCATACCAGGAATTCTCGTCATACGAAGACTGCTCATCTGCGGACCCACGGGCAGGCTCGCCGATCGTCACAGCGAGGGTTTTCCCCCGCCCGGCATTGGGTTTCTCCTGATGACCTGGCTCAGACTTTTGCTGCAACTTTGAGGTCCTGATTCATGTTCAGGTCGCTGCTTCCCGGATTTGTTTGCCTTTTGCTGCCGATGCTCAGTGGCTGCTCGGTCGGTATGGCGCTGTTCCAGCGTAATCCGGCCCCCAGTCCGCTTGCGGCACGCAAGCTGGTGCAGGTCGCCGAATTCCATGAAGTTCGAGGCAATTACGAAGCGGCAGCGGTGGCCTATCAGCGGGCTCTGGAGATGAATCCTGATTCAGAAGAGATTGAGGAGCGTCTGGCAGAAGTGGCTCAGATGCAGAGGATGGAACGGCGCCGCGAATCTCAGGCTGAAGTCCCTTCCGAATCCTGGTCCGTCGCCTCTGCGGCTCGCGATCGCCACGTTGAGGAAGTGCTGAATCGACGTCAGGTCGTACAGGCAGCCGGCTTCGAAGGCGCCCCGCGTATCCGACCTCTGAAGGTGCGCTCCACCCCGTCTCGAACAGCAGCCCAGGACCCGATCTTTGACGAGGAGTTTGAAGCGGCTGAGGAGCAGTCTGAGAGTGACCTGATCGGCAAACAGACTCCGCTGTTCTGAGGCCTTCTGACCAGCGACGACAGTCAGGATTGTTCCAGCCATTCGGTCAGATACTGAAAGATCTGCTCTCGCTGCGGCTCGAATTCAAGCGTATGTCGGGCTGCAGACCATGTGCGTATCTGCAGCAGATTGGGCGACTGATCTGAGAACATCTGCAGCGTGGCCTGATTGTCAATGATCTGATCGTCACCTGCCAGCATCAGCAGCGTGGGCATTTGCAGAGAACGCAGACTTTTTGCGACGATGCGGTCGAGATCGATTCCGGAGTTGAGCAACCCGCTGGTCACTGTGTGCAAAGCCAGAGGATCCTCGCGAATAAACTGCTGCCATTGCGGAACCTGAGTGAACAGTGCGGGATCATCCAGTGGAATGGGGATATGCCGTTTGACGATTTCCAGATTCCGCGCCAGCTTGAGTTTTGCGCGCTGGGACCAGGTGAACCTGAGGCGCGGTACCAGACCGGGATACAGCAGGGCCAGTTTCTGAAATTCGGCAGGAAACAGACAGGCGGCTGCGGCAGCGATTTTTCCGCCCCAGCTCAGACCCAGCAGTGTCACGGGCACTGACGCTCTGTTTTCCGTCAGTGCCAGCTGTCGCAAAGCACGAACATCGTTGATCAGCCGTTCTCCGTGTGCCGCATGCCCGCGCTGCAGACCATTCAGCCCGGATCCGCGGCGATCCGCAAAATAGACGCTGAAGCCACTGGCTGCCAGCAGTTGAGACGACCACTGGTACCAGCCCGAGTGACTTTGGATGCCGTGCACGGCCAGCACGACACCCCGACACTGTTCGGCCGGCCAGCAGCGAAAGTGAATGACGCAGCCGTCGGATGCGGTGAAACGGCGCAGGTCTGGAGTGTTCACGGGACCACTTCATCGACAGCGCGGGCGAAGGCCCCCCAGGCTCCCGCATCAAACAGCACAAATCGAACCAGTTTTGGTGCCTGATGCCAGCGTACAAAATCCATGGTCGTCTTGATCAGGTTGTTTGCCGCCAGATCCAGCGGATAACCCCAGGCACCGGTACTGATTGCTGGAAACGCGATGCTGGAACATCCGAGGTCTTTGGCATGGAACAGGCAGGCCCGGCAGGCTGAGGCCAGCTGTTCGGGTTCGGAGTTTTTGCCACCCTGCCAGACCGGACCAACAGCGTGGAAGATCCAGCGTGCACTGAGCTGCCCGGCGGACGTCACCACCGCGCTGCCTGTGGGGCAGCCGTTCGGGAACAGGCGAGCAGTCTCCTGCAAAATCTCTGGTCCGCCGGCCTGGTGAATGGCACCGTCCACGCCGCCCCCCACTGCCAGCTGGCTGTTGGCCGCATTGACGATTGCATCCACCTGCTGCCGTGTGATGTCACCCTGCACCAGTTCAAGCTGACACAATCCCAGTTTTACAAGCATGACTTTGCCTTGGCCTGAATCAGTTTTGCGGTTCTGCGATGACAATGGTCCGACCGCCGCGACCAGACGTAATTCCAAAGACAATATACTCGGCCGGAGTCGTCAGCAGATTCTGCATCTGGTGAATTTCTCCCGGATCCACCAGGACAGCGTCGCCCGGGCCCAGCACCCGACTGTCGTCGGACACTGTCATTCGCACAGAGCCTGCAATCATCAGGAACACCTCCTGCATGTCCTCGTGGTAGTGCCGCTGAAAGCTGGAACCAGCCGGCAGCAGAGCCCAGTTCAGCATTTGCACCTGTCCCTGCTGAAACAGTTCCCGAGTTGCAATCACTCGCTTTAGAACTCCGGGGGATCGAGGATCTTCGTGGGAGGCCGGTACGTAACCGGAATCACTGGCTGCAATCCATTTCATACCTTATTCCTGCTGAATTCCGGCGAAAATGAGGCTGCAGCACCGACGACGGGCTGCTGCGTCCAATCCCCCGTGCTCTCTCTTAAAGCCTTCAGCCGGGGAATGCAACCTCAGGATCCAATCTGAGAAATCAAGGCGAATTTCATTGATTTTACGTTCAGAATTGCAGTTGCAGGCACCTGCGGCGCCCTGCATTTCACGCGGATCGCCAAAGAATCACCCTGAGTTTGGTTTTCACGATCGCCCGGCATCTGTAAACTCCCGTCGCGATCTGCCGGACCTGCCTGCTTACACCAGTGTCCGGCATCTCAGCAACTCGACAGTACAGGAACGGCGTCCTTTCATGAATCCTCCCACCACTGCATCCATTCACGCGTCGGACGCCGTGATTGATGCCAGCAAAGTGATTGCAGCCTTGCAGCAGCAGAAGAAGGATGCCGCCGGTGCGGACGAACCACGGCTGCGATTTCGCCGTTCTCGCCGTACAGCTTCGCTGACGGGTTTTCGAATCCGTTCTGTGGGCGCCTACGCGCCAGAGCAGGTCGTTACCAACGAGCAGCTGGAACAGCGGTACGGTTTTGAAGAAGGCTGGATTCTGCGGCGTACCGGTATTCGTGAACGGCGTTTTGCCGACGACTCGCAGGGCACCAGCGATCTGGCAGTGGCCGCTGCCCGCAAAGCCATGCAGTCTGCGGGACTGCAGGCTGCAGACATTGACCTGCTGATTGTTGGCACATTCACGCCCGACTTCACCTGCCCTTCCACAGCGTGTCTGGTCCAGGACAAACTGAACCTTGACGCACCGGCCATGGACCTGCAGGCCGCCTGTTCCGGATTCATGTATTCGCTGGCCACTGGTGCTCAGTTCATTGCCACCGGCAATGCAAAGTGTGCTCTGGTCATCGGTGCTGATGTCAACAGTCGAATTGTGCGCCCGGACGATCAGGGCACCGCTCCGCTGTTTGGCGACGCGGCCGGAGCAGTCATACTTGAACCAGGCGATACTGCTCAGGGGCTGGTGTGTTATCAGCTGGGGGCCGACGGCGCCGGCGGCTGTATGCTCGACCGTCCCGCCGGCGGCACGCTGCACCCGGCAACTCCCGAGCTAATCGCTGCCGGACAGCATTTCCTGCAGATGGACGGACGCAACGTTTTCAAATGGGCCATTCAGGCCGTAACTGACAGCATCCGCACCGTTCTTGAGCAAGCTGGCAAAACACCGGACGACGTCGCGCTGTTCGTACTGCATCAGGCCAACATTCGCATCATCAATCATGCGATGGAAGAACTGGGAATATCGGCCGGCAAAGTCTTCAACAATCTGCACATGTACGGCAACACCTCAGCTGCCTCGATTCCGCTGGCACTTGACGGAGCACTGCAGGAAAACCGCATCCAGCAGGGTGACCTGATCATGATGTGCGGATTCGGCGCCGGACTGACATGGGGCACAGGACTGTTTCGCTGGTGACTGCCAGCCTGCCAGGCTCAGTTCCATTCCGGGTTACGCACTTCTGTGTTCAGCAGCCGATGCAGTCTGCGCAGGCGACGACGGCAAACTTCCCAGATGCCGTAGGGATTATCTTCCAGGATCAGTGACGAGTCGGCTGAAAGCAGATGCCAGTCGCCGCGAGCAATCTCTCCCTCCAGCTGCTGCGGCCCCCAGCCGGAGTAACCGCTGATCAGACGAAATCGCTGCTGGCTGGGTTCCTGCAGGGGAGTCCTGACGACAGTCTCAAATGAATGTTCGCTGCCAGCCAGAAAGATCCCGGGCGACACTTCGCGGTCGGAAGCTGCCAGCCGGGCACAATTGTGCAGGATGAACAGCGATGTCGGCTCTACCGGACCACCGACAAACATCGGAGCAGCCGCATCATTGACGTTTTCTGAGTTTCCCAAAGCTTTGCCGATGGATGTGGCTGACGGTCGGTTGATCACCAGACCCATCGCACCTTCTTGCGTATGTTCCAGCAGCAACACGACACTGCGAAAAAAATTGGCATCGCGCAGATGGTCGGCCGCAGTCAGAAAACAGCCCTGCAGCGATCGAAATTCGTGCTCTGACATGGTCTTCGTGCATTCCTGCTGGTGCAGCGCGACAGGTATTTCCGGTATCCGCAGTCAGCTGACGCTGACGGCAGATTATAGGTGGACTGACTTCGCCTGGAAAGGGGGCAGCAAATTGTCGGCAACCGGCCAATTCGTTCATTTCCACTCCACCCAGCCAACACCCTGAAAGAATTGCCCCGGATTCTCATTTCTGCGTGGGATCCTGAACTCCGCTGCGGTAAGATCAGGCAGGTTGAGAAATCACGCCACACCCCTCCCACATACCGGTCAGACCTGATGAAAGTTGCCCTGTTCATACCCTGTTACGTTGACCAGTTCTATCCCGACGTTGGTCTGGCGACTGTGCAGGTGCTGGAATCTCTTGGTGTTCAGGTGGATTTCCCTGAACAGCAAACCTGCTGCGGGCAGCCGATGGCCAACAGTGGCTGCATGCCGGAAGCTCGCCCGCTGGCTGAAAAGTTCATCGACACGTTTGCGGGTTACGACTACATCGTCTCACCATCGGGCAGCTGTGTGTCGATGGTCCGCAACCACTACGATCACCTCGTCTCTGCCAGTGATCAGCAGGCAACTTTGGTGCGCAGGCAAACTCTTGAGCTGGGCGAATTCCTGGTACAGGTGCTTGGTATTCGCAGCCTTAGCGGCGTGTTTCCTCATCAGGTCGGCCTGCATCAAAGCTGTCACGGTCTGCGTGAACTGCGGCTGGGCCCCTGTTCAGAATCGATGACCGCTCGTGAAAGCCTGCTGCAGCTGCTCCTTGGCAGTTTCACGGGGATCAGTTTTTCTCAGCTGCAGCGGAAGGATGAATGCTGCGGATTTGGCGGCACTTTTGCAGTGGGTGAAGAAGCCGTCTCGGCGATGATGGGTGAGGATCGAATTAATGACCATCTGCAGGCAGGAACTGAGGTGCTGACGGCGGGTGACATGTCGTGCCTGATGCATCTGGACGGAATTATCCGACGGCGGGCACTGCCCATCAGGGTGCTGCATTACGCCCAGATCATGGCTCAGGCCATGCAGCAGGCTCCCGACGCCCGTCAGAAACGCACCGCAAGCACTGGTCAGCACTAAGCAGACTCGAACGCACCTGAACAAACACCAAACATCACAAAACTTTCAAGACTTTACAGTTACCTTTTCGGATGGCAGGCAGACATGGGACATCCAGCACTCGCCGCTGACTTTACGGCAGATCGGGAGCGTGCCCGATGGCATGATCGTGCGTTGTGGTTTGTGCGGGAAAAACGCGATCGCATGGCCACCGGTGTTCCGGAATGGGAAAAACTGCGCGAGACTGCTTCGGCAATCAAGCGGCACACGCAGTCGCTGATGTCCGACTATCTGCAGCAGTTTGAAGAAAACGCAACCCGTCACGGAGCTGTCGTGCACTGGGCGGCTGACGCCGCCGAGCACAACCGGATCGTGCTGTCGATTCTGCAGCACCATCGGGTCCAGCGGCTGGTCAAAAGCAAAAGCATGCTGACTGAAGAATGCCATCTCAACCCGTTCCTTGAACAGCATGGCATCAGCGTGATTGACACCGACCTCGGTGAACGCATCGTGCAGCTCCGCGAAGAACCGCCCAGTCACATCGTGCTGCCCGCCATTCACATTAAGAAGGAAGAAGTGGGCGATTGTTTCCATGAGCATCTGGGGACAGAAAAGGGCGCGTCAGACCCGAAGTACCTGACTGAAGCAGCACGCGGACATCTCCGCAGCTGCTTCTGCGAAGCAGATGCCGGGCTGACGGGTGTGAATTTCGCCATCGCGGAAACCGGCGGCATCGTGATCTGCACCAATGAGGGAAATGCGGATCTGGGTATCGGAATGCCAAAGATCCACATCGCCTGCATGGGCATGGAAAAACTGCTGCCGCGAGCAGCCGATCTGTCGGTCTTCCTGCGTCTGCTCGCACGGTCCGCCACCGGCCAGCCCATCACCACATATTCGTCACACTTTCATGGTCCGCAGCAGGGCGGAGAACTGCATATTGTGATTGTGGACAACGGTCGCAGTGAGATTCTGCAGTCTGAATTTCGACAGGCCCTCGACTGCATCCGCTGCGGCGCCTGCATGAACACCTGCCCGGTCTACCGTCGCAGTGGCGGGCACAGCTACGAAGCCACAGTCCCCGGACCAATCGGATCCATCCTGACTCCGCTGCAGTCACCCGCAGAAGCCAGCACTCTGCCGTTCGCCTGCAGCCTGTGCGGATCCTGTACCGATGTCTGTCCCGTCAAAATTCCGCTGCATCATCAGTTGTTCGCCATGCGTGAACGACTCGATCAGCAGCAACTGACGGGTACAGGAAAGAAACTGCAAATGAAAGCGCTGTCGGTAGTGCTGTCCAACACCTGGCTCTACAGCCTGGTGGGAAACATGGCACGCCTGGCGCTGCGAGTCCTGCCAAAATTTTTGACTCAGAATCCGCTGACACCTGCCGGCCAGTGGGCGCGACAGCGTGAACTGCCTGAAGCTCCGCGAAAATCCTTCCGGCAGCTTTACGCAGAACGTCAGCAGAAGCACAAACACGACTCTCCGAACAGCCAGACATAAGCCCTCGATCGGAATACTCATGCTGAAATTTGAAACGTCTGCCGTCCTGCCGTGTTCGGCTGCCGCGCTGCGAAGGTTTCTGGGATGCCCGGCGAATCTGCCCGAGATCAGCGACCCGGATATCGAACTGCAGATTCTGTCAGCCCCGGAAACAGTGCAGGAGGGTGCTCGAATTGAATTCCGCATCCTGTCCTTTGGATTGCGGCACCGCATGGCTCATGAATACCGTCTGGTCACTGAGTCCGAGATTTTTGAAGTGCTGGTGGATGGTCCATTGCCGGCATGGCAGCATCGCCAGCAGCTGCAGGACCTGGGGCCGACGGAGTGTCGCCTGACGGACACCGTAGAATTCCAGCTGCCCGGCGGCATGCTCAGATTCATGCTCACTGAGGAACGAATTCGGGAATCACTGACAACCGGCATGGAGTTTCGATATCAGGCACTGCAGCAGCTGGCGGAAACCGGAGTGATCACATGAACGTCCGCTTGCCATCCCGGCAGCCGCAGCAGCAGCCACCTACCGTACTAATTGGCCTGATGGCCTTTGCCGCTTTTTCGCTGGCCTTCATCGGCATGGCGG
The DNA here is from genome assembly GCA_046075365.1 of Planctomycetaceae bacterium. Classification (GTDB taxonomy): domain Bacteria; phylum Planctomycetota; class Planctomycetia; order Planctomycetales; family Planctomycetaceae; genus SXXK01. The sequence goes on from JBJTPZ010000364.1 coordinate 27,121, forward strand.
CAGTAGTGATGCCTCAGTTTCTGCTGATGATCCTCGTCGGCAGCGGCATGCTGCTGTTCTTTGCAGCACAGTATTTCGTCTGGGGACGCTGGCTGTACCCGCTGGTACTGCGTCAGGAGCAGCAGCGGGAACAACGGGAACAGGCAGCCGCAGCTGACACAGCAAATCGAACAAACAACGGTACCGACGCCGGTGATCAGCGATAAAACACAGCATTTTAAAGTGGCACACGGCATGCCAGTCGCCTCGATTGACGAACAGTCGGTCGGCAATCACCGCACGGTACACCGGGACTCAGCAGAAGCTGAGCCCGGTGCTGACCGTTGCAGCCTGGACGCTTCGCGATGATCGCGCTGCCCAGAACACCTTTCGGCTGCTCAGGCGGCCGGTGCATCGCGAGTGAAGTCGAACATGGGCGAGGACAGGTAGCGTTCGCCGGAGTCTGGCAGAACAACCACAATGTTCTTGCCGGCACTTTCCGGACGAGCAGCCACTTTCAATGCGGCCGTCATGGCTGCTCCGCAGCTGATTCCCACCAGAATGCCTTCTTCGCGAGCAATTCGCGGAGCCATGCTCATGGCTTCCTCATCTGTCACCTGCAGCACTTCATCCACCAGTGACATATCCAGAATCTCGGGCTTGAATCCGGCTCCGATGCCCTGAATGCGGTGCTTGCCAGGTGCTCCGCCGGAAAGCACCGGACTGGCAGCGGGCTCGACAGCGACGGTGTGCAGCGCCAAACCTTTCTCCTGCTTCAGATAGCGGCTGACGCCGGTGATCGTACCACCAGTACCAACTCCGGCGACAAACACATCCACTCGCCCGTTCAGATCTTCGAAGATTTCGGGCCCCGTGGTGCGGAAGTGAATTTCCGGGTTTGCAGGATTACGAAACTGCTGCGGCATGAATGTGTTGGGCTGCTGAGCCAGGTCTTCTGCTCGAGCAATTGCGCCTTTCATCCCTTCAGCACCAGGCGTCAGGATCAGGTTGGCACCAAACGCCCGCAGAATCATGCGACGTTCGATCGACATGGTTTCCGGCATGGTAAGCGTCAGTTTGTAACCGCGAGCAGCACAGACGAAGGCGAGAGCAATTCCGGTGTTGCCGCTGGTCGGTTCGACAACTTCCATACCGGGCTTGAGACGTCCTGATTTTTCCGCGTCCCAGATCATCGCCGCACCAATACGGCACTTCACGCTGTACGCCGGGTTGCGTCCCTCAATCTTGGCGTAAACCGTGCCGGGCAATCCGGCTGTCAGACGGTGAATGCGAACCAGCGGACTTTTGCCGATGGTCAGAGAATTATCGTTGTACAGTGTCATGGGAATGTACCTTTCACCTGATGCTCAAAACGCCGCCAACAGCCGGAAACCAACTCGGCTCAGCAATGAACTCCTCCGCAGCAGGTCCTGGCCTGTGCGGGTATCGGCAGGCGGGGATGTTCAGCCCCGACTGAGACGGCAACAACAGCGCCAGTTCATAGCAGAAGCCGGAGTTTCAAGGAATCCCGAATTCCCCGGCAGCCCATTTCTCCGTCAATTCCCAGACCTCCAGCCGGTTTTCTGCTTGTCGAAGAGACCAAATTACCGGATTATCCAGGGACACTGGGCGGTGGCCAGCCCGGCCTCACCGCACTTCACCGGGCCAGCTCGGTTTTCTGCAGTCTGAACAGGTGCCCCCATGCAATGCTCGCGTCTGCTGTGGCTCACACTTCTGCTGCTGCTCTCTGGTCTGCAGTCCGTTCAGGCTCAGCAGACGGGCCACTGGGATCAGGCTTTTCGCACGACCGGCAGTCAGGCCTTCAAACACTTCTCGCCGCTGCGAGCCACATATGCCAACAGCGGCTGGCACTCCGGCTGGGGCAACTACGGATACAACTGGTCAGCCGGGGTTGGTAATTTTGGTTATTACGGATACAGCTGGCATTCCGCCAGCAGCACAACCTGGATTCACACTCTGCCATTTTCCGGGCAGCGAGTAACGGTCTCGGCGTGTGCTCCGGGTCTCTTCCAGGTCTCACCCCTGCTTGCTCCGGCTCGCTCTGGCCTGTACACCACCGATCCCTGCACGGGGCTGTTGATACCTCTGGAGTGGTGGTATTACGGTTGTCTGCCGGGTTTCGGCGTCTTCCCTCGTCCCTGGGGTTTGTTCTCCGTGCCCATTGTGTACTCCCAGTCCACATCGCTGGCACAGACTTCCATCAGCCCCGGCTGGGCATCACAGGACACGTCTGTCCCGGACCCGCGGATACTGAATCGTCTGCTGGCCCAGGCTGAAGCCGATGATGCCGCCGCTGCCGCTCGAAAGTTGCCCACCCCCGAAGAATTCCCCGCTGCAAATGCCGCACAGCGACAGGTCACGGCAGCCGAACGCATTGATTCGCTGCGGCTGATCTCACAGGGTGATGATGCATTTCGCCGCGCTGATTATGCGACGGCAGCCACCAGCTACCACTCGGCTTTGCGACTGACTCCGGATCAGCCTGCCGTCTGGCTGCGGGAAGTGCACCTGAACATTGCTCAGGGACGCTATGAACGCGCAGCTGCCTGTCTCAAAACCAGCCTGACGCTTGCCGGTGCAGCACAGTCCGTACGTCTCACTGCCAGTTCGATTTACGGCAGCGATGATGCACCCGAACTGCAAAAGTCCTCGCAGCGACTTTGGCAATGGCTGACCGAACGACCTGAATCTGCCGATCGTCTGCTGCTGATGGCAGCCTTCGAACTGCTGCAGTCGCACGATACTGTCAGCAGCGAACTGATCACTCAGGCTGAGCAGCAGGGCGGATCGGCAACCTGCACTGCCGTACTGCGACAGCAGCTTGCACAAACACAGACGGTCAGCAATTTAGTGCAGGCTGAGTCCGCCGAGGCCGCTGAGATCTCTGATAATGCCGATCTCGTCGCTGATCCGGCAACGACACCAAAGCCGGCTGCCGAAGACTCAGCCGGCATTGTGCTGAAGGGTCGCCGTCAGAAAAAACTGTAAAACGCTTGCCCAGACCGGCAGCAATCCTGTGGCTCGCAGAATGCCCCTAAAGTCCGCAACACGGAAAGCTGACGCCTGAGATCATCTGCCGCGCAGATTTCCAGCGAAATCCGCCTCGATTGCAGGTCCGCGACTTGCACAGCGCTGAATCTGACGACATGCAGCAAAAAAGCAACACGCGCTGCCAGACGCATACCCGCTCCACCGCCCCCTGACACAAATCCGGCCTGAAAAACACCGTTTGCTGCACATTACAGCCGGACTAAGCTTCCTTAGCTGGCTCAGATTCAAACAGCTTCCCGGCGGGTGACAGCAGCATTGCAGGCAGCAGCAGCAGGTCACCGGCCAGCGCCAGTGCCAGCAGAAATGCCATCAGCACAGCAAACCGGCTGGTGGGCACAAAATCACTGAAAGCAAACACCAGCAGCCCCAGTCCGCATGAAACTGAGGTCTGAATCATCGCCGGGCCGCAGTCCAGATATGTAGCCAGCACGGCGCTGCGTCGAGTCGCTCCGGGCTGATGCAGCTCGCGGCGAAAGAACGTCAGAAAATGCAGCGTGTCATCGACCGCAATTCCCAAAGCAATACTGGCGGTCATCACCGACCCAATATCCATCGGCACGGCCAGCAGCCCCATCAGCCCGAACGCAATGACGATCGGGAACACATTGGACGCCATCGCCAAAACCCCGTTCAGAATCCCGGCCTGCACCAACGTCATGGTCAGCGTAATCACTGCCAGGGCTGACATCAGACTGTTAAACAGGTCGCTCAGCAGCTGCCCCTGAATCTGATGGACCAGCGGCATGATTCCCGATGTCGAAATTGAAATCTGGTGCCGCGCTTCCGCAGGAGCCTGCTCCAGCGGTTCCACCAGAGACTGTTCCAGTTGTTTCAGCACATCACCGTAGTCCAGCGGAGCCAGAGCACTGACTCGAGCCGTCAGCCGCCAGACATCACCTTCTGCCGTTGTTCGCAGCATCGCAGCCTGTTCAAACTGCGGCCTGGCCAGCCGTATACCTTTATTCACAAGGGATGCCTGAATGCTGCGTGAAAGTCCCGGCATTCGTGGAGGATCAGGAAACAGCGTAAGTGCCGACATCACTGCTTTGACCGTCGGCTGCTGGTGCAGTACTCGATCCACCTTCCACAGCACATCCATCCGCTGTCGATCACTGAGCTGGCAATCAGCAGCAAAATGCAGCAGCACCTCGATCGGCACCAGGGCGCCAATCCGATCTTCCAGCCATTCATAATCCTGCATGATGCGACTGTCGGGTTCATACAGCGTTTCAATCCGCACCGATGTCTTCAGATCAGGCAATCCAGCCGCTGCCAGTCCCATCAGCCCAAACAACAGCAGCAGAAAAACTCCGTTGTAATCGCACAACAGCGCAGTCAGACCGGACCAGGCTCCGGAGCGATTACCGTGTGGCTGAGCCGTCACAGTGTTCTGCTGATCCGCTGACGCGCGCTTACGCCCCAGCAGCAGCATCGAACAGGGAATGGCGGTCAGCACCGCAGCCGCCGTACACAAGACTCCCACCGTTCCATAAATTCCGAACAGGCGAATCGGCAGCAGCCCGCTGACCAGCAGCGATGCAGTTCCCATTGCTGTGGTTCCCAGCGACAGCATGCTGGGCAGCCAGCCCCTGCGAAAACACTCCACCGCTGCCTCCCGCGGCTCCATCGTGTTCAAGGCATTCAGATAATAGTTCATCAGGTGAATTCCACCCGATACAGCCAGTACCTGAACCAGCGGAGGCAGAATGATCAGCAGAGCACTGAGACGCTCACCGCTGTAATAAATCACCGCAAGAATCAGCGCCTGGCAAAAACAGGCTGTCAGGAACACCACCAGTGCCGCAATCACGGACTTCAATGAAAGCAGACAGATCACGAAAATCAGGATCGTGGACGGCAATGCAAACTTCGTCAGGGAACGGTGGCTGGATTCGTCCACGGTCAGACCGTCAATGACCGGCCCGGCCAGTTTCAGCTCCTGCACCTTCGTGCCGCAGACTTCTGCTGTGACCTCGCAGATTCGAGGCACCAGCTTTGCACGCTGTGCCAGACCGGCAGAATTCAGCGTCACAACCAAAGTTGTCAGTCGGCCATCCTTACCAATCAGCAGTCCCTGCAATCGCTGCACGGCCTGAACTTCCGTCATTTTCACCGTGCGGGCGAACGACGATTCCCCGGTAACTTCCCCGGTAACTTCCCCGGTAACTTCCCCGGTAACTTCCCCGGTAAGCTGACCCGTAAGTGCCAGGAGTGTCTCACGCCCGCAGGCTACCGAATGAAAGTATGAATTGCCGTCGGCATCCTGGAATTCTGCATCCGACCGCAGTCGTCGCACGGCCTCATCCAGCCGCGGATCCGTCCACCAGCACTCAGGCCAGCTGATAATAACAGCATCACCTGGCCCAAACTGTTCGGAAAAATGATCGTAAACCTTCCGCTCGGAAAACCGCTCGTCCACCCAGTCAACAGGCGAATTGTTACTGGCCTCCAGCGCCCGGATCGCCCCGTAAACAATCAACGGCAGACTGACCAGCAGATACAGCATCAGCAGTCGGATACGAGCCTGAATCTGCTGCATGCATAAATCCGCACAAAGGTGAGCTCAGGAATTGCGTCTGGCCAGAGGACCGGCCGGCAGCCCCGGATAACCCGGCACCCGCGTCATATAATCAGCGTACGACTGCCCCAGATAAAACAGCAGTCGCCGATCCTTCAGCACACTGCCGACGTAAATATAGACAGTCCAGACGCCCGTGAGAACAGCATGGTCCAAAGTCATTACCGGAGTGAACCAGATCAGCCCCAGAAAGCTGAGGTACACGGGGTGCCGCAGCAGGTGATAGGCACCGGCAGCCTGAAAGGCTCGTCGCGGCATCCGCTGGCCTCGATACCAGTGCAGCCACTGCGTCCAGCCGGTCTGATATCCCAGCCCCGTCAGACTAATGCTGTACAGCAAGGCGATCCACGATCCGTAAAATCCCGTCAGCATCAGCCCGGCCGGAATGCCCTGCAGATCCCAGAGCAACTGCTCGGTTGTTTTCCAGAACCGGAACAGCAGCAGCAGACCCAGACAGGTGCAGACACAAAAAAAGGCTCCATGCATTTCCGCAGGAAACCAGCGGCGAAACAATTCACGAAAACGCGGATGCAGCAGCACGCTGTGAGGCACAGCAAACTGCAGAGCCAGCAGCAAATCGGTCCATAACCAGCCGGATGCCGGCCTGCTGATCCCGTATCGCAAAAAGGAAAACAGAAAGACGACTGTCAGTGCAAACAGTGCCTGAGTCCCCAGGCCAAAACAAACACCAGCCAGGCGCCGCCATGTCAGTGGCACGGTCGCAGAACCAGCGGACTGTTCCACGGCTGCCGACACTGAGACCGACGTCATGGCTGTCGCTCCGCAATAAAACAGCCGTACTTCATGGCACCCGTATTGTAGGCATCCAGCAGCGTCTGAAACCGATCAATGAAGATCAGCTGGTCAGGATCAATCCAGGATGCCAGTCGCCGCATCCCCAGTCGCTGACAGCGGTCGCGGCAGATTTCCCATGTCCGTGAAACCCGTCCAGTCCAGTCCTGTACGGCTGTCATCCGCAGACCTGCATCCGTCATCCAGCCGCAGTAATCTTGCTCAGAGCCCAGCGACGGACAGAAAAACCCTTCGCAGACATCGTAGACGGCCTGCTCTGCTGCAGTGCTGAGCGGATCATCACCGGCCAGCCACGCGCAGATCGCCATGCGGCCTCCGGGCTTTAACCAGCCCGCTGCCCGTTTGAAAAATGCGGGCTTGTCGAACAGATGTTCCGTGCACTCCACACTCCAGACAACATCCAGCGACGCTGGATCGAACTGAGTCGTCTCGGCATCCTGGCAAAGAAAAGATGCTCGCCCGGAAACGCCGCCCAGCATGGCAGCACAGGCCGCCCAGCGACGCTGAAAAGGACTCAATGTCACTCCGGTTACATGGCAGCCGAACCGCTGAGCCAGGTGCACCGAAGAACCGCCCATCCCGCAGCCAATGTCGGCAATCCGCTCACCACCGCGAATTCCAGCAGCGTGTGCCAGCCGATCAGTCAGCTGCTGGGCAGCGACCTGAGGCGATTCATTCGCCTCCCAGTAACCATGATGAATGTGCCGTCCCCACAACAGCCAGTAGAACAGCGTCGAAATGTTGTAGTGCTGGCGAATTACGTCTTTACGCACATCAGGACAGGAAATCATGCAACCGTACCCAGGTTCAGAAGGATCGAGGAATGCGGTCAGCGTGATTCCGTGGTCGCGGCATTCAGCCACACGTCACCATGGATTGTCAGCCGGTCAGCGACACCAACTGCCCCAAACGCTTTCGAGTAGGGACGAATGCCAAATGCCGTCTGCAAAATTGTAAACGAACCTCGAAGATGCGTCCGACCATCCTTTTCTTCCGCTGTAACCCGAATCCGCAGCGGTGCCGTACGCCCGTGCAGAGTAAATTTGCCCGCCAGCTCGTACTGCGGCAAGCCCTGTGTTCCACCCTTGCCCGCCACTGCCACTGGCTGCGACGATTCAATCTCAAACACTGCCGTCGGATGACGCTGCACGTCCAGCACAGCAGACCCCTTCATGTTGTCGTTCACCTGTTTACGAGTTCCGGCGTCAGTGGAACCCTTCAGCCCCACATAGCGACGGGCAGCGTCGGTGTCCGCATCAAACGACTGCATGTTGAACTCAAGACGACCGGCAGCTGCCGCAGCCCCCAGAGTCACCTGGCCACTTTTCAGACGCCCCTCAACCCCGTGATCATGCCCAAGGCCAGTCTTGCCCACAAACACGTAAACACGACTGGCCTGCAGGTCCACATTCCCCTGCTCATCCAGACCACCGCCCGCTGCCAATGCCTGACAGGTCATCTGCAACAGCAGCAGACATGCAAACTGAAGGAACTTCGCTGACCAGACGGTCATCTGACAACTCCAGGTGAATAATTCAAAATTCCGGCAGATTTCCGGCCGGGATTCTCTGTCAGTCACGGGAATCCTGATAGACCAGGACGCTAAACACCAGTTTATTTCCCCGAATCGATACCACCTGCATGAGTTTTAATCCGCTGCTGCCATAGTTCCGCAAACCTGCGAAGATTCGCACCGCTCCGCAGCCTGAACTGCTGCCGTAGCATCTTCCCAATGCAGGACCTGCCCTTGCTGCGTACTTTTTCAAACACCTTGCTGCAGCGGCGTCGCCAGACCGAACTGATGGACAGTCCGGATCTGGAACAGACTCTGCACGATGCCGCTCTGGCCGGCCTGCGTCGCATCAACCGCTGGAGCCGCACCGGGGCAGCCATCTGGAGTGGCCTTAAAGATCTCATCCCTGAGTCCCCCGCCCAGCAGGAATTCACCATCCTCGACATCGCCTGCGGCAGCGGTGATCAGGCACTCTGGCTGGCTCGCCGAATGCAGCAGCATGGCGTGCGTCATCGGATACACGGAGTGGACATCAGCAGCACGGCCGTTGCCGCTGCCACTCAGCAGGCAGTGCAGGCTGGTATCTCAACGGTCAGTTTTCATCAGTGCGATGTGCTGAATGATCCGTTTCCGCTGCCGCAATACGATGTGGTCATGAACAGCCTGTTTCTGCATCATCTTGATGAGCCGCAGGTGGTGCGGTTACTGCAGCGGATGGCCGGCGCCGCCAGCCGGCGGGTGATCATCGATGATCTGCGGCGAACTCGACTGGGCTACTTCCTTGCGTGGACCGGCTGCCGACTGCTCAGCCGCAGCCCGATCGTGCATTTTGATGGTCCGGTCTCCGTCGAAGGGGCATTCTCCGACTCTGAAATGCTGCAGCTCTGTGCACAGGCCGGCCTGCATACAGCTTGCCTGCAGCGGCACTGGCCGCAGCGGTTTCTGCTGACATGGCAGCCAGACAGGACAGTCAGCCATGAGTGACCGTCCAGCCACGGGGCAGCCAGCTGCAGAAACGTGGGATGCTGTGGTTATTGGAGCAGGTCCGGCGGGCAGTCTCACTGCACTGCTCCTGGCGCGTTCCGGACAAAGGGTACTGCTGCTTGAGCGCCAGAAGTTTCCGCGTGCCAAGGTCTGCGGCTGCTGCCTCAATCAGCGCGCCCAGCAGCTGCTGCAGCGTGCCGGTCTGCTCACCGGACTGCAGAATCTGCATCCGGGAAAAACGCAGCAGATGAGTCTGCATTTCAATGGTCGGACACTGCCCATCCCAATGCCCGGTGGCCTCGCAGTTTCACGTCGCTCCATGGATCAATGGCTGGCTGACGAAGCGACTGCTGCCGGCGTCTGCTTTCAGCAGGAATCGGCTGCTGAAGTTCTGCCGGATGACTGTGACTCGGAACAAACCACCGCGCGACCTCGGCCCGCATGGCGGCATGTACGCATCACAGATGCCTCTGGTACCCGCGTGGTCGCGGGCCAGGTGGTGCTGGTCTGCGACGGTCTGGGACATTCATCACTGGCGGCTGTCCCCGGATTTGCATCCCGACCTCGCACAGGAGCTCGCATTGGACTGGGGGCTGTACTGCATGCTGCCGAGTCTTCCGGCTGGCTGCAGCCCGGTGAGATTCTGATGGCTGCCTCCGACAGTGGTTACTGCGGAGCAGTACAAACGGAAGACGGCAGTGTGAATCTGGCCGCGGCGGTCGATGCCGCAGCAATCCAGACAACCGGAGGTCCGCGGGCCTGTCTGCAGCAAATTTTCGCCGCTGCCGGTGTCCGGACTCCCCAGGCATTTGAGAGTGTGCAGATTCGAGGCACAGTACCGCTGACTCGCAGATCCGCCCGAATTACCGGCCACCGTCTGCTGCTGCTGGGTGATGCCACCGGATATGTGGAGCCGTTTACGGGCGAAGGTATGGCGTGGGCTCTGACGGCCGCGACGCTCGCAGCACCCGTCGCTCACCGCGGAATAACCTCCGGCTGGGACACGGCACTGCAGCAGCAGTATGAGCAGCAGTTGGGTAAGTCTGTGGTGCGAGAACAGACCGTGTGTCGCACTCTGTCGTGGATTCTCAGCCGCCCACGAATCCTGAAATGGTCATTTTCAGCAGCCACCATGTTGCCCATGGCAGCCGCTGCCCTGGTTCGTCGAGTCAATCGCGTACCGATTTCACTGGAAGGAAGCTGATGACTGGTCTGGAAATCCTTGGACTTGGAACGGCACTGCCCGCACACAAGATTTCACAGCAGGCCGCTGCTGTGTTTGCTGCCTCGTGCGTGAAATCAGACACCGAAGAACAGCGCAATCTGCCCGCCCTGATACAGGCACTCTATCGCCGCGCCGGTGTCCGGCAGCGACACAGCGTGCTGC
>JBJTPZ010000365.1:0-6871 GCA_046075365.1 Planctomycetaceae bacterium
CGAACCAGGGCTGCAGCGAGCCATCCTGACCATCGGCAAAGGACAACTGCTCATCCGCGAAAACCCCGCCGCCACCAGCACCGGTACCCCACTCGTACAACTGCAAACCTCCCGCATCCGCCGCTGATCCCCACACCCCACACCCCACACCCCACACCCCACTGACCACCAATACCCCCCCTCGTACTCGTACTCAGTCCGCCCTGGCGGACGGTACTCTTACTCGTACTCGTACTCGAAAACAGTCCACCGCCACCGCCCCTTCGCGCCTTCCCTTCGCGGCTTCGCGGCTTCGCGTGAGACTCCCCCTCCCTCAATGCCGCAAAAAGGCAGATCTCGGGCTGGAAAGCCCGAGCTACAGAGAGCACCACCCGCGGACTCCCGTCCGCAGCTCGCCCGAAAACCGAAAACCGAAAACCCAAAACCGACCACCGCTCCGGCACTTTCTGCCGCTCCCTACCCCCAACACCACCACCACTGCCCGCCAACACCACCCCACCACACCAAACAGATCTTCCACGACCACAAAAACAACACCTAAAATCACTCACTCAACCCACCAGCAGACCACCACACCCACACCCACACCCGCAACCCAACCCAGCCCATCCCCGGAACTGTGATCAAAATCCCAGCCCTCCTGCTGCCTCTGCTCCTCCTCACCACTGCAGGCTGCCGCTATGACGGCTCCTTCATGCAGATGGACAGCAACGCGCCGTTCCCCTTCTTCGGACTGCAACTCTCCGTCGACTCCGGATCACGCCCAACTGCACCCCGGCAACAACACCGCGAACAGTCCATACCGCTCAGCCTCACCGCTCGCAACAGCCTCACCGCCACACAGGGCAGGGCACACGCTCAGACTCGCAGCCACGAACTAAAACTCGTTCGACTGCCCCGCCACTGACTCCGCTCACCGCTGCTCAGCCTGAGATAACCGCAGCGCACGCACCCGATGATTGTTGCTGTCTCCAATATACAGCACCCCGTCCGGCGAAACATACACCCCATGCAGCCGGTCCATCCGACAGCCAGCCGCTGCACCCTCAGGTCCGTCCCCCTTCTGACCATCACCCACCACCGTCCGCACAACTCCCTCCGACGGCACATACACCCGCACCGTATGACTTTCCGTGTCCGCGAAATACACATTTCCGTCCGGCCCGACTGCCACACCCTTCGGACCGGACAGCAGGGCTTCGCGAGCCGGGCCGCCGTCACCCCCGTAGCCACTCTTCCCCGTTCCCGCCAAATGCTGCAATACCCCCTTCTGCAAATCCATTCGATAAAGCGCATTCCCCTCACGCAACGCCAGATACAGCGAACCCCGACCGTCAAAATCGAGCGCTCGCGGACCGTTCAGCGGAGTCCCCGTGATGGGAGCACCATCCGGAGTCGCACGGCGCTCGCCGGTCCCGGCAAATGTGCGAATCACTCCCGTTCGCAGATCCACTGCCCGCACCCGATGATTGCCAATATCACAAATATACAAAGTCCCCGCATCATCCAGCGCAATCGAATGCGGCTGCCGCAGCTGCGCCGCAACTGCAGCTCCCCCATCACCCGAAAATCCAGCCACCCCCGTTCCCGCCACCGTACTGATAATCCCCGTCACCGCATCCACTCGACGCACAATGTGGTTCTGCATCTCCACGAAATACATCGTCCCGTCACGATCAAAACGCACTTCATAAGGCTCGTTCAGCTGAGCCGATACTGCCGCTCCGCCGTCGCCCGCATACCCCCTGATACCACTGCCCGCCACAACCATCGTCCTGCCCGTCGCCAGCTCCACACGCCGCACCACGTGCGCTCCCACCTCGCACACATACAACACACCCGGCTCACGCATCGACAGCCCAAAAGGCTCATTCACCGCGGTCTTCAATGCCTCACCGCCGGTCGCAAACGGCCCCCGCTGGCCCGTACCAGCCACCGTCCGCACCTGCGCCGACAAATCAGCTCCCGACACACACAACAACAACAACCCGCACAACAGCCAGCGACAGACCATCTTGCCACCACCCCGCCAGAAAAAAAAACAACCCCCACCTCAGTACACGTCCAGCGGAACCTCCTCCGGACCCGGCAACGGCAGACCATCCCGCAATGCTGTCCACAACTTCACAATAAAAGGATCAGCCCCCTCCTTCACAAACGGAGACAACAGCTCCTTCGCCTGCTCCCGATTGTCCTGCTCAGCCAGATACCACGCCTGATACACCCGCCCCCACATCGTATCCGGACTGCTCACAATCACCTGCTCCATATGCACCAGCGATTCCTCCGCACGCCGCAACTGCTCCGTTCGCTGCTTCCACTCCGCAGACTTCTCCGACTGCTGCACCAGCCCATACAACCGCTGCAGCAAAAATCCAGTCGAACTCTTCAGATCCGACTGCCCCTCCAGCGGCTGCAGACAAGCCAATGCACCCGCAAAATCCTGCCGCTGCATCAGCAGCTCCGCCAAACCCTCCAAAGACATCGCATTCAAGGGCTCCAGCTCCACCGCCCGACGCCACGTCCGCTCACTGTCCTGACGACGACCCAGCTGCTGCTGCGCCTTCCCCAGCCACGCCAGAGCCGCTGCACTCTCGGCAGCACTCACGCCACGCAACAGAGCCGACTCGGCCCCCACTGCATCCCCCGTCAGCAACAAGGCCTTCCCATACTCCTGAAACAGCTCGCCCGCAGACACCTGCAAATCCTTGCCGTCCGGACGCAATTCCAGCACTCGACCCCACGCCTCCGCACACTTCTGATTATTCCCCCGATCACGCTCCAGCAAACCAATCAGCGTATAACCCCGAGCCTCATTCCCAGGCAACTTCGCAAACTGCTGCGCCGCCGCTATCGCCTCGTCATATCGGCCCAGACGAGCCCTGCAGGCAGCCAGCTCGTGCAACAGATCTCCATCCCCAGGCTGCTCCTTCACCAAATGCTCCAAAACCGGCAAAGCTCCCGTCCAGCGCTGCAGCATCAGTGATGCCTCAGCATAAGCTCGCATCTCCGGCACACTCGCCGCACCCACTCGCTCAATCAAACGTAATGCCTCAGCTGGCTGCCCCAGCTTCACCAGCACTCGAGCCTTCAAGGCCAGCGCAGACTCTGTGCCACCCTGCGAACGCAAATACTCGTCCACTGTCGCTAACGCACCAGCCGCATCACCCGATTCCAGTTGCCACTCAGCCACACGCAATCCACGCTCGCTCCACCACGGAATCAACAGCAGCGACAGACCACCCAGCACCACCGGCACCAGAAAAAACAACAGTCGACGAACACTGCGACGCCGGCGACGAACACCGCTGCTGCTGCGACCACCGTCACTGCCACCACCGCCTCCTTCACTGCCGCCGCGGCTGCGACTTCTGCTGCGGCGACGATCACCGCCCGATCCCCCGTCAGCAGACCACTCCGGATGTGACTCGCCGGGACGACCAGACCCCGATTCACGAGAATCCTCGCTGGTGCTCCGACGCCGACGACGCTCGCCACTCATGCCACTAATCCATCAAACCAAAACGCACAATACACCACAACGCCTGAAAACCGTCCTTCCAGCCAATCTTCTTGCCCTCTGCATACGTCCGACCCGCATAGCTGACAGATGTCTCATACACCCGCAAACCACGACGCGCCACACGAGCCGTGATCTCAGGCTCAAAACCAAAACGGTTCTGCTGCAGCTTTGGACAAATCTCGTCAATCACCTCCCGACGAAACACCTTATAACACGTCTCCATGTCCGTCAGATTCAGATTCGTAAAACAGTTCGACAGCGTCGTCAAAAAACGATTGCCCAGATAATGCCAGTAATACAGCACCCGATGCGCCTGGTCACCCAGAAAACGACTGCCAAATACCACATCCGCACGATTCTCCACAATCGGCTTCAGCAGCTTCGGATACTCAGCCGGATCATACTCAAGATCCGCATCCTGAATGATCACAATATCACCCTGCACCTGACGAAAACCGGTCCGTAATGCCGCACCCTTCCCCTGATTCACGTCATGAAAGAAAATCCGCACCCGATTAAAGTCGTCCGCTCCGCCCTCCGCCTCAAGTGCCCGCAGAACATCACGAGTCCGATCGCGACTGCAGTCGTCAACCAGTATCAGCTCCTTACGGATCGGTACCGCACGCACCCGATCCACCAGCACCCGCAATGTCTTCTCCTCGTTATACACAGGAATCACAACCGACAGCCGCAGCTCCGGAGGAATCACGTAAAAACCCAGCGCACGACACGCTGATTCACCCAGCGTTCGAGCCTGCTGACTGTACCACTCCGCTGACCACGGCCTCAGCCCGCCACCGTCCGCTCCATCCGCTGCCGACATTTCTGTCACCCTCTCGCTGACTGCCTGCACACTCACACTCACACTCACACTCACACCACGCCGCTCACTCCACGCCACGCCACTCACAACCCAGCTCGCCCAGCACTGATCGCAATTGCCGTGAATCTTCTGCAATCACCAGCCAGGTTCGCAAGCGAGCAGCCCGGGCATTCAGCACTTCCGCACTTGTCGATAACACCCGGATACCCCCGCAACGCTCGCCAACATGCGAAATCAGCCGCACCGCCGCCGACTCCGCCGGATAATGCAGCCACGCACCGCACTCCCCAGATCCCAAAACACCTCGCAGACTCAATGCCAGCCGACCCATCGTCTGACGACCATTCACGTCATGAACCGCACGCACCCACTCCCGACCACCAAACCGAATCCACATGCAGTCAGTCCCCACCGGACCACGAAAACCCAGCGATGCCGCCCGTTCCACCACTCGCCCACTCACCCCCACAGCCCCGCTGGACTCCCACCAGCACCCCGCCCCACCACATTCACCAGCTGCACCCCGCAACACACTCCCGCGATACTCCCCGCCCTGATCCGTCAGAAAATCAGCCGCTCCCACAAATTCCACACGCCAGCCTCCACCCGGCTCACACACCACCTCCCACTGCAGACCACACTCGCCCAGCCGCTCCACCCACGGTTCTGCATAAACACAACCACCCCGCTCCAGTCGCCGATTCAGCCAGCCCCGCTCACGCTCACACAACCCCGCTCCACGGCCCACCAGACGATTGCGCGCCGCATGACTGAAATTTGACTTCAACACCCAGCCACCCTCGTGACCCACAACCTCACACAACTCCCCCAAAAACAACTCCACCTCCGCCACACTGCGACACAATCGCCCAAACAATTCACCACAAGGCTGCCCGCCTAACACCGGCAGCAAAACATCTTCACACGCCGAAAATTCACGCGAATTCACCAGCCGCACCACTCCTGGATCCGGCCACTGCTGCTGCAGACCCAGACGCCGCGCCAGCCCCGCTGACCAAACCGTCCAGCCCCACGGCTCCAGCCGCCAGCCCACACGCTCACCAACAGTCAGCCCGCCAAACCAGCGACAAAAATCCTCCACCCGCTCATACCGCACTCCACGCAGCAGCTCCGGCAGCTCCCCCGCCTGCGGAACCCGCTCTGCCAGCACCACATCCCCCTCACCCGCCACCAGACCGCTCAGCAAACACAACTCCTCCACGCGCTCCGCAACCCCTGCCGGTATCGCCCCAGGGTCACACCCACCCCCACGCTCCAGTCGCTGCTCAAATAAAGGATCCGGCAAAAGTATCCGCTTCATCTCAACACACACTCACCTTTCCCCGTTTCTTCACTCGCTCAACAACCCGCCAGCCGATATCATCCCCGCACCGCTGGACTCTGCCCAGCCCAAAATCCCTCCCGCAATAATCGCCCCCCCATCGGAGACATCACCGTGCTGCTGTTCGACGGTCACCTGGACCTGGCCCTCAATGGAGTTGACTGGAATCGCGACCTCCGCTGCTCAGTTGATGATCTCCGCGCTCAGGAAAAAGCACTCGGCATGACCGACCCAGGCCGCGGCGGAGCCACCCTGAGCTTCCCCGAAATGAAAGCCGCCGAACTCGGACTGTGCCTCTCCACACTCCTCGCACGACAGGAAAAGGAAATCAACCACTCCTTCGGCTGGACCTCCCCGCAAACCTGCTACGCCATGGCACACGCTCACCTCGCATGGCACCGAGCCATGGAGAAAGCCGGCTACCTGCGACCCATCCGCACGAAATCCTGCCTCAGCCAGCACCTCGCAGACTGGCAAAAACGCGGCTCCGAAGCCCCGCTCGGCTTCATCCAGACCATGGAAGGCGCTGACCCCGTACTCGTTCCAGACACCATCAGCGAATTCCACGAACACGGACTCCGCGCCATCGGACTCACGCACTACGGCGCCAATCGCTACGGCGGAGGTACCTCCTGCGAAGTCGGTCTCGCCCTCGATGCCATCCCGCTCCTCAAACGCATCGAACAGCTCGGCATCACCGTCGATGTCACTCACCTCTCAGACGTCGCCTTCTGGCAGCTGCTCGATAACTTCAGCGGACGCATTCACGCCAGCCACCAAAACTCCCGCCGACTCGCCCCCTGGCAACGACAGTTCTCAGATCAGCAATACCGAGCCGTCATCGAACGCGACGGTGTCATCGGAATCGCCTTCGATATCATCATGCTCCAGCCAGGCTACGTCCGACGCGCCAGCGAAAGACTGGTCAGCATGGAACGCGCTGTCGAAAACATCGACATCATCTGCCAGCTCGCAGGAAACACACGCAACGTCGGCATCGGCAGCGACCTCGATGGCGGCTACGGTGTCGAACAGACACCCAGCGACTTCGATCGCTTCCGCGACCTCCAAAAACTCACACAACTCCTCGAAAACCGCGGCTACACCCAAAACGACATCGCCGCCATCATGCACGGCAACTGGATCCGCTTCTTCTCCGAAGTACTCCCCGACTAAAACAACC
>JBJTPZ010000366.1:0-4154 GCA_046075365.1 Planctomycetaceae bacterium
GTTTGATGCAGAGCTGCATCGCAGGCTGGTGCTAAGCAACTGGATTCGGACGGTGCTTTGGTCATGTCGTTCGGCGCTGATGTTTCGAGTGTTGCTGGGGGTGACTGGCAGTGGAGAGGGAGGTTCGTGAATTGTTGAGCCTGCTTTGATTGAAGTTTTGGGCCCGCGGTCATGCGGCAGTTCGGAACATGGGCGTGGTTCGCCGAGTGTTCGTAGAAAATTCCGATTCGTCGAATTGGAATGCCGGCGAGAATGCCAGGGTGAGCTGTTGTGACGAGGGGTGGTTTCAGTGTGTTTCGGCAGGCGATAGCGGTTGCGTTCAGCACTCCCGCAGTGAAGTCGATTTTTGGTGTTATGCAGTCAGGGGCCGACAGGGTCAGAGCCTCGCATTTGAGGAAACCGGGCGAGGGGCGGCGCTTGTGGTGGCAGCGGCTCCGCTCCGGTTCGCTGCGCTCAACTGCGCTGCGCCACTGCCACCACAAGCAGATCTGGGAGCCAGGCTGGCGCCAGGCTCTCTAATAAAATTCATTTTCTGGTCCAGACAACGGGGTCCACCTCAGCCATTGGCTTCGTACGTGGACTATGCCTGTCTCAGGCCGATGTGCTCGAGTGTGTGCAGAGGGTTCAAAAAGATGCCTTGGGGTGGTGGGGCGGGACACAATAGTTCCATCACTCGTTTATCAGAGTTCTGGACGACAGACCATTCGTCAGAGGTGGCGGTTGCGTTAAGACCTGAAAAATCAAAGGAGATCTTGACGAGTCATCCTGTACGACCACCTCAGCGCGACCATTCACCGTCAGCACAAGCGGAGTACCCGTCTGGTGCAACTGCTGCAGGTAGTCGGCCGTGTTGCGTTTGAAGTTGGTGAGTGATTCAATTCCGTTTTCGAGATCCAGCATCAGAACACCTCTTTCGCTTCTCATAGTGCGCTTTTAAATGCTGCGAAACAGGGAGCCCGGCAGCAAGTTCTGAAAAGATGCGGTCGTCATTTTTCTTCGGGATTTCAAATCCTTCGTGCTGAGACCGCGGCAGCAGGAACCTTTGCAAAAACCCTGGGCGTGAACCTTGCAGGCTGTTCATCGCGGGATCCTTCAAAGCTGCACGGGGGATGGGTGATGGGCGTGAGGGAGTAAGGAAGGAGGGGCTAAGAACGAGGCGGGAAGATTTGCATGGCCGTCAAAGAAATGTGTACCGGAAAACGAGTCATTTTCCGGGTTTAGGGGTGGATCTTTCGGGGAATTTCCCGAGTTCGGCCAGCATGGATCTCATTGCAACTGCAGCAGGGCGATTGATGCCCAACGCTTCAACCGTACCCCTGCCACAGGGCGACAGGCCAACCACACTCCATTCAAAAGTCCACGAAAAATGATCATCCCACATTTCGACTCTCGGGTTGAAGATCGAAACTGCCTCCCCGGATTCCGGATCGACGACACTTGTTCGGGCTCCCTTTTTCAGTGAGCACGTCACACAAGCAAGAGCGAGGTTTTCAAGGTTGGTCTGACCACCTGCTCGTCGCGGCTCAACATGATCAATGTGAAATGTGGCTGCCTGGCAGCACTGCGGGAGTTGACAATACTCGCAGCGATTTGTGGCCCGGTCGCGGACAAGTCTCGCGAGTTCAGCGGGAATCTGTGTCCGAGTCATTACGCTGACCGTTTCTGAACAGCTTCCGCTCGCAGTCGCATGAGTGCCAGCATATCTACAAGCTGCACCAGGGCCTCTGCCTCGCGACGCTCCTGCGACGAGAGGCTGCCCTGTTCGTCCTGACGGTCCAACAGATCCTGCAGACGCTCATGCAGTGCCTCAGGGAGTTGCAGCGCCTGCCAATCTTCAGGTAGTTCAAGCTCAACTGTGACTGTACTCATGCTGCGCCTCCGAATTCGTTTGTCCGTTTCAATTCTATCACACGGAACGAATCGTCACATCCCCATCCCAGCCAGGCTGGGCAAAGACCTGCCAGAAACCCACCGATCCGCGGGCGACCGAGCCTAAACTCTACCAAAGACTCGTCCTGGTTTCGCGCTGTTTTTCAAAAAAAGCCTGCCCAGGTCCGCTGATGCGACACGCTGGAGAGCGGGCGTCATAACGTCTTTTGAAACCACGCCAGTCGGCTCGGTGATTGCAGCGTTGCCCGATGGCCAAAGGGCCAGTCGGGGAGAGCGCTGTGCTGACCGAGAGGATGGTGGTGCGTGAATGGTTGTTTCTTTGAACCCCATTCATTTGAAAGCGAGGTGCCCTATGGCAAATCGGCCCATTCACGAAATTCGTCCGGAGATTTAGCAACTCAAAATGACTCGATCTCTGCGGGCGTCACTCGGAGTCGCTTTGCGATTACGTCGAGCGTTTTCTTGTGTACCTGCCGCACAACTCCCTGCTCGATACGCGCAATCGTCTTACCAGTGACTTCAGGTTCAAAATCCTCGCGCCGCAGGCCGCGTTGCTTCCGCAATCGACGAAGTGATGCACCGAATGATCTTTCTGATTGCTGTCGCATTCGCGAAATGCGGCGACGGTATTGCGGATCGAATTCATAGAGGATGGCGTCGGCAGAGGCCTCGTAATGACCAAGCTGAACTGTCTGGCCGAAATCAGTGACAGCAAACTGGCCAAAATCGGGCTCGATCCCGTCCCCGGATTTCTCAAACGCCGAGAACGGAACTGTCAGCGGCGTCAAACTGCCCCGCCACAATGTAATGGTTTCGCTGCACAAATCTACGCTGCCTCCGATGATCAGGTCCGCAGCGTTTTCAGCCTTTAACGCTTCAGCCAGTTCTTCCGGAGGCAGAAAACCGTGATCCGACGTGAACGCGAATCGCCTGAAGCAACTTGTAAGACCCGCAACAGACTGCAAACTTAATGCATGTACAAAAACGGCCACTCCGAGCGTGCGGGGAGGTCCTGCTGTCATTTTCAGCAGCGATTCAGTAAGGCTCCTCTCGTAGCTGACCCACAAAGTGTCCTTCGTTGCCAGAGCGACCGAATCTCGCAATTCCCTGACTGAAGATACGATTACCGGATGAAGCAATGAGAATCGCGCATGGCGGCTCTTTGCCTTGTCAAGCAAGACTACCTGCCGACTACCAGTCTGGTGTTTGGCTTGCAATGCCATGATTCATTCCGCCTTTGCTGCATCTGTTTCGTGAACAGGATTCCTCGGGTACTTTTTGTCCCATGCGCTGCAGATCAAAGTCCAGGTGTCTGGTGCTTTAATGAGGGTGATAATCTCTGCCGGCACGTCATTCGGATCGGGCCGCGTATCCATGAATTCACCCGTTCGCAAGTTGACACGCCACGCCTGCGTTCTTCGCAAAATCGTGAGATGCGGTGGTTCGCGAGTTTCCCTTTCCCGAATCTTGACCTTCCAGCCAGCCTTTTTCAGAAAGACCGGCAGCGGGAAATCAAACGGCACTGGTCACCTGCCCTTGCTGATCACCGGCGAGCACCCAACCTTCTGATTCAAAAGCCTTACCCACAAAGAATATGTCCAATTCTGTGGATTTGCAATACAGGACATTGTGAAAGCAGGTTTTCTGCTGCGGGCAGACTGAGCGAATTGTCAGCAGGTCGTTCGCCGTAACCGGCTTCACAACGAGGCTTGCCAACCGGCTGGTACGCTCAGAAAAGGTTCCAGCAAGTGCCGGATGCTTCTGAGTGAAGCCCACTGGTCGCCGGTCAGCAGCGAGCGCAATACCTGTTGTTCGTTGGTACCGGGAACCTCCTGGGCGTTTCTGAAGCGGACGGTTCTGCCCCTCGAATTCTCAGAGGCGGCTGCAACTGCACACCTGCAGCTTCGTTCTGCCAAAGCCGCGAAAACCAGAATTAGCAGGTGGAGCGGCAGTTGGGGGGACAAAAAAAGCTCCGCAGCTGTCGGCTGCGGAGCTTTCAGTTCTAAAGTTCTTACTGGCAAGGCTTTAGGGAACTGCATCCGTCAGGGGTCGAACCTGAAACCTTCGGTTCCGAAGACCGACGCTCTATCCAATTGAGCTACGGATGCGACGTAAAGGAGTTTAACGGGTTTCGGGGCCAGCGGCGGCTCATGGTTGCCGCTGGTCCGATTCGATAGAAAATCAGGGTGCCGGAGGAGCACCAGTGTTGCCCGGAAAGGCTGAGCCGCCTGGGCCGCCAGGTGCACCCGGCAGACCCTGCAGCT
>JBJTPZ010000367.1:0-6842 GCA_046075365.1 Planctomycetaceae bacterium
CGTCGCCTCATAACCGTCCCGCATAAACCAGCGACGATTGAAAACATGCTCCCCAATCTCCACCGTCCCAAACGCCAGCTCTGCAGGACGCAACAAATTCACCGCCCGCTGCACACCATCCACAATCCGACTGATCACAAATCGCTGATACTCATCAGGCTCAGCGTCAATCGCATACCGAACTCCACCCAGTGCACTCACCGCGGAATGCGTGTGAGTCGCCGAGATCAGTACATGCTCAGCCGGAATCCCCAGACGCTCCTGAATCTGCTTCCGCGCCCCGTCACTCACACAGCGATGCAGACCCAGCAAGTCACAAACCACCAGCGCCACCCGACTGCTGCCGTCGTCCAGCACCAGACACCGCACATGCAGCTCGTCATGAATATGAGTCGCCGGGATCGGCTGAAAACCGCCAACGATGTCCCCGCCGATTGCCGGAGTAATATTGCTGGTGGCAGCTCCCGCCCGCAATTCACCCGCACACAATTCACCAGCCGCAAACAAAAACATCAAACACACCGACAGACCACGCATCACACCAGCCTCCTCTGAATCAGCTCTTCGCTCTTAGTTTTCAGCTCTTAGTTTTCAGCTTTTGGCTTTCAGCTTTCAGCTCTCAGCTTTTGGCTGACCACTGACCACTAGTCCCCCCCTCGCCCCCGTGAAACGGGGGAGAGGGGTCGGGGGTGAGGGGGATACTTGCACCACCCCACACCTCCTGCCCGCAAACACCACTCCTCCGGCCCACGCCACCTACTCATACTCGTACTCACTCCGCCCCGGCGGACGGTACTCGTACTCGTACGCAAAACAGCCGAAACCCCGCTGCCGCTGCAATCCGCCGAAAAGAATTCACATCCGAACACGAACAGCAACCCCGCCTCATTAGCGAACATTAGCCTCCATGAGCGGTGCAAATACCATCAGCTCATCCATACAACACAGATTCAAGCCTCCCTCCACCCCCTGCGGTTCCCTTCGCGACTTCGCGGCTTCGCGTGCGGCCATCCGCCCGCAACTGAACTGAACTCACCGCTGACCGCTGACCGCCGACCACTGACCGAATTCTCCCAAACCTGGCCCCGGAACTGAACCGACTCCCCACCCCTTCCACTGAAATCCGGACTGATTCACCCGTTATTTGTTTCAACAATTTTCGCAAAGAAAATGGTGGCCAGCCGAAGTGAACGGTTTAGAACGATATGAACGTCTTCACTCGCGAGGAAGTCACAGGGGTCGTTTCAGGTTTCAGTCAAATCAGTCAAATGTTCCGAAGGGAATTGGCAATGCTGTTTCGAAGTCTCGTAGCCGTCGCACTCATGCTGACAGTCGTGTCCACGTCGTCCGCTGACACCAAACGCCGTCACGCACGCACAACCGCTGTCCGCTCAACCTGCTCAACATCCTGCAAAACCGCTGCCGCCGGTCACGCTGTCATGACATCATTGCCGGCTCCCGCAGCCGCTTCTGATATCGTCGACACAGCCGTGGCTGCCGGGTCCTTCAATACCCTGGTTGCTGCCGTCAAGGCTGCTGGCCTCGTCGAAACGCTGAAGGGCAAAGGCCCATTCACCGTCTTCGCTCCAACCGACGAAGCCTTCGCCAAACTGCCCAAAGGCACTGTGGAAGATCTGCTGAAGCCCGAAAACAAGGACAAACTGGTTGCCGTACTCACCTACCACGTCGTTGCCGGCAAAGTTTTGGCAGCAGACGTTGTAAAGCTGAAGTCAGCCAAAACCGTACAGGGCCAGGAAGTCGCGATCACCGTCGCTGACGGCGGCGTTTCTGTCGACAGCGCCAAGGTCGTGAAGACCGACATCGCCTGCAGCAACGGCGTGATCCATGTGATCGACAGCGTCATCCTGCCGAAGTCTGCTCCGGCCACTCCGGACATCGTCGACACAGCAGTCGCCGCTGGCTCATTCAAAACCCTCGTCGCTGCCGTCAAGGCTGCCGGACTGGTCGAAACGCTGAAGGGCAAAGGCCCGTTTACCGTCTTCGCTCCAACCGACGAAGCCTTCGCCAAGCTGCCAGCCGGCACAGTTGAAAGCCTGTTGAAGCCCGAGAACAAAGACAAGCTGGTCGCCATCCTGACCTACCACGTTGTGCCAGGCAGCCTGAAGGCCGCTGACGTCGTGAAGGCCGGCGAACTGAAGACTGTCAATGGCAAAGCTGCTAAGATCACCACCGATGGCGGTGCCAAAATCAGCGGAGCCGGCATCGTGAAAACCGATATCGAAACCGCCAATGGAATCATCCACGTCATCGACAGCGTGATTCTGCCCTGATCTGCTGACACTCCGACATTCTAAATCTGCACCATGGGTGGAGTGACTGAAGCGTCTGCAGTGTTTACTGCGGACGCTTTCTTTTTGCGCCAACACCCGTCGTGCCCATCACCCGTCACCAGTCACCAGTCACCTACACTGCCGTCGCTGCCAAAGACTCGCTGCAGCAGCTCCTGCTGAAACGGATGTTTGCGAACTTCGGCCTCGTTGATCTCAATTCCCAGACCAGGCCGCTCATTCGGACGCACAATCCGCCCCTTCTGCTCCACAACAAAGCCCTCACGCACCACATCCTGACGCCACGGCACGTCCTCGTGCACCGTCTCGCAAATAATGTATGACGGCTGTGAGAACCCAAACTCCAGCGACGCTGCAGTGCTGACCGGCCCCTGAGGATTGTGAGGAGCCAGGGACAACCGCCACGCCTCAGCCAGTGCTGCCACTCGCCGCGCCTCACTCAAACCGCCACAGTGCGTAATGTCCAGCTGACAAACGGCACAGGCGCGAGCTGCAAACAGGTCGCGAAACGCAGCCAGACTGGTTACACGCTCGCCAGTGGCGATCGGAGTCGACACGGCAGCGGCAATTGCAGCGAGACCGTCGACACTTTCCGGCCAGCACGGTTCTTCCAGAAAATACAGACCGTAAGGTTCCAGCGCCTTCGCAAACTGCAGCCCCATCGCCGGCGACGGACGCGCGTGACAGTCGACCATGATGTCGATGGATTCACCCACGGCCTCACGCATCGCCGCCACAGCCCGCTCAGCCGTACGAATCGGCTTTAAACCCTCCAGCGGCAGAGTCGGCGGAACTGCCATTGACTTGAAAGCCGTAAAACCAGCCTCGACGGCCGCCCGCGCCAGATCGGCGAACCGCCGCGCATCCTCCGCCGATGTCTCGTAAAAATCCTCCATCCGCCCGCCACCAAGATGACAGTACGTCCGCACATGATCCCGCACCGGTCCGCCCCACAGCTTTGAACAGGGCAGCCCGGTGACCTTTCCCAGAATATCCCAGAGCGCCAAATCGATGCCGGCAATCGCCGTCGCCCGCACAATTCCGCTGCCATGCCAGAAATGCTGCCGATGCATCATCTGCCAGAGATGCTCAATGCGAGTCGGATCCTCACCAATCAGCAGCTGCGACAAATCCTCGATCGCCGCCACGACACTGCGAGTATGCCACTCCAGAGTCGCCTCGCCCCAGCCAAACAGGCCGTCCTGATCAGTCACAACCTTGACAAAAATCCAGTTGCGCATCCGCGCGTGACAAACCAGAGTCTCAATTGCTTTGATTTTCATTGTTTTGCTTCAGCCAGAGCATACAGGTGAGTAAAGGTGCGAAGAAACAGCATGCCGTCGGCTGCCGCAGGAGATGCCCGCATCCCCTCAGCCAGCCGATTCTTCGCCACCACCTCAAACTCCGCACCCGACCGCACCACCCACGTCTCACCTTCCTCATTGCAGAAATACACCAGCCCGTTCGCCACAATCGGAGACGCAGTAAACGTTCCGTCCATTCGGCCCTTCCACAGCTCGACGCCGGTGGCCACATCCACCGCCGTCACCACACCGTTGTTCGCCGTACTGATAATGCGACCGTCAACCAGCACCGGAGCACTCAAGTCGGAATTGCCCTTGTCCCGATTCCACACCACATGGCTGCTCGACACGTCACCGCGAGTTGACTGTTCCAGACGGACCGACAGCAAATTCGAATTTCGCGAACCCGTGTTCAGAATCGCATGACCGTTGCTGAACAGCGGCGGTGAAGATGCGTTGAAATCATCGTGCCGAATCGTCCACAATTCGCGACCGGTTTCGGCGTCATACGAAAATGCGGCTCGCGAACCGACCGACACCACCTGCCACCGACCGTTCACCTGAACGACCGCCGGAGTGCTGTAGGCTTTCCGCAGGTCCCCGTCCAGTTTCGGCACACCATTCTCATCCAGATCCCCGTAGTCCGTGGTCCGAGCCGTTTTCCAGACGGTTTCCCCGGTCCGCTTGTTGAGCGCAGTGACGAACTGGGCATCCACACCGTCAAACGTCAGAATCAGCAGGTCCTGCCACAGAATGGGTGATGACCCAGGGCCGCGAAAATGACGGCAGTTGATATCCCGCCGCTGCCACTCAATCGCAAACGTCTGCGGATTCATCCGCACCGTGCCGTACGTCCCAAAATGCACATACACCGCATCCGCCTCCAGAGCACACGACGGTGAGGCATAGGTGTTGATTTCGTTCTTCAGCGGCTCAGGATCCGCATTCTCGAACAGCAGCTGATGATGCAGCACCCTGCCCGTCTGCTGCTCCAGACAATACACAAACTGTTTCCGACCGTCCTTCGTTGCCGCAGTCAGCCAGATTCGACCGTTGCCCACCACCGGGACAGAGTGCCCAAAATCTTCGAGCGACACCTTCCACGCGATGTTCTTCGCCGGGTCCTCAGACCACTGCACCGGCAACCCCTTCGCGTCTTCAGCCGCCACGACGCTGTCCAGAGTCGGACCGGAACGCGATGGCCAGCTGACCCGATCGCCCGCAGACACCGACGCCGCCCACAGCAAACACAGCACACACAAACCACGCCCGGCCAACAGTCTTTCAGCCGCACCCATAACCAAATCCCGTCAGGAAAACAAAAGCAACCGTACCTTGCGGATGTTCGCAACCCGCACCCTAAACTGTGACGTCCGGAGTTACAATACCGCCGACACAAAAAGCTGCCGCCCGGGATGAAAACCGACTCCGGGCGCAACACTGCAGCTCGGAGCATTCCCGCCCGGGCGACAGCAGCCGAGCCGTCAGACCTGCCGCGCAGAAAACGCCCCCCTCCCGCAGATCCGCAGCCCACCGCCCACCGCCCACCGCCACCGCCCACCGCCCACCGCCACGGCAACTCCGGGCAGTTCGAGTCAGAATCGAGTACGAGTCTGAAAACCGCAGCCCCCCGAAAAAAACTCCCCTCGTACTCGTACTCAGTCCGCCCTGGCGGACGGTACTCGTACTCGTACTCGAAAAAAGCCCACTGTCCACCGCCGTTTGTGTTTCCCTTCGCGGCTTCGCGTGAGGCCGGTGGGTTGACGGGTGGGTTGACGGGGACACAGCCGTTCGCGGGGACAGGGCGACGGGGACACAGCACTTCGAAACACCTTTGCCCGCACGGCAGGAATGCCGCCGGCCAAACCCCAACGGCACTCACACCCGAGACCCAACCCGCGGACTCCCGTCCGCGGCTCGCCTCACCGGAAACCGCCCCTTGCGACTTCCCTTCGCGGCTTCGCGGCTTCGCGTGAGGCCAAACTACCAGCCACCGGGGAGGCGATGGGCGATGGGGGGGACACACCACTTTGGTGACCGGGGAGGGGGGCGACGGGGTGGGGACACAGCACTTTTTTTTGGTGGGGCTGACGGGGACACACCACTTTGGTGACGGGTGGTAACGGGGACACGGCACTTCGGATGACGGGGACACAGCACTTCGAAACACCTTTGCCCGCACGGCAGGAATGCCGCCGGCCAAACCCCAACGGCACTCACACCCGCGGACTCCCGTCCGCGGCTTGCCTAACTGGACGCTGACCACTGTCCTTACAAAAACTCAACTCGTACTCGTACTCAGTCCGCCCTGGCGGACGGTACTCGTACTCGTACTCGAAAAAACGCCCACTACCAGCTGACCTTTGCGTTTCCCTTCGCGCCTTCGCGGCTTCGCGTGAGACAAAACTGCCCCCCAGCCCCGCAGCGGCGATCTCCAGGCACCCCAAACGCTGAAGCACTGTACTCGGGCTGGAAAGCCCGAGCTACACAAATGGCCCCACCCGCGGACTCCCGTCCGCGGCTCGCCTGACTGGCCACCTAACACAAAATCCACCCCTCGCCCCCGTGAAACGGGGGAGAGGGGACGGGGGTGAGGGGGCCATGGCATCCATGCCATAGAGAGTAGATTCGCGAAAGTTGAGAGCAGAGCAGGCAGTTTACCACACACCACAGCTGACCCCTGCGTTTCCCTTCGCGGCTTCGCGGCTTCGCGTGAGACAAAACTGCCCCCCCCAGCCCCGCAGCGGCGATCTCCAGGCACCCCAAACGCAAAAGCACTGTGCTCGGGCTGGAAAGCCCGAGCTACGGAAAGCAACCACCCGCGGACTCCCGTCCGCGGCTCGCCTAACCGAAAAACGACCACCGAAAACCGCCCCCACCTCGTACTCGTACTCAGTCCGCCCTGGCGGACGGTACTCGTACTCGTACTCGAAAAACACAACACCGGCTGCACAAGGAACTCACAAACGTAAACAAGGGGCAAATTCGAGCACGAGCACGAAGAACCTGGCGAATATCAATCCCGGACATTCGTCGCTCCGCCCGCCCCACCCACTGCGATTATCCGTGCCAATCCGTGTTCATCCGTGGCAAAAAAACAGCCACCCGAAAAACATCCGTGGCAAACTTCGCGGCTTCGCGTGAGACAAACACTCTGCAAGTCGTCTGACCACTAATCCCCCCCTCGCCCCCGTGAAACGGGGGAGAGGGGACGGGGGTGAGGGGTCCA
>JBJTPZ010000368.1:0-13230 GCA_046075365.1 Planctomycetaceae bacterium
GAACACCGCCCTTTGCGTCTTCCTTCGCGGCTTCGCGCGAGATCAACCACCTGCAACGCCCCCCCCAGCCCCTTGCTGCGATCTCCGGGCACCCAGTCGCAGAGGACAGATCTCGGGCTGGAAAGCCCGAGCTACGGGGAGGGGCGTTGAGGAGGGGTTTTCAGGCGACCGTTCAGGCGACCGTTCAGGCGAGCCGGGTACGGCAGTGCCCGGGTGTGCGGCAAGGATGCCGCCGGTTCGGCCCAGCCCTTTGCCATTCCCTTCGCGTCTTCGCATGAGGCCAGCTGTCTGCTGCGTATTCGTCGGGCGTTTTGAATCGCACGGGCAGTGCTCGGGCTGGAAAGCCCGAGCGACATTTGGTCGCTCGCGTGCCTTCGCGCTTGGTTGCACCCGCCTCCGGGGCTGTTCGCGGTCATACCCTCCAAAATACCATTTTTGCTCCCATTTTGCGCATTCCTCCCACCCTGTGGTTGATTTTGCAAAAAAAACAGGGTGGGATGTTGGGGTAGTCCGGGAATTCCCCGCAGGGCATTTGCCGGACTGACTGTCTTCCTGGGGGTCTGGATTCCCGCAACCGTCACAGGCACAGGCTGAAAATTCGTGCTGCAATGGCCCCGTTCTGATACCAAATTGAAAACCGTCATGATGCACCAGCCAACATTCGTGCTGTTCCGCCACGCCCGTCGCATCACGGCCGGACGACGCACCGTTTCGCACTTGCTGTGGCAGGCACTGTTCGCCTTCTCCGTCTGCCTGCTGACATGCGGCAGCGTCGGATTTGCTGCCTGCCAGGATGCCCCGCTGGCTCCCCGGCTGCCGGCCGATTTCCAGCCTGATGCGCTCCTGATGGTCATCGACCACTCCGGGTCCATGAACGACCCCATCAGCAGTACAGATCCGCGCATTCGCTGGAACGTGGTTCGCGAACAGGTCAGCGAAACTCTCAGAATGCAGCTCCCTGGTACCCGCGTCTGGATCCTCATTTTTTCCGATGAGAAGCCTGGCGACCCGCAGACAATGGCCATCCCCATCGTCAGCCAGCTTGAGACTGAACAGGAACGCCAGAAACTGCTCGATCAGATCGCCGGTTACGCCCCGCCGCGTGGCCGCACATTCCTCTATGACAACGTCTGTCGCGCCCTCGAAGAAGCGCAGCGGCTTGCTGAGCAGAATTCCAGTGCCAATGTTTCGCTGATGGTCTTCACCGACGGAGAAGACAACCGTAGCACGAAGCGCCAGCCAGATGTCGATCAGCTTGCCGGTAAAGCCCGGACCGGTAATCCAAACCTGTTTCTGATGCGCAAAACGGTTGGTCCAAGTGGTGGCGAGCTGGGTAAACAGTTCGAAGATCGCCCCTTCCTGCCTTCGCTCGCGCTGCGCCTGTCTCCCGCGAAAGCACTGCTGCGAAATCCGCGACAGACACCGCAGCAAAACCTGACACTCAATTTGAGACTGTCCCCGCAGGCCCAGCAGAAACTGCGCGGACTGCAGGCCACCTACACCATCACCGGCCCCCCCGCTGGCCCGCAGTTTCGCTCCGGCACCTTTCCGCTCACGGATGGCGACGTCCAGATTCCGCTGGATGTCGCCAACGCCACTGCTCTCAGTGCCGATCAGCCGTATTCCGCCGTGCTCAATGTCACCTACCCCAGCCTGCCGGGCTATGATATTGAAGCCGGCACAGTCAAATCTGTAGAACTTAGTTTCCTGCCCGGTGATCGTCCGCAGATCCTGCAGGTGCGACCCGCGGATGATGCGGTTTATCCCGTGGGTGCCGAGGTTCTGTTTTTCGTTGAAGCGCTGCAGGATTCCACTGTTGTCTGGGACCTTGGTGACGGGGTCCAGCGGACGGGCCGCGAGGTGCGGTACCGCTACGAAACCCCCGGACCGCGTAACGTCAGGGTGACGGTCTCCGGTACCGGTGGTGTTGCGCCGGCCGAGCGCGAAGTGAAACTGCAGGTCCTGGATGTTCGTCTTACGCTTGACCCGCCACCGCCGGCCATGTTTGCCCTGCAGCCGCAGCTGCTGACCGTTTCCACTCGCGGTAACGTGCAAAACCTGAAATGGCTGGTGGATGGTCAGACCTTCACAGGTCAGCCCCGTGCCGACGGTCAGCCCGGTGAACAGCTGTCGGTGACTCTGGCTGAGGGTTCGCATGAGGTCTTTGTTCGCGGATTCGCTTCCGGTCTGGATCGCGAACTGTATTCTCCTCGGGTCCCGCTGGTTGTTCAGCAGCAGCCAGGCCTCAGCATCCTTAATCCGCAGCAGGACGCCGAATTGTTTTTTGAGGACCACCTGACGTTCTCGGCCCTGGTCACCGGGCCGGCCGGGGCTGTCGGCTGGCAGATTCAGGACGCCGACGGTCAGACTTTGGTGGCCGAAACGGAAACTCCGGTGGTTGACAGTCCGCAGGGACGTCTGGCCGTGCTGTCGGTGCCGGCAATTCCCGAGCTGCGTCCGGAGCGACCAATCCGCGTCCAGGCGACGCTCAAGCCGCTGGCGGGCTATCAGTTCGGTCAGATTCAGCAGCAGCGGAACGCAGTGCTGCGATTCACACCGTTCCGTGGCCAGATCGGTTTGCCGGCTCAGCAGCCCTATCCGTGGCGTGAACAGCCAGTTCAGCTTAGGCTGCTCACGCAAAGCCGGATCGCGGCAGTCCGCTGGAGCGTTGCCGGGACGGAGCTGCGGTCGGAAGAGCAGAATCCCGCGTTTACCTTCCCGGGCACCGGCAGTTTCGCCATTACTGCGGAAGTCACCGACCTGTCCGGTCGCACCACGGTACTCAATTCCAGCATTCAGGTGCTGGCCGAGGCACCTCAGGCGGCACTGCAGGTGCTGTCCGGAGAACAGGTCCCGCCCCTGTTCTACACTGGCACCCCGTATCGGCTCGACAGTTCCGCTTCCACCGGTGAAATTCTGGAACGGGAGTGGCGGCTGAATGGTGCGCTGCACAGCGCGGAAGACGGCTCATTGACCTTTGAAAAACCGGGCGACTATCAGCTGCAGCTGCAGGTACGCGGTCCGGCGGCATGGGTCCCGGGAAATCCCGGGCACCCCGGTTCTCCTGCTTCCGATACTCGCTCACTGACCATCAGTGTTCGTCCGGCGCCCGATCTGCTGGCCATGATGCTGACGATGCTGGGAAGTACGCTGTTACTGGCGCTGATCACCTGGCACTTCTGGGGCAACAGCCCGGCTCACTGGAAACTTCTCTGGTCACAGAAACCGATTTCAGCAGATTCTGCAGAACTGATTCCCAGCAAATCGCTGCGTGGTCACTGGAGTCGTTTTCGGAAAGTTGCGGTATTTCGCTTCAGCGAGCTGGCCGCTCAGCTAAGTATGCAGCCTGCCGGTGTCGGTTACTGGAGCAGCGGATCTGGCGGCAGGCAGACGGTCAGTATCAAGCAGCGGGCTGCCAACAGGGCGATCCTGCTGTTCAGCGATCGGAATGCACCGCAGACGATCGTGACACCGGGCAGTTCCACACAGGAATACACCGAAGCCGTCTGGCAGGACAGACGCTGCCAGTCAGCTGCCTGCAACCGCTGGTATTTCCAGGTCGTCCACAAAAAGGGCGGACTGCTGCCGGACTGGCTGATTCTGGTGCTGGGGGCTACAGCCATCGTTGCCGGCTGGATCACCATCTACTGGTGGTTCTGTCTCAGGTAGCCTCCGTTGTTGCACAACTTTTACTCCATTCGAATTTGCTCCCACTGCCTTCTGCAGACTCTCAGGAAAATCAACCATGGCGGATGAAAAAAAGACGGTGAATATTCTGGTCGGTTGCGGTGGTTCCGGACTGAAAACTCTGGCGAAGGTCAACCACCTGCTGTGCCAGGATTTTTACTGGCGGAGTGCGATTGACGAACAGATTTACTATGTTGTTGTGGATACGGACTATCGCGAACTCAATGATTTCCGCGAGACGATCAGGCACGATCTCAGCAATATCTCGCGGCATCCCTGGACGCTGCCCATCGGCCTGTCCGAAGGTCTGCAGTCGCTGCAGCGGATTGTCGAACCGCAGTTTGTGAATCGATACGAGGCAGCGTCTGAACCAGGTGGTCAGGAGCGTTTGCTGGAACACTGGTGGCACGAGAAAGAGGATGGCAAAGTCAAGGTGTTTGTTGCACCGAAGGTCGTTCCGCTGACTCGCGGTGCCGGCCAGTGCCCGCCCGTCTCCTACTTCCTCACCTGGCGCAAACTTGATGAAATTGCCCGCAGCCTGCAGAAGATGATCACGGAAATCGTCAATCGCGTCGGCGGCAAGGACAATGTGGCGGTCTGGAATGTGGTGATTGTGGCTGGACTGTCCGGGGGCACCGGACGGGGCAGCTGGGAACTGATTGCCTTCAAAATTCGTGAAATGCTGGGACGCGAAGGCATCGCCGCCAATCCGCGAGCTTTCCTGTTCGACTCTTCCTGCCTTGAAGACGTCATGGAAAAACACCCTGAACAGCGGATCCCGATGCAGGCCAATTCACTGACCGGTCTGTCACAGCTGAGCTGCTGGGTGCAGAATCAGCAGCGGTCTCAGCGCAAAGACGCTGCTGTCGAATACCGTTTGCCGCACATGGATTTTCCGGATCGCCAGGAATCGGACGTGCTGCACATGCGTTTTGATGAGGACCGCAACCACGGTGCTCCCGTGAATCACGCGTATCTGATCTTCCGCGACAACGGCACGACTCGCCTGCCGGAAAGCAACGACTACTATGAAATGGCCGGGGCTGCCATCTACACGGCCCTCAGCAAAAGTCAGATTGATCGGGCCGACATCAATTCTGCATTCCCCTTTGTCGGACTTGCCGTTGGCACTGTGGAAGTGGATGCCGCCTCATTGCGGAACTATTTTGAACTGCTGGCCGGGCAGCGACTGATTGCCGACATGTCCACGCCTCGGCCTGATCTGGTCGACAGCCAGCTCGCGGAATTCCGCAGCCGGTATCCGCATCGCCTGCAGGTTACCGCTGATACTCTGTCCGATCGACTGAGATCGATCAGTGACGAAATCGCCGAACCCGGACTGCTCGATCATGTGCTCAAAGCCCTGCTCGCTCAGGCTGATCAGGGGCTGCGCGTTTTGCGGCAGCGGATTGAGGGTGATGACCCTGATGAAATCACAGCGACTGTCGGATTGCTGCTGCGGTCGGACGCTGTCCTGACCGATGCCTGCGTCGATGCCGTGTTGCAAAAGCACGGGCTGCGACCGGAGAATCTGCAGGCAGGTTTGCAGGCCACGGTCCTCGAACTGTTCCGTAAGTCGCGTTCTGTGGACCCCGGGCTGCAGTTCCTCAAACAGGTCACTGCCGACATTCTGGCAGACCGCGCGGGACTGCCGGAAACCGTCCAGTCTTCGGAAAACACCAAGGACGTCGTCGCCAGCTGCGGTCGACGCACAATCCCGTTCCTGTCGCGACGTTTTTCCGCCGAAGACTGCGAAGAAATCATCGGCTCTGCAACTCGCGAAATTCCCTGGGCCCGATATCGCGATCTTCGCAAAAAACTGCTGGCTGTGCTGGATCAGTACCTCGCTGTCACAGAACGGCTGGCACGTCACCTGAAACTGGTTGTCGACTGCGTGAAATCAGTCGAAAAACGGTTTGAACGTCGCGCAGCGAACTCCGTCGCCGGACGCTCCGATGCTCACGCCGCCCTGTTTACCGATCCCGAGCGACCGGAAGCCTCGGTCGAAGGACGCTACGGCGGTCGCGCCTTCTTCCGTCGTGTGATGAAGCCACCCATGAAACGCGGTGAACCCGTCGCCATGCTTGACGGACGCCTGATGATGCGACATGAATTTTTGGTCAAATGCGAGTCCTATCTTGCGCCGCCGCAAAAGGAAGATGATGAATTCGGACTGAAACGGCAGCTCGAAGCGTCGCTCGAAGATATCGCCCAGGAAAATGTGACGCTGCAGGACAGTTTCCTGCTCGATCACTTCTCACTCGAAAAAGTGCTCTGCCGCCTTCGCGATGCATGGCTGAAAAGATTGCTCCAGCCCGTCAGTGCAGACCGCCGCAACGAACTGGAAGAACAGTTCTTCCAGTACTTTGGAGTGCGTTTGCGGCGGGATCGAAATGCTGATCCTGCGACCGTCAGTTACGAACATGTCCCGGATGGCGAATTCGTGCTGCGAGTCGTCGGCGGGATGGCCCGTACCTGTCGCCCGTACTGGCGTCTGCAGGGGCACGGCGGCGAATCCCGCGTCGTGATCTTCGCCGCCAGCGACCTGCCCCGCGCTGATGCACTCGACATCCTCAAGGATGTCCTGCCCGAAACTGTCACACCCGATCTCATCCGCGAATCCACTCGACCGGACGTCGCGGCTCCTCACCCAACAAACCCGTTCATCGGCATCGCTTACTCCCGCGAAGGAGTGGCCGGGATGGATCAGGTCGTCTCTGCCGAGTACTACGATTCAGATGCTCGCCTGCGGAAGCTGCTGGAAGACGCCGAGGAACAGGACGGTCGCACGATCTTTGCCGTCAATGACAGCATCATCAACGGAGGCATCGGATACACCGACCCGCAGTATGTGCGGAGCGAACAACTGGCCGAGTCTCGCTGGCGACCATGGCACAAAAACAGCTCGAAATCGACGCCCGCGGACACTGATACCAGTGCAAAACCTCCGGCACCTGAAAGTTCTCCCCCGGCCAGCTCCGGCTGACCGTCAGCTGACTGCAGCGAAGCTGTTCGGACCACTGCTTCGCTGCCGTTGATCCATCGGGTTCGAATGCACCTGCTGGAGGCGGCTGCAATGTCTCTGAAGTAAAGCCGAGAAGCCAGCGGGCCTCTGCATGCCGGAACGACTGCTATTGATTGCTGATCAGGAATCCCTCGAGCTGCTGCAGGAATGTGGCGAGCTTCCTCGGGATTTTTTTGTACAGCCGGAATACAGCGAGCTGCTGGGCTGGCACACGTCGCCTGAAAATTCCTTTGCCGTTCTGCCGGCCGAGCTGCTGACTCCCTGCCACGGCTCCGCCGCACCCCCCTCCCGCGATCTGCAGCGGCAGCAGCTGGTGCAGTGGATCGTCGAAGGACTGGGGGATGTTGTCCTCTGTGTGCTGGCCCGCCACCGACGTCAGACTCTGAACCCTGCTTCCGCAGCCAGCAGCAGCACGTCTCCCGCTGCAGAAACTTCCCCGTCGGCCCCGTCTGCGGCCGGGTTCCTCGACGCTGCCCAGCTCTTTCAGGACCTTGCCGAGCGACTGGCTCACAGCAGCCAGATTCGCAGTGCTCGAGTGCAGGCGGTATTGCTGGCGATTTTTGAAAGGCCTGCGGCTGAGGCTGAGTTGCAGGCTTTCCGCGAGGCTGTTGGGCCGTCGGCCGACGCTGCCGGGAACGCACCGGAAAAACTGATTCGCCTCGGCTATGTGCTCGGACCATTCCTGGAAGCCGGGCTGGAGCGGGCTCAGGTGTTCTATGCTGAACATGTCTGGCCGCTGGCGGTCAGCGGACTGGCGGCTGCACTGTCTCTGAAGCCGGCTGCGGCCGAAGAGGGTGTCCGCAGCGGTTCCGTTTTTGCGTGGCGAGCGGTGCAGCTGCAGGCCGAGATTCTGCAGACGCGGCTGAAGCACGCAACCCGCTTCACTGCTCGTGAAGTGCTGCGGCTGCTGGAAAATCGCGCGGCAGCCGACGGTGACAGCGGTGAGCAGTCTGACCCGGCGGTGGATCCCGGGCTGCTGGAGAGAATCCCCGAACAGTATGATCCGATCGAGCGTTTGCGGCTGCCGCAGCATCTGCTGGACGCCGGCTGGCTCAGCGAACAGGTGGGGGCTGCCGGTCGCGAAGTCAGCAGCGGGCAGCGGTGGGAGCAGTCGCTGACGCGGGCCGGTCGCACCGATGCACTCGAAAGGGCACGCCTGATTCTGACACATGAACACCCCGATGATCAGCATATCCGGCGGGGCTGGAGCGAAGTGTGCCGTAATCCCGGGATGGCCGGGCGACTGCTGAACGAACGACGCGGCGGTTTTTCCGAGCCGCTGCAGGCTGCCACCGAGGCGCGGTTTGACCAGTGGCGTGACCTGCAGCAGCGGGATCGGGAACTGGCCGCAGCCGGTCAGGATTTTGACGACTGCTGCCAGGCCCTGCAGCTGGCCGGCCACGGTTTTGCAGGCCCCGGTCGTCGCCTGCTCGCTGCCATCGCTGTCATCTGTGCTCTGGGCTTCTTCTTCTGGCAGGCCGGCTGGCAGATTTTCCCCGGCTACAGTACGCCACTGCTGCTTTCGCTGGCTGCGGCTGCCGGCACGTTTCTGGCGGCGGGACTGACGGGCTGGCTCGAAGAACTGGCCGGGCAGCGTGGTCTGGAACAGCTGCGAGCGTCTCGACGACGGCTGGATGAGCTGCAGGAGGAGCGGCATTATTGGGCGGAATCCAGCGTGCGGGCGGCAGAAAAACTACGCCGGCAGCGGCTGGTGGTTCTGCAGGATGCACGCGATCGCTGGCTGTTGTCGCGAGTTTCCGTGGCGCTCGGCGCACTGTCCGAACAGCGAGCGGCGGAGGCAGCAGGCGGTACTCAGACTCTGGCCGCTGCCGGTACCGTTGCACTCGGCAGCGAACAGCGCAGACTGCTTCGCAGCATCCTGCAGCGGCGACAGCTGTTTCACACCATGCCCTCGGAAGCCGTGGCCGAACAACAGCTGCAGCGGGTCTGTCGGCAGCTGGTGGATGATTTTCTGGAACAGCACTGGCGCCCGTTTGCCATGCAAAGTGCTGCCGGGCTGCGTGGCTGGCTGCCCGGACCTCGGCTGCGGCTGCTGTTCGAACAGTTACGCAGCCGACTTTTGCTGGCAGTGCAGCAGGAACTGCAGCGGCAGGCGGTCAGTGCTGAGGCGGAATGTCTGGCTGTCGGCTCACCCCCGCCCGAATCGTCAGACTCAGGCGAAAATACCCCCGAAACCTGGGTGGCTGCCGTACAGAAGCTGCAGGCTGCTCCCTTCCTGCAGGCACTCAGCTGTCGCCAGGACCCCGCAGTGCTGGCAGACGCCATCCTGCAGCCTCCGCCGGTGCTCCTGCTGGAAGAATCTGTCCTGCGGCTCAGCTCCCGCTTTCCGGACTCAGCCCTGCTGTGTCCTGTCACTGCCAAACGCGGTGCCGGTCTGCCGTTCGCCGGACTGTGGTTTCAGCAGCTGCTGCTGCGGCCTGAGCGGGTGGCACTCGTGCTCGCTGAACCCGCCTTCGCCCACACTTCGACACCGGCAGGCCCGTCATCGGCCGGAGGTGCTGCATGAGGGGCCAGGAATTTGTCAGCGATGTGCTGGGAAGCTGGTCATCGCACCCGCAGTGGCTGAAGCTGCGGTGGCGGACAATCTGCGGTCTTTTGTTTGCCGCGGCAGGTGCTGTCACCGGTTTTCTGGTCTGGCTGGCCGGAGATTCTGCGGGGCGTCAGTTATTGTGGCGCAATGCCGAGCTGCTGCTCCGCGGGGCTGTCCTGCTGGCGGCAATGCTGACCGGGCTGCTGGCTGCGATTGGACTGCTGGCACGGATCGCCGCCGTGCAGCTCCGCAGCCGTCGCAGTGGACGCGAATTTGCGGGGACCATCGACCCCTGGGTCTGCGGCCTGATTCTGGTGACCGGATTGCTGCTGCCGCTCTGGCTGGGACATCATCCGGCTCTCTCGCCCGTCGTGCAGCGGCTGATTCAGATGCTGGCCTTCGTTCCGGTCGTCGCGCTGCTGTGGCTGATTCGTGCGGAAGAATCGACCGGGCCTGACGGTGCCGGGCCGCCGATCCGCTGGCGCGAAATTCTCAGTGGAGCGGCAGCACTGGCCACAAGTGCCGCATTTGTGGTGTGGGGACTGCGCGACATCGCTCAGCTGCGACAGCTGGAATCGCTCCGGCGATGGCTGGAACCCTGGCTG
Organism: Planctomycetaceae bacterium; assembly: GCA_046075365.1. Classification (GTDB taxonomy): domain Bacteria; phylum Planctomycetota; class Planctomycetia; order Planctomycetales; family Planctomycetaceae; genus SXXK01. The sequence goes on from JBJTPZ010000368.1 coordinate 9,869, forward strand.
CCGCCGCGATTTCGCGGTGCTCCGCTGATGCTGGGCCCCTGGGTACTGGCCATCCTGACGGTGGTGCTGATGCTGTTGTGGCGCAGTTTGCGCCAGACGCGGCAGTCGCTGGCGGAACTGGATGCTGCCTCTGCCAACGCTGCTGCCTCTGCCGCAACTGCAGCCCCGCCTGCCGAACAGCCGCCTGCCGAACAGCCCGACATTCCGCCCGCATGGGTCTCGGAAATTCTGCGGCAGGCCAGTCTGCCGCTGCAGCAGCCTGAGCGAGTGCAGATTCACCGCAGTGAAGCCGCACCGCCGGCACGGTCTGAGGGACCTGACCAGCTGTGGTGCAGTCTGTTCCCGCCGGAAGTCACGCCCACCGTCGATCAGGTGGCAGCGCTGCGGGCCTTTGATCAGCTGTACCGGGAAGCTCTGCAGGCGGCGGCAGCCAGCGGGGCACGGCTGGATGCAGGGCTCAGTGCTGACCTGCTGCTGGCAGGGGCTCGCGGAGCCGGTCGCACATCCGCCCTGATTGCCTGTGCTGTGCACGCCGCCTTTGTTCGCGGCCAGTTCGTGCTGCTGCTGGTGTCTGATCCGCAGCGGGAAGCGCTGGCGGTCGAGCAGGTGCGGCGTTTTCTTGCAGGGTTGCGACTCCATTACTATCTGCACTGCAGCAGTCTTCAGGATGCGGTCATGGAAGACTGGCTGCAGTCTGCTCAGCCATTGCCGCAGATCCTCGTCGCTCATCCGGAATCCCTCGAGAGATCCTGGTTCAGCCATCAGACAGGTCGGCGGCCCGAGCATGTCCGGCTGGTGCAGCTGCCGGAAGTTTTGCTGGTGGACGACCTGGGCAGTTTCTCAGAGCAGCAGTCTTTTCATCTGCCTTTTCTGGTGGACAAACAGCGGCTGCTGCTGGAATCGGCAGGGCGGCTGCTGCAGACGGTGGTCGGTGTGGACCAGCTGTCGGCAGCCGGTCGCGAACTGGTGCTGGAGCGAATCACGGGGCGCAAGGGACTGGATCCGGACCGACATCTGCTGCAGCTGCGGCCGCGTCGACCGGTGGCCGTGTGGTCGCTGGTGCTGGAGGTATCGGATGTCGGCGTTGCCGCCGACGGACTGGCGCAGGCCTGTCTCCGGCACGGGCGATCGGCAGCCCTGTTTATGCCGGGCAGTGAGCAGTCTCAGCAGCAGCGCAGGCGTGAACAGCTGGAGCGTGCCACGGGCTGCCCGACCGGGCGCATGGCAGTTCTGGGGGATCCGGAACAAGCTGCTGCCGGAACACTGCCGACACATCTTGACGCGGCCATCTTTCTGCAGAATGTCAGTCATTCGGCGGCACTGGCTCTGCGGATGCAGCACGGTGCTGAGGACACTGTCGTCTTTCGGCTGCAGCAGTCCGGGCAATCACGCCTCGATCCGCAGCAGTCGCCGTTGCCTGTGCTCACGTCGCGCGACGCACAGCGGGCGGCCGCCGCACATTTCGCCGGACTGCTGGCCTTTCTGACACCGCTCCAGCCTGTACCGCTGGCCGTACTGCAGAGATTCGGACTGCGACTGACCACGCTGCCGCGGCTGCAAAACTCGGTTTCCGGAGTCCTCGCGATCCTTGAGCTGGACTGTCTGCCAGCCGCCACAGGGACAGATACCGCCACGGTCGATGCTGAGCTGGCCACCGGACTGCTGCACCTGCCCGCTCCGCTGCTGCGCAATCTGTTCGAAGAAATCTGGGAATGTCGCGGGCTCGGAATTCGGCTGCGGCTGGATGTGCAGCGACGCTGGCTGCTGGTCTGTCTGGAACCTCTGGCAGATCGTCGCCGGCTGGCACGCTGGCAGGAAAATGGTGCTGCACTGCCGTCCGGAGCTGCGGCCGACCTCGCACACGCACGGCAGCTGCGGCTGCTGCTCAGACATCGCACTTTGACGGCGGCTGCGGTCCGGACGGTTGAAGCCGGTGCAGCTGCTGTGGCGGATGCAGAGGCGTGGATCGGTGACGGCTCAGATCGACACATACCGGTTGAGCGAATCCGCTGGGACCTCGCCACAGCCGCCGCCTGGCAGGGATTTGTCGGAGGTCCGGCGGACGGTTATCGCTGGATGCTGCTGCCGGCTGTCCGCCAGCCGGGCCAGCCGCCGCTGCAGGTACAGATTGAACTGGCCGGCATGGCCAGCGAGCGGGGCGAACTGACGCAGCAGATGGTGCATCGGTACACTTACAGTGCCAGCGCAGCTGTCCTGGTGCTGCAGCCGGCTGCACTGACGCCGGAAGAACTGGTCGAACGGACCGCCCGCGGGCTCGCCGGCACCTGGTCAGCCCCAGGCTCCGGAGACTCTGCAGCAGGGCTCGAACCGGAACTCTCAGCCGCAGTCGAAGCGGCATTAAAAGCGATGGCTCCGGGAGTCGAATCGTTTTTACGCACGGCAGCCTTCAGAACAGCCGGGCAGCGACAGCTCGATACCGGTGCCATTGTGATCTGGCTGCTGCAGCCGACCACCGGGGGAGAAACAGCAGCCCGGCTGATGCGGACCATCCTGCGGCATACCGGATCCCGCCGCGACTTCTTCCGGCTGGTACGCCAGGCACTGCTGCAAATGCAGCAGAGTGCTGCGGCTGGACCGCTGCCACTGCTGGCCGCCACCGGCTGGAACATCGAGTCTTTGTTGGACCTGAACCGCATTCAAACGGTACTGCGACAACTGCCCGCGGATGACACTGCCAGCGACGGATAGCCTCACAGGCCACACAATCCTCCCCTCGCCCCCGTGCGGCATTCCGGCAATCAAACACGCCAGTGCAGTGCGGTGCAGAGCTGTGCTCGGGCTGGAAAGCCCGAGCTACGGGAAGCCCCCCTGGCGAGTCCTCGTGCTCGTGCTCGTGCTCGTGCTCGTGCTCGTGCTCGAACACCGCCCTTTGCGATTCCCTTCGCGTCTTCGCGGCTTCGCGTGAGATCAACTGTGTGCTCAGCGCTGTTGCGGGAACGTGGAAAGGGGGACTATACCCCTCACCCCCGTTCCCTCTCCCCTTCGAGGGGCGAGGGGTGCTATTGCGTTTTTCAGGACACAGAAAGACACGTAATCCTCCCCTCGCCCCCGTGAAACGGGGGAGAGGGGTCGGGGGTGAGGGGGCCAGCCGCCCTGGATAAACTGCATTCCGGCAATCAAACACGCCGGTGCTGTGCGGTGCAGGGCTGTGCTCGGGCTGGAAAGCCCGAGCTACGGGGAGGGGCGTTCAGGCGTGCTTTCAGGCGAGCCGGGCACGGCAGTGCCCGGGTGTGCGGCAAGGATGCCGCCAGTTTGCCCAGCCCTTTGCGACTCCCTTCGCGTCTTCGCGTCTTCGCGTAAGATCAACTGTGTGCTCAGCGCTGCTGCGGGAACTGGGCAGG
>JBJTPZ010000369.1:0-5276 GCA_046075365.1 Planctomycetaceae bacterium
TTTTGGAACACAAAAGAAAACCCGCAAAGATCCGTTCCGATTTTTGTTGACTTCGCTGGAATTCATGTTCAAGGGAACGCAAAATTACAGGAGTGACTGCGGCAAGTTCCGTAGTGGCACAAAACATCCACGTGTCAGGCCAGACAGCATCATGGCAACGATTCGCGAAATTGCAGTTTCGTTTGCTTCGCAAGATGAAACTGAAGGTGCGAACGCAGGCTGTGTTAGAAGATTCTGTGATGAATTGAAAAAGTCCCAGATCAATCTGACTTGCGCGTTGAGTGGACTGTCTCAAGATCGCCCGATCAAGAATACAATGGCAGAAGATATTGGGAAAGCTAAGTACCTCTGCGTGTTTCTTAGTGAGAATTTTCTTAAGTCGCCATGGTGCATGTACGAGTTGCTGGTGGCTTACAATCATGACCATAGTAACACCGATGCATTTCTAAAACGCGTCCGTTTTTTTTGGCTGTTTGACGGTAGCCAACTTTCCCGGATTGAGGGTCGTTTGCCCCATGTCAAGTATTGGGAACAGAAATCGCGGGAAGCCGCTGCTGCTTTCAAGAAAATGGGGAAGCATGGCAGCGGTAATAGCCGTGATGAAAGCAGATTGGTTGGGGAGATAGCCGGCCGTGTGGACGACATCCTTGGGGCGGCAGCGAGTCGGCCGTTGATAACAGACTTCGGCTCATTCGTTCAGGCGGTCAAGCGGGATCTGGGCATCTCTGATGGTGGTGGCGAGGGGCATGGTCCGTGTGAACCCACCGATGCTTTCCCAGGCATCATCAACGAGATCAACCAGGAACTGGCGGCGGACAAATCGATTTTACAATTCTGCCGTGGCCCCCTTGGCCGGTACGTAACTGGTACGAAGCTCAGGCAGGATATTGTGGCTGAACTGCAGAAGAATCCCGCTGCATTTGCTGATGTTTTGGACTTGGTGAAAGCGCAGCTCAAAACAACGAGGTCCCCTTCGAGTTCTTTTTGTAACAGGCTGCAGAGACTTCTGGCCGGCCTTCTTGTGCTGTCGATATCGCCGGCGTGGGTTCAGATTCATCGCAGCCATCTTTTTGAAAAGCCAACCCCCATTCCGGGTCGGCAGAAACACGGTACACTGGGAACTGACAGCAACGGCAATCCGAGAGAGTATGACTGGCTGACCATGTCAATCTCGGCCCTGATGGATCGTCTACCCGGCCTCGAAAGGATATTTCGCAAACCCCAGGATGCTCCCCGCCGCATCGATCCGCCGCCACCGGTGGGCGAATCCATCGGGACAGCGTACGAAACCCTGGCGATTCAGCAGCATCTCATCAGAAGTATCACCAAAGACATTGTTGAGATTCCTGATTCTTTGTCTGGTGATGAGGATTCCCTCAGGACGCAGTTTGACGAGGCCTACGAGGAGGCTCTGGTCGTCATTGCGCGCGCCAGACGGCAGGAGTGTGACCCTTACCACATGGATCCGGACGCAAACGGTGCTGTCGAGCAGCACCTCAAATCGCTGAAACTGACAGACTTATTGTTATTTGCACACCCTGAGGGAAAGCCTTCGAAGTTCCTGCCTGAACATACCAGGAAACTGCTGAGCCTGTACGACATTTTTGATCTGCTGAGAAACTGAATCCCATGACTACTCCGCTGCGTAAAAAGATTCCGGATCCATCTCGCCACCAGACACATATGGAGGCAGATGGCAACTGGCCTAAGGCAAAGCACCGATTCACTGTGGAATCGATGTGGGCTCTGGACATGGCAATTCTGACGAATCGACCATTGTTGATTCGCGGTGAACCGGGTATCGGCAAGAGTCAGATTGCGCGTGCTGCTGCGGCCGAACTGGGTGTCCCGTTCCTGTCCCATGTGATCGATGAACGGTCGGATCGCGATGATCTGCTGTACCATTACGATGCAGTCTCTCGGCTTGCGCAGGCTCAGATCAGCAGTGTGCTTGTGCAGCAGGCGGCGGAAAAAAACGATTTGTCGGCGGGAAAACTGTTGAAAGAGAATTTGGCCGAAGATAATTTCTTCCGCCCTGGAGTGCTTTGGTGGGCCCTGGACTGGGGCAGTGCTGAAATTCAGGCGCAGAAATTCAGCAAATACTGTCGAACGTGTTCCCCACCGGCAAAGCGGATTGCCGAGGATGTCGAGGTGCCTTGTGGACCAGTCGTCCTGATTGACGAAATCGACAAGGCCGACCCGTCGCTGCCGAACGGACTGCTGGAATGCCTCGGAACGGACGGATTTCGCAGTGCGCATCTCGATCGTTACGTCAGCGTTCCCGATGGTGGAAAAAAGCCGCTGATCGTATTCACAACGAACGAAGAACGCGAGCTGCCCGCAGCGTTTCTGCGACGCTGTCTGGTATTGTCTGTACCGTTCCCCTCAGAAGAGAATGCCGGTGAGTTTCTGATCAGGGAGCGGGCGCGAGTCTGGTACGACGCCGAACAAATCTCGGATGAAGTTTGTTTGGAGGTGGCGGAGATTGTGCTGAAGGAACGAGCTGAAACTCCAGATCGCAATGTCACAGGAGCTGCAAAACCCGGGGCGGCTGAGTTCCTGGATCTTGTGCATGCGCTGGTGCAGTTTGCTGACACTGAGAAAGTCAAGGGCGAGCAGCGTAAGGGAGTTCAGAGGGACGTTCTCGAAGAGATCAAAGATTTTGCTCTGCTGAAGTCTGCGAGGAATTAACGTATGCCGCGGCTTAGTCCCGTATCTTTATCGGACCTGTTGATGGTCCGGAAGGCCGTTGGCGATGGCCAGCTGGACGAGGCCGCAGCGCCCTTTGGATTCGGTCGTGTGCGGCGCGAGAAAGGGGCCGTAACAACTGCAACGGCTACCGAATCGCGAAATCAGGAAAGTCACTTCGCGGGAATTCCAGATCAGGCAGCGGGCGAACAACCATCGGCATCAACATCCGATTCCGGTGTGAACGCAGCGTTGCAAGATGAGCATTCCGGTGATCCTCAGGACAGGAATTCGCAGTCGGATATCGGCCCTGAGGCTGTTGTCGCATCGTCGGCCCGACGCAGAGTCTACCGTTTTCCCGGCCAACCGGAAAAACTGAAACTGTGGCTGGCGGGCAAAGCCGAGACGCTGATGACTCCTGGCACGCCGTCCCCTGTGGGTATGCCTATTTCAGATCAGGATCTGCACCTGCGGCGTCCCCGGTTCAAATTACCATCCCAGCCACTTGTTCCGTGGCGGAGACTGGGCCCATTCATTCGAAGACGCACCGGCCAGCACATAGCTGCAAAGACGATTGACTTAAGGAAGTTAATACAGAAATCTGCCAGCGGGAAAGTGGTCACTGAAATCCCTCGCGTATCAAGGCTGAACTGGTCACGGCAGCTGGCGGTGGTTTGCGATGATTCGAGGGAGATGCATCCGTTTGCTGATGACATCAACGGCCTGCTTCGGCAACTGCGGGTGATCGTCGGAGCGGCCAGTTTGCTTGTGGTAAGAATGGACTCCTGTTTTTCCTGTCTGTCGGTACCAGCCACGACTCCGATCCTGCTGCTGTCTTCATTGGGATTGTTACGGTCTGATGTTTTTGTGCACACGAAGTGGCAGCAGTTGGGAATGGATCTGCAAAATCGTGGCCATCTCTTAACCGCACTGGCTCCTGTACCACCGGCCCTGCTGGGCAGCGACGTCGCTGTTGCCTGGAATGCCGTCAGCTGGGATCTCGGGCAGCGGTTTCCGCGACATCTGCGGCGGAGGAACGTTTCACCTGCAGCCGAAGTTGCAGCGGCAGCATCACGACAGGCTGCGGAAACGCTGCTGGATCTGCTGGCGACGGCTGCCAGAATTGACCCGGCTCTCCTGCGACAGGCCCGCGCACGGCTGAGACTCGAAAATGGGAGTGCCGATGCGCTTGCGGAGTATCTGGTCTGGCATCATCCGGACTGCTGGGAGTGTGTTTCCTGCTGCGGACTAAAACCGGGTGAACCGTATGCACGCCGGCTGAGCAATCGCCGGCAGCTTTACACCACCAACCCCCAGCTCGTCAACGACGTCCAGGCACTCATCGATCAGCAGCATTCCACGTACAGCTGTGCTATTGAACTGGAAACATCACTGCGTTCCTGGCATGAACGGATGCCACAGCAGCAGGAACAGACGAAGCGGCTGCTGCAGCGCGTCATCGATCGACTGCGGCAGCTGGCGCTGCAGCCGTTGTCCCCGGAGGGCAATCGCAGCGGCCTGCCGGGTTGGTTCAATGCCATGATCCAGCGACTGCCGCCGCAGATCTGCAGCACTGAACAGCTGGCTCCACTCATCGCCGAAGGACTGGCCCTGACGGATACCTGGCTGCAGCACGAGCGGGAACTGCCCGCAGGCGTGGCTGAACAGCAGTATCGCGAACAGCTGCAGGCAGCCGAACAGCGTATCGGTGCCGGCCAGCAACTGGATCTGGATGTCGGACTGCAGGGAACGGAACTGGTACTGCGCAGCGGCGGACAGACGCTGCGACCATGGTGGCCACTGGGACAACTGCCAGCAGTCAGCAGCAGACATCTGACCGTGTCCGTAGTCAGTGACACCGGTGAGCGGCAGTTGTTCAGTCGTTTGCTGGAAAGCGGCAGCGCCGAACGCATTTCGCTGCCGCCGCTGGCTCGCACTCTGCAGCTGGAAACACCGGCCGCGCGACTGCAGCTGGACAAGGTGCCGCGCCCGCCCTGGGCTCGCAGATTCTGGCAGGATGCCTGCGGCACGGCCGCGGAATTTCGCATCGGTGACGTGCCCTTTCTGCTGCGGTGGATCCCCCCCGGTCGCTTCCTGATGGGCTCGCCCGACAATGAACAGGGCAGGTATTCTGATGAAGGTCCGCAGCACGAGGTAACGATCAGTCGCGGGTACTGGCTGGGGCAAACCCCCGTGACTCAGCAGCAATGGCAGGCCGTGGTGCAGGCCGCACAGCGGGCGACGTCCCAGCCTGCACAGCGATCACGCAGATCTGCCAGCAGTGCTGACGATTCATCCAGTTCGCAGCTGAAATCCGACCCCAGCCATTTTTCGGGCAATCCGCTGCATCCTGTCGAATCGGTCAGCTGGCATCAGTGTGCTGAGTTTTGTCAGCTGGTCCAGAAGCTGCTGCAGTGTGAGCAGCAGTTTCGGTTGCCGACGGAGGCGGAATGGGAGTATGCCTGTCGGGCCGGCACCAGCGGTGCCTTTCAGGATGGCTCGCCCTGCACGGCCCCGGAAGGCTCAGATCCGGCTTTGGAAAAACTTGGCTGGTATGGGAAAAACAGTGGCGGCAAGACTCAGCCCGT
>JBJTPZ010000370.1:0-23327 GCA_046075365.1 Planctomycetaceae bacterium
CTGCCCGGAAACGAAACTCAGACCACCGCGTTTCAAACAATCCCCGGGAAAACGAGATTGTTTCGGCCGATTCACCGCGATACACTGCTCGACCCGCGGAATCCCGCTGGTCTGCCCGTCGCGTCCCGACGTGTCCGGTACTGGTCCCGGATGGCAGACAAACTGCCGTAAAATGCAGGATTGCCGCTAACAACCCGTTCCCTTCACGACTTTTGACACTGTCAGACAGTGCCTCAGGAGATTCTCCCATGGTCCAGCGCCCCCAAACCAAAGCCAAACTTGCCAAAAAAACCAAACGCTGCAGCAAATGTGGTCGCATCGTCCGCGCCGCAAAACGCTGCAAAACCTGCCACGCAGTGCAGTAATCCATAACCGCTGCCCGCCCCCAGGCAACAGGCACCAGGCAACACGCTCCCGGCGGGTCACCCTGCCGGTTTGCATTTGCAGAAGAAATACAGCCGGAACGCCAGACGCAGAAGGACAGATCTCGGGCTGGAAAGCCCGAGCTACATAAAGGAACCCGCACCCGCGGACTCCCGTCCGCGGCTCGCCCACAAATCCCCCCTCGCCCCCGTGAAACGGGGGAGAGGGGTCGGGGGTGAGGGGGCCCACATTCCCACAGAACACCAAAGGCAACCCACTCACAGAAACGCCCAGAACTGCCCCACAGATGCCGCCGGCCGCAGTGCAGAGCACCCACACCCGCGGACTCCCGTCCGCGGCTCGCCTTACTGACCGCTGATCACTGTCCTTCGCGGCTTCGCGGCTTCGCGTGAGACCAACTGCCCGCAACACAAACGCAAAAGCACAGAGCTCGGGCTGGAAAGCCCGAGCTACAGAAAGCAGCCACCGGGCGAACAGGGGACGGAGCGGGCGAAATTCGAGCACGAGCACGAGCACGAGCACGAAAAACGCAAAAAACACACCCGTCACAAAGGTCGCCCCTCGTACTCGTACTCAGTCCGCCCTGGCGGACGGTACTCGTACTCGTACTCGAAAAACACCCACTCACCACCGCCCTTCGCGGCTTCGCGGCTTCGCGGCTTCGCGTGAGACCAACTGCCCGCACCCCAATCGCAGAAGGACAGATCTCGGGCTGGAAAGCCCGAGCTACATAAAGGGCCCCACCCGCGGACTCCCGTCCGCGGCTCGCCTGACGGACCACTGACCACTGGTCACTTTTTCTTCCCCGACTGCCGCTTCGCGGCTGACTTGCGGCCCTTTGACAAGACCCCAATGTAGTGCTGAAGGTACGAGTCAAGTGTTGTGGCGGCAACAACTTCCGCCAATACCGGCAATGCCGTTTCACTCACTGAACGGACTCGCAGACAGGCCTTGCCCAGATCCAGCCGCAATCCCGCAGCCTCCCAGCCCTGTCGCAGTCGCGTTTCCAGCGATTTGTCGTAGTAAACGCTCATCAGATAGATCGAAACCGCATTTTTCTGCGACGCCAGCGACAGAAACGGCACGCAGTCGGCCGGTTTGCAGTGGTAGCCCGGCGGATAGATGTCTTTCGGAATCACCCACGTGATCATTCCGTACTGCATGGTTTCCACAAATCGAGGATCAATGCTGCCGGCAATGAGATTCCTTAGAGTTTCCATCAGTTGCCGGCGTTCGGCCGGCAGCTGTTGCAGATACTCGGACACGGTGGCGGCGGAACTTTGCATGCTGTTTGCTCGCTTTCTGTTGACTGATCCGGCAGGCTGTCACCCTCATTTTCCAACTCTTCCACCCTAAAACACTCCATTACCCTGGAATTTCACTCGATTTTCACACGCAGATCTTCGAATGGGCCCGTTTTGTCGATAGCATGCCGCGGTGTTCTGGTCGGCTTTTCCGCGGTTTCCACGGCGTCGCTGCTCGACCCTGCCGCGTTGTTTGCCGGGCCTGCTCAGGTTTTCCCTGAAGGTGGCTCTGCGAAGTCTGTTTCTGTCGATCTGTTTCCGGGAATTGTTCATGTCTGTGGCTCAAACTGCAACTATTGTCGACGCGGATGGTGTGCAGCGGCGGACCGATGTCCGCAATATCGCGATCATCGCTCACGTTGACCACGGCAAGACTTCCCTCGTGGACTGCCTGATTCGCCAAAGCGGCGTCTTCCGTGAAAACCAGCAGATGCAGACCTGCCTGCTGGACTCAAACGACCTCGAACGCGAACGCGGCATCACCATCCTGGCAAAAAACATCGCCATGATGTGGGAAGGCGTCCGCATCAATATCATCGATACTCCGGGACACGCCGACTTCGGCGGCGAAGTTGAACGCGTGCTGCGGATGGCCGACGGTGCACTGCTGCTGGTTGATGCCTTCGAAGGGCCTCGACCGCAAACCCGCTTCGTACTCCAGAAAGCCCTCCAGTGCGGTCTGTCTCTGCTGGTGGTCATCAACAAGATTGACCGCCCGGACTGCCGCCCGGATGAAGTCCTGTCACAGACTTTCGACCTGCTCGTCGAACTGGGTGCCGACGACAAAACTCTGGACTTTCCCTACATCTACACCAGTGCCCGCGAAGGCTACGCCACGCATGACCCGGCCAACAAGGGCGGTGACATCCGCCCGCTGCTGGACATGGTGCTGCAAAAAATTCCCGGCCCGGTTGTCAGACCAGAAGATCCGCTGCAGCTGATGGTCACCAGTCTCGAATGGTCACGCTACGTCGGACGCATCGCCACCGGACGCATCGCTGCCGGACGCATTCGCACCGGCCAGCAGGTTGCCGTGATGCGTTCCAATGGCGGCAAAACCATGGCCAAAGTCGAACAGGTGCAGCTGTACGACAATCTCGGACGCAGCAACACCGCTGAAGCATCAGCCGGTGACATCGTGGCCATCACCGGGATCCCGGATCCGGAAATCGGCGATACAATCGCCGACCCGCTGACCCCCGTGGCGCTCGAACGCATCGCCGTCGACGAACCGACGCTCGCCATGAAATTCACCATCAACAACTCGCCGCTGGCAGGGCAGCACGGCAAGTACGTAACCAGCCGCAATCTCCGTGACCGCCTGTTTCGCGAGCTGCAGTCGAATGTGGCCCTGCGGGTTGAAGAAACCAGCGACATGGAAGCCTTCAAGGTTTCCGGCCGCGGCGTTCTGCACCTCGCAGTGCTCATTGAAACCATGCGTCGCGAAGGCTTCGAACTGTCCGTCGGCAAGCCGGAAGTGATCGTTCGCGAAATCGACGGAAAACGGTGCGAACCGTACGAGCTGCTGGAAGTCGATGTCCCGGCCTCGGACCTCGGACCCGTCATGGAACTGGTCGGAGCTCGTCGTGGTCTGGCAAAAGCCATGAGCAGCACCTCGACAGGCATGACGCATGTGGAATTCAGCATCCCCGCTCGCGGCCTCATCGGCCTCCGCACCAAAATGCTCAACGCCACTCGCGGCGAAGCCATCATGCACCACCGCTTCGAAGAATACCGACCGGTGGAAGGCGAAATTCCGCATCGCCTGAACGGCGTGCTGGTTTCCCAGGAAGGCGGCAAAGCCATCGCCTTTGCGCTGTGGAAACTGCAGGAACGAGCCGACTTGTTTGTGAATCCAGGCGATGAAGTCTATGAAGGCATGATCGTCGGTGAAAACAGCCGCGATAACGACATGGTCGTCAATCCGATTCGCGAAAAGAAACTGACCAACATGCGAACCACGGGCGCAGATGATGCGATCCTGCTGCGTCCGCCCCGTCAGATGACTCTGGAAGCCGCACTGGAATACATCGAGTGGGACGAATATGTCGAAGTGACCCCGCAGGTCATTCGGCTGCGAAAAACACTGCTGACCGAAACCGAACGCAAACGACTCAGTCGCTCCAAAGGTGGCTGATTCTGACGGTTCGGGCGGTTTTCCATTGTTTCCCATCCGCAGCAACGGGCAAAACAATGGCTTTTCTGTAGAGTTTCCAGGAAAACCGTGGTTAAAGTAGGGGGTTATTCAGCGGAAAGACCCCGGGTCTGAATCTTCTTAGTCTGTCCTGCAGGTGAGATTTAAATGAGCGCCGTATCAGCACTGCCCTACAAGGTGGCCAATATCGAACTGGCCGAACTCGGGCGAAAAGAAATTGAAATTGCCGAAATCGAAATGCCCGGCCTGATGGCGCTGCGTGAAAAATACGCGGACTCCCAGCCGCTCAAGGGTGCTCGTATTGCAGGCTGCCTGCACATGACCATCCAGACCGCCGTGCTCATCGAAACTCTCAAAGCCCTCGGTGCTCAGGTGCAGTGGTCCAGCTGCAATATCTTCTCCACTCAGGACCACGCTGCTGCAGCCATTGCTGCTGTCGGCATCCCGGTCTACGCGTGGAAGGGCATGACCAACGAAGAATTCGACTGGTGCATCGAGCAGACGATTGTGTTCCCGGACGGCCAGCCGCTCAACATGATCCTGGACGACGGTGGCGACCTCACCACCATGGTACACGACAAGTTCCCCGAACTGCTGCCAGGCATCATTGGGCTGTCTGAAGAAACCACCACGGGCGTACACCGCCTGCATCAGATGAAGGCTGCCGGCAAACTGGCCGTGCCCGCCATCAACATCAACGATTCGGTGACCAAGTCCAAGTTCGACAACCTCTACGGCTGTCGCGAATCGCTGGCTGACGGGATCAAGCGTGCAACCGACGTCATGGTGGCCGGCAAGGTCGTCGTGGTCTGCGGTTATGGCGACGTGGGCAAGGGCTGTGCCGATGCGATGGACGGTCTGGGTGCTCGCGTGATTGTCACCGAGATTGACCCGATCTGTGCCCTGCAGGCACTGATGGAAGGTTATCAGGTCCTGACCATGGACGAAGCTGCTGCCATCGGCGACATCTTCGTCACTGCGACAGGCAACATCGACGTGATCCGCGGCGAACACCTGGACCAGATGAAGCACCAGGCAATTGTCTGCAACATTGGCCACTTCGATTCTGAAATCCAGATCGCGTATCTCAACAATCACAAGTCTGTGCGTCGCATTCGCATCAAGACGGCAGCCGATGAAGGCGGTCCGGTCGACAAATACGTCTATCCGAACGGCAAGGCCATCATTGTGCTGGCCGAAGGTCGCCTCGTGAATCTCGGCTGTGCCACCGGCCATCCGTCGTTCGTGATGAGCAACAGCTTCACCAACCAGGTGATGGCTCAGATTGCACTGTGGACCAACCCCGGCAAGTATTCAGTCGATGTGCACCTGCTGCCCAAAGAACTGGACGAAGAAGTTGCTCGTCTGCACCTCGGCAAACTGGGCGCCAAGCTGGAAGTACTGACTGCGGAACAGGCAGCCTACATCGGTGTGAAGCCGACCGGCCCGTACAAGCCCGAGCACTACCGCTACTGAAATCCTGCAGACACCTGTATTGCAGCCAAAACCGCGTTTCCGCCCGGAAACGCGGTTTTTTGCATTTCCGGTCCGCTGAATCAGCGCGTCTGAGTTTCGTTTCCGAGGGCCGGTACTGTATTCTGCTTAACACCTGCAGAACCCTGACTGGACAGCATGGCAATTCCGGCCGTGCGGAGTGACAGATGCGGAACACCGCGCACGACAATTCAGCAAGGACAGCAGGGCTGACTCGCAGGCCACACCGGACTGCCTGCGCGGCTCTGTTCGCGGTGGTCTGCCTGCTGCCTTTCGGCTGCAGTCAAAAGACCGGTCCTGACACGCTGCAGCTCGACCCGGCCACCCAGCCCGCCACATCTGAATTCGTGGCACCGTGGTTTGAGCGAGTACAGAATTTGCCGGTCCCGCCAAACTTTCATTATTCAAACCCCGCCAGCTTCGAGATGCCCGGCATTATGGGCAGTGGCTGCTCGCTCACCGACCTCGACAATGACGGGCGACTGGATATTGTGCTGGTGCCGGGCGATGTCCGCCCTGAACAGGCTCCCGAACAGGCCGGACTGTGCTGCGTCCTGCAGCAGCAGCCTGATGGTAACTGGCTGAATGTCAGTGAACAGGCGGGGCTGCGAGTGCGCGGATTTGGAATGGGCTGTTTCACTGCGGATTTTGATAACGACGGTGATCCTGATGCCGTCACTACAGGAGCTCGCGGTGTCCTGCTGTTTCGCAATGACACCAAAGCCGGACAGATTCGTATGGTGGATGTGACTGCTGAATCACTCGTCAGCGATTCTCACTGGGCTACAGCTGCTGTGATGTTTGACTATGATCGTGATGGCTGGCTGGATCTGTTTGTCACCCACTATGTGGACTACTTTCCGGGCAGCATCTGTGCTGACGGCACAGGTCGTCGCGATTATTGCGGTCCGCAGTCGTTTCAGGGAACCGCTGATCTGCTGTGCCGCAATTTGGGGGGTGCCGGACAGCCGTTCCGGTTCAGTGATGTGACGGTCACCAGCGGAATTGCTCGCGCCCAGGGCAAGGGTCTGGGGGCAGCGGCGTCCGACTTCAACGGTGACGGGCTTACCGATATTTACGTGGCCAACGACATGGAGCCAAACTTTCTTTGGATCCAGAACCCCGCCGGTGAATTTACTGAAGAGGCTGTGCTGCGAGGCTGTGCTGTGGATCTGCAGGGACGGCCCCAGGCCAGTATGGGTGTCAGTCGGACAGATCTGAATCAGGACGGACGACTGGATCTGTTTCTGACACATCTGCGAGGTGAAACCAACACGTGGTATCGCGAAACCACGGACGGTTTTTTTCTCGACGACACCGGTCGCAGCGGGCTTGGTGAACCAAGTCGCAACATGACCGGATTCGGTACGATCGTGGCTGATTTTGACCTGAATGGGCTGGTTGACCTTGCTGTCGTGAATGGCCGCGTGATGCGGGCCCCGCTGCTGCAGCCGGAACCCGCAGGCAGCCACTGGCAGGAATATGCCGAATCCAGTCAGCTGTATGCCGGAATCGCAGCCGGTCGCTTCACCCCGCATGCTGCTGATGTGTTTCAGGAACGACTTGAAGTGTCTCGCGGGCTGGCGGCGGGAGACATCGACAATGATGGCGACCTCGACCTGCTGGTGGCCAGCACTTCGGCACCTGCAGCCCTCTATAAAAATGTCGCTGCAAGACTCGGTCACTGGCTGCAGATCCGTACCGTCAGCAGCCATCGCGCTGGTGCTGCTCCAGGAGCTCGAATCACCGTCGCCAGCGGAAACCGCCGGCTGGTGGCTGAGGTGCAGCCGCAAACCGGATATCTTTCAGAGAGTGATTCGCGAGTTCATTTCGGGCTGGGACAGTTGTCTGCCTGCGACTGGATTGAAGTCCAGTGGCCTGATGGTGCGGTGCAAGTCGAGCGATTTGCGGGAGGTGCCGTGGATCAGGTGCTGGAGCTGCGGCAGGGTGCGGGGCAGCCAGTGGCTGCTGCGGGAGCGCAACCATGACTCGCCGCAGCTGGTGGTGTTCGAGCCTGGCAGCGGCCGGAATTTTGGCAGCCGGGCTGCTTGTCTGGCAAACAGGATTCCGCCAGCCACTGCCGGAGATCCCGCAGTTTTCCGGTCAGGGAGCCAGTCGGACTGTGGTGTCTCTGCTGACCGATCTGCGAGACCGTCTGCTGCGACAGACGCATTCAGCAACAGCATGGGGTGATTATGGCATGGCACTGATGCAGCATGAGCGACCAGCTGAAGCGCTGCAGTGTTTCGCGGCGGCTGCCAGACTGGCCCCGCAGGACGCCCGCTGGCCGCATCTCACCGGGGTGATTCTCGAGCAAACAGATCTGCAGCAAGCGGCGGCACAGTATGCCGCGGCGGCTGCACTGCAGCCCGGTGCTGCTCAGTCAGAACTGCGACTGGTTTCAGTACTGCTGACGCTGGGACAATTCCAGTCTGCGGAACCGAGGCTGCAGCAGCTTGCCCGGCGATTTCCTCGTGAACCGGATGTGTGGCTGCAGCGAATCCGCCTCGCCCGCCTTATGAATGCTCCGGATCAGGCTCTGCAATGGCTGCAGGCTGCCAGACAACAGCAGGTCGTCAGCGACCTGCTGTTGCGAGAAGCGGCTGGTATCCAGCTGCAGCAGGGACAATCAGACTCAGCCAGACAACTGCTGGAAGAATCGCGTCATGCTCAGCCTCATGCTGCTGTCCGCGACCCCTGGCTGGAACAGCTGCGGGCTTTTGACGCCAGTGGTGCTGTGGCCTCGGCGCAGGCCGATTTGCAGCGGCAGCAGGGCCGACTGGATCAGGCCGTGCGCACACTGTCGACGCTGGCCAGCCGATTTCCGGAACGATCCAGGCCCGCACTGAATCGTGCACTGGCTTTGCGTGATCAGGGCAACACGGCGGAAGCCCTGGCCGAACTCAGCAGACTGGCCGCCGGATTCCCTGCCGACCCGCTGATTCATTTTCACCTGGCAGTCACCACAGCCCAGGCCGGACAGCAGGCTCAGGCGCTGCAGAGCCTGGAACGCTGTCTGCAGCTAAAGCCGGATTACGGTCTGGCACGAGCTGTGCGTGCAGATCTGCTGGATGCTGCCGGACAGACCGCGGCAGCAATCGCCGAATACCGCCAGGCTGTGCTCGATACGCCTGGGGATCCGTGGATCCGTTTTGGACTGGTACAGCTGCTGCTGCGACAGAAACAATTGTCGGATGCAGCCGCTGCATTGCAGCCCGTCGCAGCACTGCTTTCGCCTGGGCAACAGGCCGAACAGTCTGAACTGCAGCGACTGCAAACAGAACTGAAACAGGCTGCAGCCACTGATTCAGCAGCCGGACAGACAACAGCACAGTGAGGCCTTCGTGACGCAGCAATCTTCAAACCCGTCAAATGGACTCAAACGCCTCGCGGCCATCACTGGTACTCTGCTCCTGTGTCTGCTGGTCTGGTATCAAACCGGACGCATTCGTGACCGAGCCCGTCAGGAGATTGCCAGCCGCCCCGACCCGGCGGTGCCCGACTACGACTGTCTCGAGGAAAAGCCTCGCAGTCGCCAAACAACCGGTGACAGTGGCGGACTGCAGGACCTGACAGACCAGCTGGGAATTGATTTCCGCCACATCGTCGGACCACTGGGAACCTGGTTCATGCCCGAATCCATCGGGGCCGGCGCAGCTGTCATGGATTATGATTGCGATGGACTGCAGGATCTGTACTTTGTGAACTGCGGCCCGTCCCCCAAAGCCATCGGAACGCTGCCGCCCAAAGCGGATTACCGCAACAGACTGTTTCGCCAGATGCGGCCCGGCAGTTTTCAGGATGTGACCAATGAAACGGGTCTGGGGGACACCGGATATGGTGCAGGAGTGGCAGTTGGTGACGCGGATAACGATGGATTCCCCGACGTATTCATTGCCAACTACGGACAGGACTCGCTGTATCGCAATACTGGCAGCGGCAAGTTTGAAAACGCCACGCAGGCCCTGAATCGCACCGAATCCGACTGGGGCGCTGCAGCCGCCTTCTTCGACTATGATCGTGACGGCTGGCTGGATCTGCTGGTCGTGAACTACACAGCCGATCCACAGTACGGGCATTCCGTATCCTGTGGATTTTCACACGGCCTCGTCAGCTACTGCGGACCTCACAAATTTCAGCCCACTGTTGATCGCCTGTATCACAACGAAACGGGCAGTGCTGAAGCACAGGGAAAACTGACGTTCCGAGACGTGACGGAAGCGGCCGGACTGTCTGCCGCAGCAACATTTGGCTTCGGTGCTGTGTGCCTGGATCTGACAGGCGATGGCTGGCCCGATATGTTTGTGGCCAACGACGGAGCTCCCAATCGACTGTGGGTCAACCAGCAAAACGGAACTTTCATTGAAGAGGCCACACTGCGAGGTACCGCCTGCAATCTGGCGGGCCATGTTGAAGCGGGTATGGGAGCTGCAGCCGGAGACGTGGATGCAGACGGCTGTATCGACCTGCTGGTCACTCACCTCACAAAAGAAACCGCCACACTTTACCTTGGCAGCCCCGCAGGACTGTTTCAGGACCGCACTCCCGGATGCGGAATTGATGTTGCATCACGCGGACACACGGGCTGGGGAGTCGCCCTGCTGGACCTGAATCACGACGGACTGCTGGATATCCCAATCGTCAACGGACTGGTCATTCCCTGCCACAGCGGATTCCCATTCCACGGTGAAGATGAGTTTCAGATAAGAACAGAGCGGATTGACAATACTGCGGAATACTGGCGAGCCTATCACGATCAGAACGTGCTGCTGCTGGGGACTGCCGACAAATCCTGGCGGGCTGACAACGCAGCAGCAGGTGACTTCACTGCGGCTCAGGCATCGGGCCGCAGCCTGGCATGGGGAGATCTCGACAATGATGGTGACCAGGACCTGATCGTTACCAACTGCGGTGACCGCGCCCGCTGCTATCGTAATGATCTCGCGAATGGCAACTGGCTGCAGGTGAAGACAGCAACCGGGACCGGCGGTCGCGACGCCATCGGAGCCAAAATCATACTCGAATTCAGTGATGGAAGTCGTCGCACAGCCTGTTGTCTGCCGCAAAGCAGCTACCTCGCCAGCAATGACAGCCGCGTTCACTTTGGCCTGGGAACTCGTACTGCCGTACAGGCTGTGACAGTTGTGTGGCCGGATGGACCGACTGAGAATTCGACAGAAAGATTTCCCGGAGTTTCGGCAAATCAGCAGATCGTACTGCGTCGCGGGACCGGAGAAAGGGTAGGGCAACAGCCATGATCGTGGAGTGGAATGGAACCTTTGACGGTGCTCAGATGCTGTGGCTGCTGCTGGCTGCCATCCTGCTGCTGCTGGTGCTGCTGCCGGCGCTGCTGGTAGTATTCAGCCGCGGACGACTGCTGCAGTTGCAGCTGAATCCCGAACAGTGGCTGACCGGAGCCGCAGTGCACGTCACATTGTGGCTGCTGCTGCTGCACAGCCTGGCCTTCGGGCCATCGCTGGGGACCACGCCTTCCGGACCAGAAGCAGAAGCCCCAAGGCCCATGTCTGAAATGATGCGAGATGCGGCCAATCAGCAAGATATTCGACCATTCTTCGGTCGCGGCGGTTTTGTCGGAGATCTGCACTTTGCCGGCTTCTCGCAGCTGGAAGCCCAGGGCGATCCCGGCGAACCGCTGTTCGCCTCACGACGACCACATCACAGTGTCTCACTCAGCGCCTTCATCGTACTGCAAATGGCCATCTACCTGTGTGCCGTAGGCGGAGTCTCTGCAGCAGTGGCCACCACGGGAACGTCAGCCGGCAAAGTCCTCGCATTCAGCACCGCCTGGGGCGTTCTCGTTTATGTGCCTATCGCACACTGGGTCTGGGGTGAAGGCTGGCTCGGAATTCGTCATGCTCTCGATACCGGAGGCTCCCTGTTTCTGCTGCTCACCTGCTGTTCCGTAATCGCTGCAGGATTTGCTGCCGATCACACGCTGGCCTCGGACGATCAGGCCCCGGCAGGTATTCGCCTGCAGCAAATCTGCACCGGACTGCTGTGGCCCGGCTTTGCAGTCCTCTCATGTTCGCTGCAGGTACCGTCAGCACCATTACGAGCCATGATGCTGCTGAACCTGCTGGCGGCAGCCTGCGGCGGCTACAGCTGCAGCACACTGCTGCGAATGACGTTTAGTGCAGGTAACTGCCGGCCGGTGCACGGACTGCTGACCGGGATGGCAGCGACAGCAGCCGGAGCCATGCTGTATGACCCCATGACAGCCCTGATCTGCGGAGCCGGGGGCACCGCTGCTGCCCTCGTCTGCTGCGATCCACTCCAGAAACGCACAACACTGCAGACACTGCAGCTGCCAATGTACCTTGCAGCCTCAGCATTCGTCGGCATGCTGCTGCCCGGACTGCTGGCCGGCTCCTCCAATGGCGTCTTCCACTGGGATAAAACTCCCGTCGAATCTCTGATTCACGGCAGCCCACAACTGCTGGTCATCCAGACACTGGCGGCCGGCACAACTGCTGGATGGTCCACTGCCATCACCCTGCTGCTGAAAAGAATGGTTCTCCAGCCGCCGATGAAATGAAAAAAGGCCCAAGCATTTTTTGCTCGAGCCTTTTGCAGAAGTTCTGCAGACGCAGCACACACCGGGGCACAAAACTCACTGACCCAGCATGCCGCCACCCTTAGCCTTCGCATTCGAACTGGTCAGCTTCAGCTCAACATCCGACAAACCCTCTGCCGGAATGTCGACAGTGAAGGCCTCAATCGATGCTCCCGAAACCGCAGCCATCATCGCCGCCGGATCTGTTGACCCGCCATCGCCCTCAGAACCTACTCGCACCGTATACTTGCCCGGCACAATACCGTCACCAGTGACATAGGTCGTGGCAGAAAAACTTCCATCGTCCTTCACTTCGGCGTAGGAAGTCCGCACGCCCTGATCAGAACCCTCAGGAATAAACTGCACCTTCACCTTGCCATACGGCTTGCCATCCAAAGTCAGCTTGCCAGTGAACGGTACCGTCCTGGCCTTCGCGCCACCCTCAGCACCACCACCACAGCCGACTACGCCGAACAACGACAACAGTACTGCCACAGCACACAGTTTTCGCAACACGAATGAACTCCTTCAGTCACAAAACCAATCCACAAAAAAAACTCCCGGCCGTACTGAACAGGACGGCGCGGGAGTCATAGTCAGGCTGATCGCCACAGGGCAAAATCAGAACTCGCCGACAATCGGCTGACCGGCTTCCGTGCTGCCCACATAGGTGTGCAGAGCAAACCAGATAGAAGGCTGCTGAGCACCCTGGAGGTTTTCACTGATGAAACGGACAGAACCGTCGCACATCAGGAACTGGCCACCACCGGTGTGAACGCTGCTGGCACCCGGCCAGTTGTTGTTCAGACCAAAGCAGGCCAGATAGGTCGGCGGATGAGCATACGGTGAAGACTTCCACCAGTAACCAGCTGCCTGCCCGTCCGGACGCAGCCAGACGCGCGAAGTGGCAATGCCAATCCCACGCAGGGCCGCAGAATCCATCACGTCGCCGTTGCTGCCCGGATCAATAAACGGAGTTCGGAATACGGCATTCGTCACACCGCTGGGACGAATTACACCACCCATCGCCTGATGGCTGGGAGCACCGGCGCGGGGAGTAAAGCCCTGCGTAGATGTCTCAGCAACACAGATCGTGTTCGATGTACCGTCCTTCACGTCTTCCAGTCGAGTTCCTTCTGAACCGTTCTGGAAAGGACCCTGGGCCCAGTGCGGACCACGATAGTGCCAGTCCCAGCCCATGTTGCCGGCATAGTTCATATGCGACAGACCATGAGTTGAAATGCCACCACCAAACCCTGGGTCAGACGGACACTGCAGCACAGGCAGCTTACGCGAAACAATCGTCTCGCCAGTCGACAGAGTCTGATACACACCGTTCAGATGCATGGCCGCACTGAAGTTGATCGAACTGTACAAAGTCGCCTGCTCAAGATACGGCAGCACCAGCGAAACCCACGTGTGATTTCGTGGCTGCGGATTTGTGTTGTTGGCACCCATGTACGCAACCATGATCTGAGTCGGCGGAAACCGACCATGCGTGTCATGGTAGTTGTGCAAAGCCAGACCAATCTGCTTCAGATTGTTCTTGCACTGCGTCCTGCGAGCAGCTTCACGAGCCTGCTGAACAGCCGGCAGCAGCAGAGCCACCAGAATGGCGATGATCGCGATCACCACCAGCAGCTCAATCAGCGTAAAACCCCCGCCCCCACGATTCTTCCAGCGACCCCACAAGCGTAACTTCATACCCGACTCCTCACTAAGTAATGCACAAATGATTACTAACAATCGCAGGCCCAAATTTGGAAAACCGACTGCAGCGGCGGTATTTCTTCACACAGAATAAACGTGACCGTTTTGCAGCGTCAACCGCCGGTCAGGCAAAACCGCTTAAAACATCGGCAAATCCAGGCCCGCAACTGTTCACATGGCCAGGCAAATTTTCTTCCTCACCGGAAGTTTATCGTGGCACACCCCACAGGGTGTATGATTGTCCTGATTCTTCTCGGCACAGATACTCACCGCTCAACCCGGAAAACTCGCCCGACTGCTCACGACCGTCAGCCCACCGCACCGTCAGACGTCCGCCAGATAAGCCACCCGCCGATACATACAACACCCGCTCTGAACTGGCCGCAAAGCCATCTCCACCAAACATCGTCGATGCAGCCCCCGCACCTGACTCGCCACCCAGTGTCACCGTCGAACCCAGCAGCTCACGACCACGACCACGACCCACCAGCCTGAAAACCACATTCCCTGGCTGCTGCGGAGTCTGATTCAGCAGCAGGCGAACGTTTCCGTCATGACGCACGGCCACCAGATCAGCTGCCCCGTCACAATTCAGATCCACCCGACTTAACCCGCGACCCAACTGCGGCTCAGTGAAGTCGCGACCGCAGGATTGCGACAAATCCCGGAATCTCAGACCACCCTCATTCCGAAACGCCGTGATCGGCATCTTCCACGGACGCCCGGTACTGGAATAATCGTCAATATCGCCGTTCAACACCACCAGATCCACCAGCCCGTCGCCCTCCACATCGATCGGCTGAGTCCCAAAGCCGAGCAGCGGCAGGCTGACCGGCCCCAGCCCTGACCGCGACGAGGCATCGGAATACAACCCTGCACCAATTCCCTGATACAGCGTATTCTGCTCGCGATAAAAATTCGTCACAAACAAATCCGGAAAACCGTTGTGATCAAAATCCGCACAGGCGACTCCCATTCCCGCATGCGCCCGACCGGATTCCGGTACCGCAACCCCGCTGCGCGCCGCAATGTCTGCCAGTCGGATCACCGCACCCGACGCTGCACCCTCCACAATCGAAAAATCCCTCGTCAGCAGCCTGTTTGGCATCCCGTCGTTGGCCACAAACAGATCCAGCACACCGTCCCCTGTCAGATCAGCAGCAATCACTCCCAGCGCTCGCCCAGGCAACTCCGACAGACCACACTCCCCTGTTACCTCGACAAACTGACCGTCACCCTGATTCACAAACAACTGGCAAATTGCCGGCTGCAGCTCTCGCGGATCACACGTGGCGAACTGTCCGGCACTGTTCACACACCGCCGATCCCAGTCCTCAACATAGTTCAATACAAAAATCTCTGGCATCCCATCATCATTCAGATCCGCAAAACACGCGCCGCTGCTGCAGTGCACGCTGCCCCGCAGACAATCCGGCGTCGCCTCAAAAAATGTCCCGTCACCCGCATTGCGGTACAATCGACAGGTACCCAGGCAGGCCGTCAGCACATCCGCAAACCCGTCACCATCCACATCACCCACAGTGGCCGCCAGAGTATGCGAATTCTCATGCACTCCCGCTGGCTCAGTGCAGTTGCTGAATCGCCGACCTCGCAGATTTCGGAACAACTGATCTTCCAGCCCACCGCTGGTCGCCACCTCACCAAATCTCTGCCCCTGCGCAAAATACAAATCCGGCCATAAATCTCCGTCCAAATCCAGCACCGCACAGCCACCACCGACCGTCTCTGCAATTCGCTTCCACGAACTGCTGCCGTTGTGATACTGGAACTGCACACCCAAAGATTCCGCCGCATCGACAAACCGCCAGTCAGACGCCTTAACCGAACCTGCATCACCGCCAGACACCCTCTGCAGTAAAATCGGGCGCAGCTCCGCTGACACCGCCTGCCCTGTATCCTGACGCTCCTGCTCAAGCTGCGGTGGCAGTGCGGCCAGCGCCCGCACAATCCGTTCACTTTGCGGCTGCAATCGAGCCGCTGCTGTCAGCCACAGCCTCGCTTCTGCTGCTGCACCAGCCGCCACCAGCAGTTCCGACAGCTCCAGCATCACCGGCAGCGCCATCTCAACAGACTCCGCCTGCGGACGAAACATCCGCCACGCCAGCAGTTCAATCTGATCCAGCTGCCCCATCACCTCACGCTGCCGAGCCGCCTCCTGAGTCGCTCCCAGCCGCTCACAGGCCAGTGCCAGAAAATGACGCCACGACGGCTGCCACGGCTGACGCTGCACAAGCCAGCCGGATGCACTCCGTAACTGCTCCCAGTCCCCCGCCCGCTCGGCCACTCGTGCCGCCAGCTCCCAGACTTCATCCTCAGCAGATGCATTCACCACCAGCCGCTCAGCATATGCACTGCTGACCTGCTCAGCCCCCTGCTGCAACTGCAAAATCCCACGCAGCGCCTGCAGCGCCGCACTGTCCGCCTCCAGCTTTCCATGCCGATCAAGTTCCGCCAGCACAACCTGCTCCGACTGATCCTGCCGCAAGGTACGCAGTAATCCCAGCAGAGATCCGCGGTCCGCCGGATCCGTCATCAGATAACTGCGGAGCTGTGCAGCGGCCCGCGCCGTTTCAGTCGTCGGCCGGCCCGCCAGCAAACGCAGCGCCAGCTCCTCCCTCGTCAACGGCCGAATCTGCTCCAGCAACTGCAGCATTCGCAACTGATCCGCACTTCGCATCTGCAGCGCATACAACCGAGCCAAATCTCGCAACGGTGCCGCATACCCTGGATTCAGCCGATGCGCAGACAACAGCAGCCGCTCACACGCAACGGCTCGACCCGCCGAAAGCTCCAGCCCCCCCAGCAAAAAATCGGCCGTCGCCTGCAACTGGTCCGACACCGGACCCAGCCGCGACAGCATGGCACGAGCCTGCTCAGGCTGCCCCTCCTGCTGCAGATACCCAGCCAGAAACAGTACCGCCACCGGCTCCGCTGAACTTAACTGCAAAACCGACTCGTAGTTCTTCCGGGCAGCAGCGACACGATCAGCATCCAGGTTCTGTTCAGCACGCTGCAACAGCTCGGCCACCTCGGCACGAATATGCTCGGCACGCTGCTGGTCAGCTCGCTGACGCAGCACCCACCCAAACACACCAGCCAGCAAAACTACTGCACATGGCAAACACCACAACCAAAATCGTCGGCCGGAAAATACAGCAAAACGCTCCATATTGGCTCGCCAGGTCCGGATTCCATCATCACCAGTTACTCAAACCAGTCTAACCGCCCCCGCCCTCGGTCCGACCGCCGAAAAGCCCCCGGTATCGTTCGAATTGCGAAAAACGGGGATTATCCGCCCGTCTCGTACCCGGAATCCGCCGGATTGTGTGGCAGCCCGACAGCTTTGCACGGTAGACTGCCGAATCAGTGTCGTCCGCTACTCTCCCAGCCGCAGGTTTCCCCCATGTCGTCTGCCACACTCAGCCAGATTCCCGGACTGTCCCGGCTGCTGCTGCAGTGCCGCCGACTGGTGCGGCTGCAAACCGTGCTCCGCGGATCCGCAGAAACCGTGGTTACCGCCACCAGCCTGCTGCTGCTGGCCTGCCTCGCAGACTACCTCCTGCTGCTGCCATCCCCCGCACGCCTCCTGCTGCTGCTCACCACCATAATCGCCAGCGGCACCGTCTTCCTGCGGCGACTGCTGCTGCCCGCCTGCCGCACTCCGCGCGAAGACGAACTGGGCGCCGCCGTCGACCTGCAGTTCCCCGATCTCCAGGAATCGCTCGCCACTCTCGCTTCACTCAGCCGCCCCGACGTCTCAACTCAGGAATCCGGCTCCGCGCTCATGCAGCAGCTGCTGCTGCTGCGCACCGCTCAGAAACTGTCCCTGATTCAGCCCCGGCAGGTCGTGCCTGCACGCCGCACCATCACTCGCTCGCTGCAGGCTGCCGCCTGCCTCGCAGCCATCGCACTGCCGCTGACCTTCTGGCAGGACAATGCACAACTGCTCGCATGGCGACTGCTCACACCCTGGGCCAATCTGGCCGCACCCACAAATCTGTGGTTTGAAATCACTTTGCCGCAGCAGGTTGCCGCCGTCGGCTCTGATGTCACCTTTGCCGCTGTGCCCCGCTGGCGAACCGCCCGTCCCGGAACACGGCCGCAGCAGGTTACACTCGAACTGCAGACCCAGGACGCCAGATTCGACAAACTCAGCATGGCCTGGGATGAAGCCGAACTGCGCTACACCACTGTGCTTGCCGACGCACAGCAGTCCCTGCAGTACCGCATCACAGGCGGCGGGGCCTTCACCGCATGGCAAACACTGACAGTCGCTGAACCGCCGCGGATTCTTGCCGCCACACTCGAAGAAACTCCCCCAACTTATACTCGCCGACCCGTACAGCTTGTCGATGGCATCACCGGTGAAACGTTCGTCTTCGCCGGCAGCCACATTCGTATGCTGCTGCAGTTCAGCAAACCGATCACTGATCTGCAGCTGGTCTGGCAGAACTGGCTTCCGCTGCCCGCACAAACTGCCGACAGCGGTGAAGAAATGACGCCCGGCGAAAACAGCCAGCTGCTCCCCGAAGAACTTGCCGCAGCAGCAGCCGGACAGCCCATGGCCCAGACACCCGCCCGCCAGACTGCCGCAGAACCCACCGTCCCCGCAGTCCGCTGGTCACCCGATCGACTGCAGGCCGAACTGACTTTCACGGTCACAGGCGGCGGACGTTTCGAATTCCACGCCCTCGATGAACTCGGGCTCGGCAACAGCGAACCGGCCGATCGACGACTCACCGCTGTTCCCGATAAGCCGCCCGTGCTGCAGGCCACCGGAATCCAGGATGGACTGGAAATCCGGCCTGATGACGTCGTGCCGCTCAACACCATTGCCACCGACGATATCGGCATCGGCCTGCTGGAACTGCATTTTCGCCGCAACCAGGATGCCTTCCGCATTCAGCCCGCACAGCAACTCGAAAAAGGCGCCGATGCCGTCGCCAGCGACTTCCGACTGGACCTTAAGCCGCTCGGACTGCAGCAGGGCGACACCCTCGAACTGCGCGCACGCACCGCTGACGAACGACCGAATCCCGGACCCCAGACCGCCTGGCAGGGCCCGTGGATCCTGAAGGTGTCTGATACCGCCGCGCCACTCGGACTCCAGGCCCTGCAGCAGGCCGATCGCCAGCTGCTGGAAGCCCTGCGAAAATTGTCCCAGGAACTGGCACTCGACGCCGCCAAAACCGCACAGCTCCGCGCCAAAGCACAGCAGGACCTCAGCCGCACAACCCGCGATGAAATTCAGGGACTCTCCGAAAAAGAACAGACACAGGGCAATCAGCTGCAACAGCTCGCAGAAGAAGCTGCTCAGCACCCGCTGATGCAGCAGCCGGCCGACAAACTGTCCCAGCTGGCTCAGCAGCTGCGTCGCGACGTTGCCACACAGCTGACTGCTGCCGCTGCAGCCGACCGTGATCCGGCAGTGCAGACACTGCAGCAGGCAGAAAATCAGCTGCAGCAGATTCGTGATCAGCTTGAACAGTCAGCAGCCCGGATGGAACGCGCCGCAAAGCTTGAACAGGACCTCGCAGAACTCAACCGCCTCGCACTCGATGCCGAAAAACTGGCCGACGATTCACTGCAGCATCAGCAGCAGCGACTGCAGGGACAGCCGGCAGCCGGCCAGACTCCCGCAGACTTTCAGCAGCAGCTCGCCACCGAACAGCAGCGACTGCAGGCCGAACAGCAGCAGCTGGATCAGCAGCTGCAGGAACTGCTCAAAAAACAACAGGAACTGCTGCAGGCCGCTCGCGAAGCCCAGCTGGATCAGGCCGCCGCACTGTCAAAACAGCTGGAACAGCTGGCTCAGCGGCAGCAGGCCGTAGCCACCGGCGTCCAGGACGAGGCTCGTGATGCCGGTCGCGATGCCGAACAACTGGCCGCACAACTGCAACAGCTCAAGGAAGATCTCGGCAAGGTCATGCAGCAGCTGCAGCAGCCAGCGGCGAATTCCCCGCCCGCAAATTCCCCGCCCGCAAATTCCTCGCCGGCCTCAGATCCCCAACAGCCCGCTCAGCAGCAGCCGGACCCGGGCAAACCGGACCCGGCCGCTCTCGAACAGGCCGTGCGAGATCTGCGACAGGGTAACCTCGCCGCACCTCAGCAGACACTGCAGCAGACCGCAGCACAGCTGGCCCAGGCCGCCCGACAGCAGCCGCCGGACAGCCCGCAGCAGCAGCAGGCACAGCAGCTGCAGCAAAAACTACAGCAGCTCACTCAGAAACTGCAACAGCTCGCAACGGACCGCAGCAGCCCGCAGCCCGCTCAGCAGCAGGCCACCACAGAACTGCTGCAGCAGCTGGATCAGCTGGCCCAGGCCGGCAGCCAGCAGGCGCAGGCCCTGCAGCAGAATCCCGCCAGCCCACAGGAAGCTCAGACTGGCGCTGAACGTTCCGCACAACGAGCTGACGATGCTCGACGTGCAGCCGAAGCCGGCCAGTTCCAGAAAGCTTCTGAACAGCTGAAGACCGCCGCAGAAGATGCTCGCATCGCAGCCGAACAGCTGAATGCCAACACACTGCTGCAGGACCAAAAAGCTCAGCTGCAGCAACAGCGCGATGACCTGTCACGGATGGCCGATTCCCTGCGGCAGATGCAGGCCAGCAATCCGGCTCAGTCCGCCGCACAGCAGCAAACTCAGCAGGATGTCAGTCAGCAGGCAGGTCAGTTGCCGCAACAGCTGCAGTCGCTCTCCGAACGACTCAGCCACCCCGCACTCGGACTGCAAAATCTGGCCCGACCGTCGCAGGAAGCCGCCCAGGCTGCTCAACAGGCTGCCGGCAGCGGACAGCAGGCTGCCAACGACATGCAGCAGGCACAGCTGCAGCAGGCCGGCCAGACAGCAGAAAAAGCCGCCGGACAGCTCAGTCAGGCCGGTCAGCTGGCAGCCCAGGCTGCTCAGGGATTACGCGATCCGTCCAATCCGGTTCCGGCTGAAGTGGGCAACAGCATCAGCGAAGCCCTGCAGAACCTGCAGCAGGCCGCCCGCCGCATGGCTCAGGAAAACAACGCACAACCAGCAGTCAATGGCCCCGAGCAACGAGCGGGACAGCCGGAATCAGCCGCTGCCGACGGGCAGCCCGGACAGCCTGGACAGCCGGACGGATCAGAACAGCCACAGCCAGGTGACCAGCCACAGCAGCCAGGCGAAGCCGGTCAGCAGGGACAGCAAAATGCTGCAGCAGCCCAGCCAGGCCGCAGCCCGGATGGCAGTCAGCAGGGCCAGAAAGGTCAGCAGGGCAGTCAAGCCGGCGGACAACAGCCGGGTCAACAGCCCGGACAACAACCGGGACAGGGCAGTGCTCAGTCACTCGCTGATGCCGCCAAATCACTGCAGCAGGCCGCCAAAAATTCTCTGCCGGCAAAATTCGCACCAGGCCAGCTCGGTTCAGACAGTCCGGCGTCAGCCGATCCAGGCTCACGAGGCAATGCGGCCGTGTTTGACGGCGCAGTTCCCGACATCACGGTCAAACGCGGTCAGCGACGCCAGTGGGGCCAGCTGCAGGACGAACTGCAGAACGATGTGAAGGATGGTGGCAAAGAAGTTCTGGACAGCGAGTATTCAGGGATGATTCGCAGCTATCGCCGCAATCTGGCCAGATCACGCAGTACTGCTCCGCAAAGGACAACCGGTCAGCCGTGACAACCAATCAGACACCACAAAATCTGCTGCCGGTAATGCACGCAGAACCGACGCCGACACCGACACCATCCGTACCGGCGTTGCCGGCAATTCTGGAATCCTCGCCCGATGCCCTCAGCGAATGGCTCCGCAGCGTCGGCCAGCCCGCCTTCCGCGCCCGCCAGATCCGCCAGTGGCTGATCCAGCGAAAAGTCACTTCGTTTGACCATATGAGCGATCTGCCGGCAGCACTGCGACAGCAGCTGCAGCAGCACTTCCGCTTCTGCTCGTTCGAAATCGTAAACCATCAAATCGCCTCAGACCGCACAGAAAAACTGCTGCTGAAACTGCAGGATGCTGAACTGGTCGAATGCGTCCTGATGCGCGAACCCGATCGCCGCACCGTCTGCATCAGTACTCAGGTCGGCTGCGCTATGGGCTGCGTCTTCTGCGCCAGCGGCCTGCTGGGAGTTCGTCGGAATCTGACAGCAGCAGAAATTGTGGAACAGGTGCTGGTGCTGCACCGACTGCTGCAGCCCGATGAAAAGATCACCAACATTGTCGTGATGGGCATCGGTGAACCGCTGGCAAACTTTCGCTCACTGAAAGCAGCCCTGGAATTACTGACCGCTGAAGATGGTTTCGGACTGGGGTCCCGTCGCATTACAGTATCCACCGTGGGCCTGCCCGAAAAAATTCGCGAATTTGCTCGCCTGGGTGCTCAGTACAATCTGGCCATTTCACTGCATGCTCCCAACGACGACCTGCGGACACAGATCGTCCCGGTCAATCACAATATTGGCATCAGCGAGATCCTGTCGGCTGCTGATGACTTCTATCAGCAAACAGGTCGTCGCGTATCCTGGGAATACGTGCTGCTGGCCGGAGTCAATGATCAGCCGCAGCATGCCGAAGAACTGGCGACTCTGCTGCAGGGCCGAATTGCTCACGTCAACCTGATTCCCATGAACGGCGTCAGTGAACTCACCCTGACCGCGCCACGCGAACCCCACACGCAGAAATTTCTCGAGATCCTCACACGGCGCGGGGTCGCCGCCACCGTCCGCAAACGCAAAGGCGCCGACATCGACGCCGCCTGCGGCCAGCTGCGACTTAATCGCGAAAACAACGCCTGAATCGACCAGCAACACCCGCAAATCCCAACAACAGCCAAAGCCGCAAAAAATCGAGCACGAGCACGAGCACGAGCACGAGTACGAGTACGAGTACGACTCAAACCTCAACCCCGCCTCATTCGTCTCTATCCGCGGCTGTCAGCCTGCATTAGCGGTGCAAACCCCGCCCGCTGCGTTTATCCGTGCCAATCCGTGTTCATCCGTGGCTAAAAACATCCGTGGCTGAATTCAATATCCGTGGCACCCCTCGCCCCCCGCGGGGGAGAGGGGATGGGGGTGAGGGGGCCACACGCCCTAAAACACAAGACCCGAACCCCGCCTCGACTGGAACCAAAAGCGGCAGCAAACGGCGCAACACTCACACACAGCAACCCACACCAAATACCCGCTCCCTCACGGTCGCGGCTCACCACTTTCAGAACCGCAACTGCAAACCCCTAAAGAACTCACCCTTATCCGCAGCACCCCTCGTACTCGTACTCGAAAAACGCCCCGGAAACCGACAGCAACCGCAGAACGCGAAAAAATCCGAGC
The DNA here is from genome assembly GCA_046075365.1 of Planctomycetaceae bacterium. Classification (GTDB taxonomy): domain Bacteria; phylum Planctomycetota; class Planctomycetia; order Planctomycetales; family Planctomycetaceae; genus SXXK01. The sequence goes on from JBJTPZ010000370.1 coordinate 22,940, forward strand.
ACGAGCACGAGCACGACGAACGACCCGAACCTCAACCCGCCTCATTCGTCTCTATTCGCGGCTGTCAGCTTGCATTGGCGGTGCAACTCCCGCCCACTGCGTTTATCCGTGCCAATCCGTGTTCATCCGTGGCTAAAAAACATCCGTGGCTAAAAAAACATCCCTGCCTGAATTCAACATCCGTGGCACAACAACCACCCGCTAAGCACGGTCTGCTCGGACCGTCGCCGAAATCTGATGCGACTGGCCCGGCTGCAGCACCACCGCATGATCACCCACGCACGCTGTTTCGATACATACCATCCCAGTCCACTCGTCATCACCAAAATCAGGCATCCGACGACTCTTGTCAATCCACGGATTCCAGATCACCGTCGACAGTGATCCC
>JBJTPZ010000371.1:0-3870 GCA_046075365.1 Planctomycetaceae bacterium
ACTCGCACGGTCCCCGGTCCGCCACAATGTTTCCGCAAACCTGTACCGCAGCACCGGACTGCCCTGACCATACCCCTCAAGTACCTGAATCACACGCTCCGCAGACTGCCGACTGCCTGCAGCCAGCGCCGCATTCAACTGAGCTTCCAAACGAACACTCAAAACTGCTCGCTCCGCTTCCACACTCGAAAACAACGCCCCGGCTGACAACAGCAACACCACAGCAGGAGCCCCCAAAATCAGGAACCATACACTGCGAGTACTGAACCAGGTCTCACAGGCCAGACGCACCAGCCGAGCCCAGGGCAGGGCAGTACCGTCGGGCAGGCGGAACTCCACACGCTGAGCAAAAGAACGACGCTCCGCCGCTACAAATCGATTCCAAAACACCTCCAGCGGATTCGGCAGCTCCTGCTCAAAGACTCCCGTCTCACGCCTGGCCTCCAGCAGCTCCGGTCGCAACACAGGAGAACTTAAAAACAACAGCAGCGAATCCGCAGACAACACCAGCAACAGCTGAGGCACCAGCAGCATACCACTTATGTACGACACACCAACAGCCTCAGCACCTGCGGACAACCGCCAGACACCCCACAATCCCCCCGCCAATAAACCGGCACCCGCCACAGCACCAGCACACACCACCAGCAACACGCACTGCACCACCGATCGCCGCTGCAGCAATCCCCACCACAACCCCGCTGATAACACCCACGTCCAGCAAACACCGCCACCACACAGCAGCTCCAGCGAAAACTGGCCTCCCGGTCCCAGCACTCGCGAACCACTCAAAATCGTCTGCCAGCCCCAGCCCGCCCCCAGCACACTGCACGCCTCCGCCAGCCGCATCGGCAACTCAACCCAAAGTCGCTCTGCCAAAAATGGAGGTAACCCCACCGACAGCAGCGGCAACAACGACAGACGAAACAGACTGCGGTCACCCGCACGATTCATCCGGCCTTGCAGCACTGCCCCCATAAACACCGCTAATGCCAACAAGGCCAGCCAGCCCGAGCCGCGGACAGACGCCCACACCAGCAGCACAACATCCAGCTGCAGCAGCCGACGGCCCTGCCAGCCCAGACTCCACACTGCACCCGCCGACCGCACATAAAACAAAGGCAGCAGCAACCAGCCAGCCAGCAGCGGCCACCACTGCGGCTCATGTATCCGATGCCACAACAACCGCTGTGCCAAAATCACATGCACGCAAAACAACAGCACCAGCCACCATCGCCGGGCTCCCCGCGTCGACCAGGCACTGCTCAGACTCCACATCACTGCGATCGCCCCGAACCACTCGACTCAGACTTTCGCCCCGGCGGAATCGCCAGCAGCTTCGGTGCCGCACCAGCCCTGCCAGCACCCGACTGCTCGGGCAGAGGATCACTCACCAGCACACTCCCCAGGGACTTTTCCCAGTCGGCCGACACCAGAAGATCAAATCCCGGATTCTGCTCCTTCACCTGGCACGAACACGGCCCGCTCAGAAAATCACAGGCCGCCGAAATCGTACCCTCCGCAATACCCTCGCCCACCAGCGCATACAGCACACGCCCCCGACCGAAAACCGGAAATGCCATGGGCTCCCGCAACTGCTGCAAATCATCCTCACTGCGCAGCAGACAGCTGATCAAAAAAGACTCAGCCGGATCCGTACGCTTCAAGGGCAAAACAGAAAACGAAATCCGCAGCGGCACTCGCAACTCTCGCAGCTGCTGCTCAGTCACCTCCATCTCACTCGCCGTCGGCAGCTTCAGACGCTGCTGCTGCATCCGCAAAGCCGCCTCCAGACGTTCCCGCGCCGCTCGATCCTTCTCAACTTCTCCGCTCTCCAGAAACAGCCACACCGCCGAATCACCCGCCTGCAGACGCCGCACAAGCTCCCGCCGCACAGCACTGTCCTGAACCCCCCGCACCGATTCCTCTGAGAACGCACTGACAAAAGCCGGCAACGCAGTCTCAACCGCGGCAGTTCGAGGAAACAGGCTGACCAGCAGCGGAGCCTTTGCATCTGTACGCTGCCGCCACAAATCCCGCAGAAACTCGTCCGACTGCGCCGTCACCCGATGCACTCGAACACCCGCCTTGCCACCACCCGCAAGACGGTCCACCAGTGACTGCTGCTGCGAGCTTAATTCCGCATCACACAACACCACAAAACGATACTGATCTGCTGTCCAGCGTTCCAGCGCATAGCGGAACACAGGCACCTGACAGGCCAGGACCACCGCCGAACTGGCCAGCACGCACCAGAACAACAGAACACTGAACAGTCGCTTGCCACGTCGGAACATCAGCAAAGCCCCGCGCCAAAAAAAACGCCGCCAGTACGCCCGGATGACTGCATCAGGGCTGATGCCGCAGCGCACTCAACCGGCTGACAGTCTCCATCACCAGCCTGCTCATGTAAAGCCCGCACCACCCCGCTTTACACCCTCCACAGAATTCCGGTCAAAAATTCCGCAAAAACATGGAATTCCTGTCACTCCACGCTTACCCGCAGCGCCTTTCCAGCACACACCGCCTGCACAGACTGCTCACTCTCTCCGCCAGACCCCACTCCGCAGCAGCCGTGAAAACATGCAAAATTTCAAGCAAATACTGCTCTCTGACGAAGAAAAACAAAGCCTTAACAGTCAGCTGACAAACCCCCGAACAGCACCACGTCAAAAACTGCGCGCCCTCATCATCCTCGAACTCGCGAGCGGACTTTCCAACCTGCAAACCGCCGCAAAACTTGGCTGCTCACGCCGCACCGTAGGAATCTGGCGACAACGGTTCCTGCAGGAACGCCTGCCCGCACTCACTCCCCGCAATCACCGTGCCGGCAGAAAACCGACCCTTCGCAACAGCTGCCGTGAATGCGTCATCGCCCACCTGAAACTCGCCGGCGACAGCACTGCCGCACCCTCAATTCGATCCATCGCACGCGCCTGCAATGTCAGCAAAGATACCGTGCACCGCATCGCTCGCGAACACGGACTGGCAACTCCCCGCCGCACCACAAGCCGCAACGCCTCCCCGGAAACACAGCGAGCCCCGGACGAAATCGTCCGAGGCCCCGCTGAGACTCACGAAATCACAGAATCTCTCAGTTCCCGGCACCAGGCGGCAACAGCGGATTGCCCTCCAGACCCGGCAACCCCAAACCTCCCGCGCCCGGAGCTGCTCCAGGTGCCGGTGCTGCCGACTTAGGCTCAACAGAAGACGCTCGAGTCACCTGGAACTTCTCGAAGCTATCCGCCGTAATCACATAATACCAGCCGGCAAATCGCTCAGACAATTCCTTCACCCGCTTCCTGCCCTCCTTCGCACGATCATCCCACGCCTTCACCGCTGCCGCATGTCCGGCCTTCGCAGCTTCATACTCGGCCAGAGCCTGATCGTACGCCTTCTGAGCCTCAGCCTTCGGATCCACCACCGGCTTCGGCTCGTCTGCCGGCTTAGCCTCTTCGGCAGCAGGCTGGGCCGGGGCAGGGGAGTCCGCTGCCGGTGACGCCGGAACAGGGTCCTGCACTGCGGCGTCAGTCGCCGGTACTGCGGCAGCCTGAGGTTCATCACAAGTCCCCGGATCCGCCGCCGGCTTCTCGTCAGACGGCTTCTCGTCAGCCGGCTTCTCGTCCGACGGCTTCTCGTCAGACGGCTTCTCGTCCGACGGCTTGTCCCCCGCCGGAGCAGCATCTGCCGGCTTCTCAGCCGGTGCGGCCTCAGCCGGTGCAGCACCGTCAGTCAAAATCGCCGGCTTCTCAGGTGCCACTGGCTCCTCAGGCTTCGACCCCAGCAACCCCTCATCATAATCAACCTTCACCAGCAGATAACGTCGCGGCCCCTTCTCAGGACCCTCAGCCGGAGCAGCCTCTTTAGGTT
>JBJTPZ010000372.1:0-28307 GCA_046075365.1 Planctomycetaceae bacterium
TGCTTTGAGTCTGTTTCGGATTTTGGGTTTGCTGGCCAGTCCAATTCTCGCTGTAGGTGCGATTCAGATTTTGCTGGTCAACACAACGTTTCTGCCACCGGCGCTGCGTCCGCCGATGTGGCGTCGAGTGTGTCTGGCAGCATGCTGTGTGTTGTATGGAGTTCTGGCGGTTGTGTCATTGACCGCGGAGTACCGGAAGTGGACTCAGCCACCGCAGCAGCCAGTATCTGCGAGTGCTGCAGCGGCGGGAACTGAGAGCAGTGCTGGTGGGGGTGATGAACCGCAGGCTGACACAAATAAGCGTCTAAACCGATGAAATAACGCGATTTGTGCGGCCTTAACGGCCTTGAACCTGGTTGTCCATTCAGCGTGATAATTCTGCGCCCGGACGGGTGACCCGGTCCGTGTTTGTCTGAAGGAGAGGCCTGGAGAGACACAGATAGAGAGAATCAAAGGTCTCGACCGAGCGGGTATATGTAATGGAAGCCGATTCGTGGTCATGCCATTTCGCTGGCCCATGGTGTTTCTGTTTGTTTAGGAGCTGGCAACCTGGGCCTTGTTTGCCCTCTGCTTTGGTACCGCGCCGAGTCTCTGCGTCTCAGTGAGAAATACGGTCGGCAGTGCCTGAACATTCCGGAGCATTAGCAGTGGAGTGGAAGAACGAACGGTTTGCGGGATTGAATCAGGAGTTGCGGTGACTGAACTGTTGCTGCAGTTGTGTCAAAATGTGGTTTAGCTGATCCAGATCAAAGGCAGCCAGTTGTTCGTCAGTGCTGACGGGCAGTTGCAATAGCTGCTGTAACAGCACGACTTGCCCCTGCAGCAGTCCTTTGCGAATTCCACGGGCCTCACCGCGAGCCTCACCACGGGCTTCGCCGATTTTGATACCGCGAGCTTCGCCAATTTCGATACCGCGAGCTTCGCCGAGAGCTTCGCCGATCTCCAGTCCCTGCTGCCGGCCGAAAATGATCCGAGCCTCTTCGTCACGCTGGGCTTTCAGGCGAGCATTGTATTCCTGGAGCTGTTCTGGTGTTTGCGCAATCATATCGAGGACTTTGGCAGCTTCGGTGAATTCCTTGTCTGGCATTAACACTGCCAGCTGTTCGGTGGTCAGATCCTGAGCATTTCGGAGAAACCAGCACCAGCGTTCGACCGGCGCTGCATTATACAGCCTGTCCGCAGTGACCTGAAGATGAAGTAGCTGCAAAAAAAATGTATTTGCGTCTGGCGGGTCAGTGCCAGAGTCTGGGATTTCTCACGGAGCCGGAAGTTCAGATGTGGGTGCGGCGGCTGTCCAGTCAGTGACTCTGCCGGCACAGGCCGCATGTCGCAGGAACTGCAGGAATAAAGTGGTGGTGGAACTGGATCAGGCGTCGCGGTGACTGAACTGTTGCTGCAGTTGTGTCAGCATGTGGTTTAGCTGATCCAGATCAAAGGCAGCCAGCTGTTCGTCAGTGCTGACGGGCAGCCGCAGCAGCTGCTGTAACAGCACGACTTGCCCCTGCAGCAGTCCTCTGCGAATTCCACGGGCTTCGCCAATTTCGATACCGCGAGCTTCGCCGATCTCCAGTCCCTGCTGCCGGCCGAAAATGATCCGAGCCTCTTCGTCACGCTGCGCTTTCAGACGAGCATTGTATTCCTGCAGCTGTTCTGGTGTTTGCGCAATCATATCGAGGACTTTGGCGGCTTCGGTGAATTCCTTGTCTGGCATTAACACTGCCAGCTGTTCGGTGGTCAGATCCTGAGCATGTCGGAGAAACCAGCACCAGCGTTCGACCGGCGCTGCATTATACAGTGTGTCCGCGGTGACCTGAAGATGATTTAGCTGCAAAAAGTGGATTTGCAGATGGTCGGTCAGTGTCAGGGGCAGAGTTTTCTCACGGAGCCGGAAGTCCAGATGCAGCTTTGCGGGGTCTTTAATCAATGCTCCCGCCACCACGCAAATGCTGATCGACGGCCGCAGTTCGTCGTAATTCTGGCCCTCGCGCAGACCCCTGATCCACGTCTCGGCCGTGTAAAGGGCCATTCGCTCGGCCATTCCCGCCGGCAGCGCTATCTGAACCTCAATGTTGAATTTTCGCCCCAGCACGTCCTCGGCCAGCACATCGAGGATCACGTATTTACCGTCAGCACTGAGCTTGTTATGGATGGTGTTGGGGAATGTCACGTCGGTCACCGGTGGCTGTCCGTCCAGCACCGTATTGATCAGGCTGATGGTGAGCATTTTGTGATCGGTGCGGCCGAACAGCATTTTGAAGGCATAGTCGACGAGCGGATCAATTCCAATGGCCATAGACACCTTCCAGGGGAAATCCGGGCTGCAGCAGGATGCATTAAAGAGCGTCAATGTAATTAGCACCCACGGGTATACGTCAATACTGCACTAATTCAAGCTGCGGTCGCCGGGAAAACCTGAAATATCGGGGAATGGCCGACTGTAATTACGGTTTTGGGGGCGTGTACTGAGATTTGACCCCGGACACTTCAGGTGAGTCGGGTTCGGCAGTGCCCGGGTGTCCAGCATCAGGGCCACCCGCACCCGCTGCCTCAACCGCAGGCCCCCGCTCGGGGCTGGCCTGACGGCTCATGCACCACTGTCCCCCCAGCGTAATTGAAGGGGTCAGCCGGGCTTAGTCCTTACCCGTTCCCTCATGGTCGCGGCTCCTGTCTGGTAACCGAATACGGATCAATAATGACTGACCACTGGCAACTAAACACTTGTCGTCACCCGCCGTTCCACCGGTTGGTCTCGTGCTGTTGCGGTGCGAAGAAGCTTATTTTTTATAGTCGATTGAGGCTTGCTGGACGCTGGTATCACGACAGGTCCGTGGAATGCTGATTTCTTTAAGGGGGACACCGAGGGCTGGGCATTCTTCAGAGGGCCGGCGCTGGGTTCGCCTGGCTGGTCGCAGCGGCTTCACACCTGGGGCTATGCCAAACGGGTGATACGCTGTTTGTGCTGAGCGTGGGTGAAGAACGGGCAACAGGGGGCGAGTGATTTTTTCTTTTTTCCCCTGTCGGACGTGGCGGCTTTACCGTCCGGCGGTTTGTGATTCGTTGCCGACTGGTATGATTTTGATCTGCACAGGCAGCGTTGTGAGGCCTCCGTCGATGCTGGACTTGAGGAAGAAGGGGCGAGTCTGTGCGGGGACCCAGGGTGCGGCGGTGATGAAGACTTCACGCTCAGTCTGCCCGGCCAGCAGCATCAGGCCGTTCAGACCGATGTTATCCACGAAGACTCCGTGGGGCAGATTTCGGCCGGAGTCTTCTTTGCCGAATTCCACGATGCCATCGTGATCGATGCGTTCGACTTTCAGCCATGCTCGAGTGGTCTGGCCGGCCTTTACCGTGAGTTCGGGGGTTTGTTCAAAATTGCCAGCGGTACGTTGTTCGTCGGTAACCAGGACCACTTTGATTTTTGGGTTTTGCAACAGTTCAAGGGTTTTCAGTCCGCTGATTTCGTGTCGCACTTTGCGGCCCTGAATGTCAGCTTCGGCGAAGAAGCGGATGGCGGCCACTGCTTCCGGAGCGGGGGTTGCGGCATCACTGGATGCCAGTACTGCGGCAAAGGCCTGTCGCTGTTCATCCTGAATCTCGACCGGGTCCGAGAAATGGAAACCGGGGGGCAGATTTTCCGCGGTGATGCGGATGGGGCCAGTGAAGCCGTCGAGGCGTGTGGCAGTGAAGCTGATTTCCCGGCCTGTTCCCGGGTGAATTTTTAGTTCTGCGGTGCTGGCAGTGATGCTGAAGTCGGGCTGTGGCTGGCGGATTCGCAGAGTCCAGTTGAAGTCGTTGCCCTGGAAGCCGCGTGCATCACGCAGTCGTACGAGGTATTCGCCAGTGTCGGGTGCGGTAAACATGAGGCGTGAATCAGCGCCCCACTGCCGCTGGGGGTCATCGTCATTTTCGGCGTAGATCGGGAACACGGGCAGGCCGGTGTCTTTGAGCACAGCATCGGGAGCTTGTGGTACGACAATGAACGCGGGTCCCTGCAGCGGGTGTGTGGAGGGAGTGGTGTTGAACCAGGTCTGTCGCTGTCCAAAGCCCGGGTAGACTTTGAATCCTGAGTCTGGTCCGCGGGGATAGAGCCACAGTTTGACGACTTCGCCGTCGGCATACAGGTACTCATTCAGTTCCATTTCCTGCCAGTTGAACATGCGGAAGTCATCGCTGGTGTCTGAGTCTTTGCCGCGGAATGTGAAGTAAGAATCTCGGACGGCCTGCAGCCGCGTTTGCAGCACAGGCTGACCATCGGTGGTAAGAACATCAACGAGCGAGTCGAGCGGGCTTTTTTCGCGAGCCGCGAGGACTTCAATGAGGATTGTCTGTCCTTTCTGTGCCTGAATGCGAACGAGATCCGTGTCCGGGCTGGTGTCTGAGTCGGAATTGATGGTGCCTTTGATACTGGCGGGGATGCTGACGAGCGGGGCTTCTGCCGGTGTGTTGTTGGGTTCGATTTCGACCAGTTCCTGCGTTGCGGCTGCGGGTGCTGCCGCAGATTCGGGGGCGTCTGACTGGCGGTGGAATTCAGCGGTCGCTGCGGAATCAGGCCATGGCATTTTTCGGAGGCTGCCATCACGGGCCGGCAGCAGCAGGGAGTGATCGGCCGGGTTGATGGCAGCGCACAGGGGCGGATCGCTGAACAGTTTTGTTGCTTTGATTTCTGAGACGGTCGCGGCATCCCAGAATTTTACGACCCCTGTTTCGTCGGTTGTTACGATGGTTGTACCGTCTGCTGAGATGCGGAGCAGGCTGATGGTGCCTTCGTGTGCGAACCGGGAGATTCTGAGCGGATTGATTTCGGGCTGTTGTCGAGAGGTGAGCTGCCACTGGCGAATGCGGCTGTCAGCTCCGCTGCCGTAAATGAAGCGTCCATCTGGGCTGAAGGCGACACTGTATTGTTCGGCCTGAGGCTGGCTGAGTGTGTCAAATCGTTGTCCGGACGCGACGTGCCAGATCTTGATGGTGGCATCGGCACTGGCGGAGGCAAGGAGTGTGCCATCGGGGCTGAACTGCAGATCGAAGACCGAGCCATTGTGTCCGGGCATTTCGCGCAGCAGTTTGCCGGTCTGAGTTTCGTGGAGGCGAATTGTGCGATCGTAACCGGCTGTTGCCACGATTGTCTGATCGGGGGACAGGACAGCGGCGTAGAGGGCATCGGCGTGTCCGGCGAATTCACTGAGGATTTTGGAGCTGGCGATCTCGATGAGCAGTGCGCGTCCGGAAACTCCGGGAGTTCCCGTAGCAATGAGTACCTGTTGTTCACTGGCGTCAAACTGCACATCGGTGACTTTGCCATCGGGGATGTCGAATTGCCAGAGCAGGGAGTTGTCAGCGATCTTGCGGATCTGAACTGTGCGGAAGTGACCACTGAGCAGGCGGGATCCGTCGTTTGAGACTGCGGCGGCGATGGCAGGTCCGGGACCGGCTTTACTGGCTTTGATGGTCGGCAGTTTTGGCAGTACAGGCAGTCGTGAGTCGAAGGGGGCACCGGCGAGCAGCCAGGTGGCGAGGAGTTCACGTTCTGTCTCTGTTGGCTGAGGCTGGTCAGCGGGCGGCATGTGGTCATCACCGCTGCTGCTGAGGGTCTGCAGCAGGCGACCTTTCGCGGGGGTCTGGCGATCCACGACTGGTCCGTTACTGCCGCCTTTTTCGATTTCGTCGGCAGACTGCAGTGACAGTCCGCCTTCCGGGGTGACGCGATTGTGGCAGCCGATGCAGTACTTCTGCAGCACTGGTGCGGCCTGAGTGGAAAAGCGGATTTCTTGTGCGGAGAGGGATGCTGCGGTGACGGCGAGGGTCGTTGCGAGTATGCTGAGTGGCAGCGACAGGCTCGGGCGGTGCGGGCGAAGCGTGGCAGTCATGGAAGAATTCCGGAAAAGGACTGCGGCGGGCAGCGACAAGTGGCAGCGGAGCCGCGAGACTGAATTCTGTGGATGAAACTGCAGACAGGCAAGTGTACAGGCGGGTATCAGACGACGATGGCAACAAAGCGACAATCAACGGGAATTCCGGCTCTGGATGCGGCCTTGGGTGGCGGGCTGATTCCGGGAACCCTGACGGTAGTGATGGGGGCTACGGGTATTGGCAAGACTCAGCTGGGGCTCAGTTATGCTGATGCCGGCCTGCAGCAGGAGGGTGAGCGGGGCATCCTGTTTGACCTGACGACTCGTGGTGATTCCCAGAATCAGTCTGAGTATGCTGAGCGGATGTTTGACTGGCGGATGAAGTGCAGCGGGCTTGTGGAAAGATTCGATCCGACGGTGGTCTGGGATCGTGGTTCTGCCAGGTCCGACTATCTGCATGTGTTTTCGCGAAACGGCAGACGAGTCACGATTGGAGACATGCAGCCTGAGGACTGGCAGGAGTTCAAGTCAGATCTGATGCGGCGTCTGGATCAGACGATTGCCTGGTTTTATGGGAATTTCGTGCATGGAGTGCGGCGGGTGGTGATTGACGGTGTGGAGCCGACGACTCAGGATTCTGACTCATTCCAGTTTCACCTGTTTGATTACATTTATCATCAGGTGTTGCGAAAAGAGCACGACTGGCTGGCTCGTGATTTATTTCGTGTGAATTTTCGGGCTCAGCAGGCAGTTGTGGACCGGCACGCCTATGATTGTCGCGAGATTGGCGGGTTGTTTCTGTACACCAGTCATGAGGTATTGCTGGATGATTTGATCGCTCGTCCGATTCGTTCGGGGGATATTTTGTCGAATGCGAACACGATTTTGCTGCTGGGGAAGGTTCGTCAGGGTGATCGGATTGGTCGTGCGATGTATGTGGCCAAACATCGGGGAAGTGCGTGTTGTGAGGACATATTGCCGTATCGCATCACGGAACATGGCCTGGTTATCGATTGAGTGAAACAAAGATCTGGCGGGGATGCCGTGCATTCGGCATACTGTATGCGGCAGCGAGTGTACTTTTTTTGTGAATTTTCCGGACATCAGCATGGGCTCAGCCTGTGACACATTAACGGCGCGGCTGGCGGACAGTCGCTTTATGCGAGCGGTGCATCGGCAGCCCGTGGATACGACTCCGCTGTGGATCATGCGGCAGGCTGGTCGTTATCTGCCCGAGTACATGTCGGTGCGCAGCAAAGTCTCATTTATGGAGCTTTGCAAGACGCCTGAGCTGGCCTGCGAGGTGACCGTGACGGCTCGGCAGGTACTTGGCGTGGACGCCGCGATTTTGTTTGCGGATCTGCTGCCGATCCTTGAGCCGATGGGAATTAATCTTGAGTATCAGAAGGGTGAGGGTCCGGTCATCCACAATCCGATACGCGGCAGTGGTGATGTGGACCGTCTGCAGGCTCTGACTTCCACGGAATCTGTCGATTACGTGTTTCAGGCGATTCGTATGATTCGGTCTGCGCTGCCTGATGACATTCCGCTGATTGGCTTCGCTGGTGCTCCGTTTACGCTTGCGTCCTATGCGATTGAGGGTGGCGGATCGAAGAACTATGTGCACACGAAGTCGCTGATGTATAACGACGAGGGTGCCTGGAATGTTCTGATGAGTCGACTGGTGGACACAGTGATACTGTATCTGCGGGCTCAGATTCAGGCGGGCTGTCAGTGTGTGCAGGTATTTGACAGCTGGGCTGGCTGTTTGTGTCCGTCGGATTATCAGCGTTACGTGTTGCCTCATGTCAGCCGGCTGATTCGGGCAGTAGAGCCGATGGCGCCGGTCATCAATTTTTTGAACGGGAATCCGGCTTTGCTGTCGTTGCAGCGTCAGGCTGGCGGGCAGGTGATGGGGACAGACTGGCGTTCTTCGCTGGACGTCGCGTGGCGTACTTTTGGTTATGACACGGCGATTCAGGGAAATCTTGATCCGGTGTCCATCTATGCAGATTTGCCGGTTTTGAAGCAGCGTGTTGGTGATGTGCTGCGTTTGGCTGAGGGCCGGCCGGGCCATATTTTCAATCTGGGTCATGGGGTGATGCCGGACATGAATCCGGATCACGTGAAGGCGGTTGTGGATTTTGTGCACGAGCTTGGGCGGCGCTGAATGGCTGAAATTTCCGTCAATCCTAACTCCGCCGAACGCAGCCTGCGGGTTGCCGTTATCGGGGGTGGCATTACGGGTTTGTCGGCTGCCCATACTTTGGTGAAAGCCTCTGAATCCGGTCGATCCGGGATTCAGGTCACTTTGTTTGAATCGTCGCGTCGACTGGGCGGGATCATACGCACGGAGGAGGCGGACGGTTATTTGATGGAGCTTGGGCCGGATTCGTTCATCACGAACAAGCCTGGTGGCGTTCGTTTGTGTGAAGAGCTGGGGTATTCGGGGCAGCTGATTTCGACGGATTCGCGGTACCGTCGTTCGCTGGTTCTGTCTCGTGGTCGGCCTCAGCCCGTGCCGGATGGTTTCATGCTGATGGCTCCGGAAAAGCCGTGGTCATTACTGACGACTCCGGTGCTTTCGCTGCCCGGTCGTTTGCGTTTGCTGGCTGAGTATTTTCTGCCGGGTGCTGCCGTACAGGGTGACGAAAGTCTGGCCAGTTTTGTGCGTCGTCGGTTTGGCCGTGAGGCACTGGATTGTCTGGTGCAGCCTTTGGTGGGCGGGATTTACACATCGGACCCTGAGAAGCTGAGTTTACGGGCGACGATGCCGCGATTTCCTGAGATGGAGGCGGCGTGTGGCAGTGTGATTCGTGGTGTGCTGAAGCAGAAGCGTGGGGCGGGACGGACGGCATCAGAGGGTGGCGGCAGCGGTGCGCGTTACGGTCTGTTTGCTGCGCCGCGTCGTGGGCTGGGTGATTTGGTTGCTGCGCTGGAGCAGCGTCTGCGGGTGTCGGGTGCTGTTCGTTTCCAGCTGGGGACAGCGATCAGGGCGATTCAGCAGGCAGTCGATGAGGTGGCGGGCTGGCTGGTGCAGACGGACGGTCAGCAGCATGCATTTGATGCGGTGATTGTCACTTTGCCGACGTGGCAGGCAGCGCGGCTGCTGTCGGGCCAGCAGTTTCAGGATTTGCGACAGCAGCTGGATGGCATCGAGTACGCGTCCAGTGCGATTGTGGTTAGTGGACATCAGTTATCGGATTTTTCGTATCCGATGGATGCTTTTGGGATGGTTGTACCGGCCTGTGAGAAGCGAAAGATTCTGGCGGTCAGTTTTTCCAGTCGCAAGTTTGCCGAGCGAGCACCTGACGGTCAGATCGTGCTGCGAACTTTTGTGGGTGGCGCGATGCAGCCAGAGCTGATGCAGCGCAGCGATGACGAACTGCTGGAGATTGTGAATACGGAGTTGCGGCAGATCTTTGGGATGTCGCAGGAGCCGATCTTTGCTGAGGTCATGCGCTATGATCGCGCGATGCCTCAATATCACGTGGGGCATCTGGATCGCGTTGCTGCGATTGAGCAGTCCGTGCAGCGGCATGCGGGGCTGCAGCTGGCAGGCAGTGGTTACCGTGGGGTGGGAATTCCGGATTCGATTGACAGCGGCTGTGAGGCGGCCGAGCGAGTTTTGCGTCTGTTCTGACCGGAAGTGACTGCGGTTCGCTGGTAGATTTTCCCCTAAAAAATCGGAGTTTGTGGATGAGTTTACGGGCGCATCCGAGGGCCGAATTCGGCATACTGCGGGTGGTCGTCGCGCGGCGAACAGGTTCCCGGCAGAGATTGCTCAGGGTTGATGGTGCTGTTATGGCAAGTTGGTCAGAAGGTGGCTTAAGTTGCGCTGTTCGGACAGGCTGGTCTTCCGTTCTGCTGGTGATTTTGTTTTTGTGTGGCTGTTCTTCTGTCTGTGCAGATGACCGTTTGCTGTTTTTTGAGCAGAAGATCCGTCCGATTTTGGTGCAGCACTGTTATCCGTGTCACAGTGCTGAGTCGCCGGAGCTGCAGGCAGGCTTGCGGCTGGACGTGCGTGCTGGCTGGCAGGAGGGTGGTGATGCGGGTGAGCCGGCAATCATTCCGGGCGAACCTGCCGGCAGTCCGTTGCTGCGAGCTATGCAGCATGAGCGTGGTGTTTCGGCAATGCCACCGGATCAGCCTCGGTTGTCGGCTGCAGTGCTGGCGGACTTTTCGCAGTGGATTCGTGACGGCGCGGTGGATCCGCGTGACGGCGAGGTGCCTCAGCGTGATCGTCAGCAGGAGTGGGAGTCTGAGTTTCAGAAGCGTCTGGACTGGTGGAGTCTGCAGGTTCCGGTGGCAGTTCCGGTGCCCGAGGTGACCGGCAGTTCGTGGCCGCGGGGTCCGGTGGATCATTTCGTACTGGCGAAGCTGCAGGCTGCGGGACTTGAGCCGGCAGCGGCTGCGGACCGAGCCACGCTGCTCAGGCGATTATCTTTTGTGCTGACCGGGTTACCGCCGCAGTTGGGTTTGCAGCAGCAGTTTTTGTCTGATGTTTCGCCGGATGCGGCAGAGCGAGTGGTGGACCATTTGCTTTCCAGTCCGCAGTTTGGTGAACGCTGGGCGCGGCACTGGATGGATGTTGTGCACTACACGGATACTCATGGGTACGAGTGGGACGTGCCGGTGAAGCATGCCTGGCGATACCGCGACTATCTGATTCGCAGTTTCAATCAGGATGTGCCTTATCAGCGATTTGTGATGGAGCAGATTGCCGGAGACTTGCTGGAGCCACGTCTGGATTCCGAGACTGGACTGAACGAGTCTCTGATTGGTCCGCTGATGCTGAGGCTGGGTGAGCGTCGTCACGGTGATAACTCAGCGGTGGAGGGGATTTCGCAGGAGGCGGTTTCCAGTATGGTGGACACGCTGGGAAAGGCTTTTTTGGGGACGACGCTGGCCTGTGCGCAGTGTCATGACCACAAGCTGGATGCGGTTGAGCAGCGTGACTATTACTCGCTTTCCGGCATGCTGATGAGCACTCGCTTCAGTTCTCGTACGGTGGATGCAGTGGATCCGAATGTATCGGTTCTGGAATCACTGCGAGAGATTCGCGGGCAACTTCGTGCAGTGCTGGCGAAACGCTGGCTGGAGGCTCTGAGGGACGGAGACGGCAGTACATTTGCGGCGGTGCTGCAGGCGGTGCCGGCTGACCAGCAGGCTGGGCCCGGTGTGCCTGCGACCCTGCTGGATTACTGGAAGCGGGCAAGGCTGAATCCGGTAACGGGGGAGCAGTTTCGGGTTGAGCAGCAGCAGCGAATCGAGGCGAATGCGGCGAATCTGAAGGTGCTGGCCGATTTTTCGCGGGCGGACGGTGCCGCGGGTTGGCAGTGGGACGGATTCGGCATGCGGCATGGGCTGGCGGCGGATGGAGAACTTGTAGTTTCGGAAGAGGGTGATCGAGCGATTGTACAGGTGCTGCCAGCCGGGCGTTATTCGTACCTTTGGTCAGCTCGACTGGCAGGTCTGTTGCAGGGGCCTGAGATGGATCCGCTCCAGCCCGTCACGTTTTCCGTATTGGGTGCAGCGGGGAAATTTGCGTCGCAGGCGTTTGTCGTTGATCGAGCACTGAATCCGGAGCGGATGCAGTTTCCGTCGCGTCCGCAGCCGGTGTGGAGCACAGTGACGGCAGGTCAGTTTGATTCACTGGAAGGCACTGTTGATGCGGCTGCGCGTCGGGTTTATTTCGAACTGGCGACGAAATCACTCAATAATTATTTTCCGCCGCGGGTGGGGTATGGCGGAGTGAGTGAGGCGGAGTGTGCTGACGAGCGATCGTGGTTTGGGGTTTCGCGGATTGTGCAGCATGCTCCCGGACATCCGCCGCAGGACGAGCTGCGGCGTTTTGAGCCTTTATTTAGCGAGTTGTCGGGGGAGTCTGACTGGCAGCGTCGTTTGAGTCTGCTGCTGCAGGCTGCAGTGCTGCGATGGCAACAGCATCAGTGCACATCGGAAGATGCGCTGTTGCTGAATGACGCAGTACAGTCGGGGCTGCTGCCTGTGGATCTGGCTGGTGACGCTGAGACGTCCGGTCTGGTGGCATCATGGCGGGAGACAGCTGCGAAGCTGCAGTCGGATCGTACGGTGGGATCGGTGGCTGAGTGGCCGGAGGGGCGTGATGATCGGCTGGCGATTCGGGGAGCCTATACGGATCTCGGATCGACTGTGCCGCGGGGAATGGTCAGGATGTTCCCTGAGGATCAGCCTCTGAATGCAGGTGAAAGCGGACGGCTGAGGCTGGCTCGGCGTTTTGCCAGTGAGCGGAATCCGCTGCTGGCTCGAGTCTGGGTGAATCGTGTGTGGCATTACCTGTTTGGTGCGGGTCTGGTGCGGACGACGGATGATTTTGGGCATTTGGGCGAGCCTCCCGTGCACCCGGAGCTGCTGGACTATCTGGCTGTGCAGTTCATGCGGGATGGCTGGTCAACAAAGCGACTCATTCGCGGTCTGGTGCTTTCGGCCGTCTGGCAGCAGAGCAGTCTGGCTGATCGGCGGGCGATCGACGTGGATCCGGAGAATCGTCTGTGGCACTACCGACCGATCAGAAGACTTGAGGCTGAGGCCCTGCGTGATTCGCTGCTGATGGTGTCCGGGCGTCTGGCGAGTGAGTTGTATGGTCCGACAGTTGAGCCGTGGCGAGTGGCCGAGGATGCTTCCAAGCGATTGTTTCGTGGTCCGCTGGACGGTGGGGGTCGTCGCAGTTTGTATTTGGAAATGACACTGATGGAGCCGCCTCGATTTCTGGCATTGTTCAACCAGCCCTTGCCAAAGCAGACGACCGGGCGTCGCGATGTGACGACGACGGCTGATCAGGCATTGGCGCTGCTGAACGATCCGTTTGTTCTGGAAATGGCGGGGCACTGGAGTCGGACGCTGGTGCAGGATGGCAGCGGTACTGCGGAGGAGCGGTCGGCAGTGATGCTGTCGCGGGCACTGAGTCGTCCGCCGTCGGCTGCGGAGGTGGAAGGGCTGGTGCTGCTGGCGTGTGAGTCGGCTCAGCTGCGAGGTATTGAGCCTTCCGGGATGATGGCTGCCGAGGCAGTGTGGGCTGATGCGGCGCACGCGGTGTTCAATTTGAAGGAGTTTCTGTATGTCCCGTAATTCGCACGTTGAGTTGCGACCTTGTCGAGGGAACGTGTCGGCTTCACGTCGAGCGTGGCTGCAGAGCTGTTCACCTGGCTGGGGCTGGCTGGCGTGGCAGGGTCTGGCTGCTGGGGAGGGTTTTCGTGCTGATTTACTGCCACATGTGGCTCCGCGAGCGAAGCGAGTGATTTTTCTGTTCATGGACGGTGGGGTGTCACACGTTGACTCGTTTGATCCCAAGCCGATCCTGACAGAACGCAGCGGACAGCCGGCGAAGTGGCGACCGGATACTCGTTCGCAGGCGGTGAGTGCGGGCAGAAAGTGGCTGGGCAGTCCGTGGAAGTTTCGTCAGCACGGTCAGTCCGGGCTGTGGGTCAGCAGTTTGTTTCCGCGGGTGACCGAGGTGGTCGATGAACTGTGTGTGGTCCGTTCGATGACGGGTGAGACACCATTGCATGGTGCTCAGTCATTGTTGCTGCATACGGGACGTTCGATCGCAGCGGCTCCCAGCATTGGTTCATGGATTTCGTGGGGACTGGGTCGTGAGAATGAGCAGTTGCCGGGTTACGTACTGCTGAACAACGACTGGATTCCGAACGGAGGTTTTCAGAATTTTTCCAGTTCTTTTTTGCCGGCGATGCATCAGGCGGCTCTGGTGCGTGCAAAGGGAACTCCGGTGGACAACATCGTTCCGGCGGATTCACGGGACCTGCAGCAGGCGAAACTTGCGTTTCTGCGCGGGCAGGATCGGCAGTTTTCAGAACGTCAGGGTGTTGTTGACGAGATTGAGTCGTCGATTCGCAATTACGAAACGGCGGCTCGCATGCAGACTTTGGTGCCGGACCTGTGTGATGTTTCGAAGGAAACGGCGGCAACACTGGCAATGTATGGCGCAGACCGCACAGATTCGTATGACCAGTTGTACGCTTTGCAGTGCCTGCGAGCGCGGCGGCTGGTGGAAGCGGGAGTTCGGTTTGTGGAAATCACCTGTCCGAATACTCATGGCAACAATTCTCCGTGGGACCAGCATGGCGAACTGAAACTCAGGCATGCAGAGAACGCGCGGATCACTGATCAGCCCGTTGCAGCGCTGATCAGGGATCTGAAACAGCGCGGTCTGCTGGATGATACGTTGGTGGTGTGGGCCGGAGAAATGGGACGCACACCTCACAGTTCAGGTACTGACGGGCGTGATCATCATGTCAGCGGTTACACGATCTGGCTGGCGGGCGGCGGAGTCAGGGGCGGGATGACGTTCGGGGCTACCGATGAAATGGGCATGAGTGCTGTGGAGAATCCACTGGATATTCATGATGTGCATGCGACGATACTGCATCTGCTGGGACTGGATCACGAGCGGCTGACGTATCGTTTTGGCGGCCGGGACATGCGACTGACAGACGTGCACGGGCGGGTGATTCGAGATATTCTGGTGTGACGCTGCGGGGTCTTACGGTGCTGATTCGCAGGCGGGGTATTCCACATTGACCAGATACAGTCCCTGGGGCACGGCTGTCATCCCTGCTGCGGCGCGATCCAGCGACTGAATCACGGTTTGCAGATAATCCACCGGCTGACGGCCCCGGCCGATGTCCGTCAAAGTCCCGACGATGGCTCGAACCATGTTATACAGGAATCCGTTGGCCATCACTTCGAAGACTATAAAAGGCGGTGTGTCTGTTTCTGCTGACGGCGCGATTGTCGGTTGCTGTCCCCAGCTGTGGCTGCCCTGCCAGATGGGCCAGCAGTGACTGCGATAAACCCTGGCATCCATGATTGTTCGCACACTCGTGAGTTTGTTCGGGTACTCTTTTTCGAAGCAGCGAAAGTCGTGGGTTCCCAGCAGGCAGGCTGCAGCCTGATGCATGCGTTCGGCGTCGAGGACAAAACGCGAGTGGGCGCAGTAGCGTCGCAGGAACGGCGGGCAGACAGCTCCGTCGTGAATCACGTACCGATATCTTTTGCGAATGGCTGTGAATGTTGCGTGAAATCCCATGGGGACTTCCTGCGAACGTATCAGCACAATGTCATCGGGCAGCTCCGTCTGCAGGGCCGGTCGGAAACTGGCTGCGGGAATGCGGCTGAGCGTGAAGAAATTGGCTTCCTGGCCCAGCGCGTGGACCCCGGCATCCGTGCGTCCGGCGCAGTAGACCCGCCGCTGTTCTCCCGTAATTTTCTGAATAGCGTGTTCCACACAGGCCTGCACTGACGGTCGATCAGGCTGCACCTGCCAGCCGTTATAGTCTGTGCCGTCATAGGCCAGAGTCAGCCGAATGTTGCGTGTGCCGGGAGTAGCATTAACGGCTTCAAACGGCAGCGGTGCATCTTCAGAATCGCTCATGCACGCTGCTCACCATTTGCGGTACCGGCTGGGGTCGAGCGAATTCGAGTGACCAGCAGTCCTCCGCAAAGAATCAGACCTGCACCGAGGAAATAGGGCAGTGCAGCCCCCTGACGCAGCAGTGCGATCCCGAGGGCGGGGCCGAGGATGCGAGCCAGCGATGACAGGCTTTGACCAGTGCCCAGCACCATTCCCTGTTCATCGGAGCCGGCGGCACGGGACAACAGTGACTGCAGCGAAGGATTCACAGAAGAGAAGCCAATAACCACGACTGGCAGGATCGCCCAGAGAGCAGCTCCCGGCAGAATCTTAAGGCCGGTCAGAGCGATCAGGCAGAACCCGACGGTCATCAGCAGAACGCCTGCGAGTGCCATTCGAGTTTCACCGATTCGGGGCAGCAGCCGCCGCACCAGCAGGCCCTGTCCGAGAGACAGCACGAAGCCTACGTAGGCATAGAGCAGGTAATTCCAGCGGCTGCTGTAACCAAACTTTTGAGTCAGCAGCGAAAGAGTGCTTTCAAACTGTGCGAATCCAAATGTTGTGACGAAAACGGCACCCAGTATGACCGACAGTCGGGGATTGCCGAGATGTCGCAGCACCGTACCCGGGTGAAACCCGCGGTGGCCGGCTGTGCTGCCGGGACGGCGCGATTCCTGGAGTTTCACCGCCGCCAGCAGCAGTGCCAGCAGTGACAGTGCACAGGCAACATAGCCGGGCAGGCCTGACGGCGGAGTTGTCAGTATGGACTTCAGTTGTGATTTTGGCATTGGCTGGGCCAGCAGCAGGTTGACTGAGGCCAGGCTGGCGTCATCCACAGGGCCGGCAGCTTCCAGTTGTTGCAGGAATTCCGTTGCTGAGACTGGTTCCTGCAGGTTTTCCCAGTTATTCATTGACTGCAACTGGGCTGTGTTCATGGCGACGGCGTTGTCCTCAGACACGCAGGCGGCACCGATCAGCGGTCCGAAGGTAAAGCCAATACCGAATGCTGCGCCGATCATGGCCATGCCGCGACCGCGGTTTTTGGCTTCGGTGCAGTCAGCGATGACGGCCTGTGCGGTTGAGATTGTGGCTCCCGCGATGCCCGCTCCGATGCGTGCGATGAACAGCCACGCGAGGGCGCCCATGCCCAGCCACTGAAACTCGCGTCCCTGAGACGAGACATAACCAAACAGGCCGTAAGACCAGGCCGAACCGAGCAGGCCCAGCATCAAAATGGGCCGTCGACCGATGCGGTCGGATAAACCGCCCCAGAGCGGTGCAAACAGAAACTGCATTGCGGAGAAGGAGGCCATCAATGCGCCGAGCTGCCACCCCGAGGCACTGAACCAGGCCCCGTAACGCGGCAGGAGCGGAAGCACAATGCCGAAGCCCAGCAGATCGATGAAGACCGTCAGAAAAACCACCAGCAGTGTACCACGACCTGCTGACACTGCCTGATTACTGTTCTGCCCCTGATCGCTCACTGCCAAACCTGCTCTTCCATACAAAAAACAACTGCTGCAGACTCTGCTTATATATAGCGTATGCGGCGACGAATGTCCGAATTGATGCTCTGATAGCGATTGCTCAGACAACCCGCATCGAATACCTCACGGCGAATATACTCCACATCATCAGCCCCGACGGCGCGAGTGAAGATTGGTTTGAGATATTCCATGCCAAGAGATGACAGCTGCATGCGCCCGGCATCATACAGGCTGGGATGCACTTCTCGCGGATGAATTTCGCCCCAGCGATCACGCAGGCGATTGGCGGCAATTGATCGGAACGTGAAACCCTCGTTCGTACTGTACTGCAGCGTGGCAATTTCATTGCTGTATCCAGCTGCCAGCAGTTCGACAGCTTTACCGCCCAGCTGGGTTGCAGCGAAACGATCAAACAATATGGGACGCCCGCCCCTTTGAGTGTGTCCGACCTTACGGCTGAACAGCGGGCTGCTGTCAGACTCAAACCGCCGAGTTTCGAGGAACAGATCGGGGCTGAGGCTTTTCTCGAGCATGCCGACGATGGCGTCCGCCGCACCGGAATATTTCACGTTACCCGCCGGGTCGAATGCCGGCGACGTTGCCCCCAGCTCACGGCCGTCCAGCCCCCGCACACCCTCACCGACCACGATCACAACGTTCTGCTGCTGATCATAGATGCGGGAAACCTGCTGAGTCAGTTGCTGCGGATCGACGGGAACTTCGGGAATCAGGATAATGTCGGGCTGGGCATACGCCGCACCCAGAGCGATGTAGCCGGATTGACGTCCCATCACCTCCACGACGGCAATTCGATGATGGCTCTCCGCGGTCGTTCGTAAACGCTCGACCATCTGCACCACCACAAAGACGGCCGTGGCGAATCCCGGAGTTGCATAGTTGATGATGTCTTCCAGCCGCAGAGTATCGCGATTTCTGGCGCCACGCACGGTCGGTCCGTCTGCCCCGGCCGGCCGCTGCCACTCATCGGGTTCACCGGGATAATTGAGTCCCAGATCGTTGTCGATGGTTTTGGGTGCGAGGACACACGGCAGCATTTCAGCCAGCGGCTGCATGCCATTGATTGTTCCGTCACCACCGATGCAGATAAGCCCGTCAAGCTGCAGTTTTGCCGCATGGCGACCTGCGGTCTGCAAATGCTCGGTCGAGTTATGATCGAGGTAGGTTCGTGACGATCCGATCAGCGTGCCACCCTTGCAGGGATCCAGTTCGGGGATACTGGAATACAGAGGGTTCAGCAGAACGTGCGGAAGTCTGGGATCCAGCAGTCCCGCGTAGCCGCGAAGGAGTCCCACCACTTCGATTTTCAGAGCATTTGCGCGCTGCACTGCTCCGTAAATTGTGGCGTTGAGAGCCGGAGTATCACCGCCTGCCGTCAGAATGCCGATTCGCTGCATAGGTCACTTCACTACAAAATTGACCAGACGCCCTGGGACGACAATCACTTTGACAACTGTTTTTCCTTCCAGCTGCCTGCGTACAGTTTCATCTGCCTCTGCAGTCGCCTGCAACACTTCGGCAGTGGTACCAGCGGGCACCACCAGACGGGCTCGCAGTTTTCCGTTGACCTGCACCGGCACTTCCACTGAATCCTCAATCAGCCACTGCGGGTCGGCAACCGGCCATGGTTCGTATGCCAGAGTTGTGGTATGCCCGAGTGCAAACCAGAGCTCTTCAGCGATATGTGGAGCAAATGGGCTCAGCAGCAGTACGAACTGCTCCAGCACCGACTTCGCCCGCACTTCCTGATCAGACATTCCGTTGGTGAATTCCATCATCCGGCTGATGGCTGTATTGAAGGCCATCCGCTCAATGTCATCCGTAACAGCACGAATTGTTTTGTGCAGAATTCGCAGTTGATCGGGGGTTGCGGGGACATCCTGTACGGAACTGTCCAGCTGCACCTGTTCAGCACGGTCGTCCACAATCATGCGCCAGACGCGGCTGAGAAACCGATAGACGCCTTCGACACCGCTGGTCTGCCATGGTTTGACCTGTTCCAGCGGGCCCATGAACATTTCATACAGTCGCAGTGCATCAGCGCCGCGGTCATTCACGACCTGTTCGGGGTTCACGACGTTGCCGCGAGACTTCGACATTTTTTCGCCGTTTTCGCCGAGGATCATGCCCTGGTTCACCAGTTTTTTGAAGGGCTCGGGGTGACTGACATGACCGCGGTCGAACAGCACTTTGTGCCAGAACCTGGAATACAGGAGGTGCAGCACTGCATGTTCGGCTCCGCCAACATAAAGGTCCACGGGCAGCCAGTAGCGTTCCTTTTCCGGGTCGATGAAGTGCTGCGAATTTTTGTTGTCACAGAATCGCAGGTAATACCAGCAGCTGCCGGCCCATTGCGGCATACTGTTTGTTTCACGCTTCAGTCGAACTCCGTCTTCTGCTGTCTGGTACAGCCAGTCCTGCGTGGCCTTTGAGAGCATGGGTTCCGGAGTACCGGTGGGCTTGAAGTCTTCGACATGCGGATGCAGCACCGGCAGCGTTTCTACGGGGTCAGCGCGGAGCAGACCAGTGGGCTGACCCTGGTCATCCAGCTCATGCCAAATTGGGAACGGTTCACCCCAATAACGCTGACGACTGAACAGCCAGTCGCGGAGACGGAAATTTACGGCCTGGCGTCCGAGGCCCTGAGCTGCGAGGTCGGCGGTGATGCGATGTTTTACCTCTTCAGTGGGCAGACCATCCCACGGACCGGAATTCATGGCAATGCCCAGCTCGCAGAATGCAGCCTGCGAAAGATCGGCCTGGGGGCCGTTTTCGGAGGCAGCCCCCACCACCTGGACGATCGGGATCTGATACTGTCGTGCAAACTCGTAGTCACGCTCGTCATGGCCGGGGACAGCCATAATCGCGCCTGTGCCGTAACTGATCAGCACGTAGTCAGCAATCCACACCGGAACCGGCTGTCCGTTGACCGGATTGATGGCATAGCTGCCTGTGAACACTCCGGACTTGGTTTTGGCCAGATCTGTTCGCTCGAGCTCAGATTTCAGCGATGCCTGGTGTCGATACTGCTGCACGGCCTGCAGCTGGTCCGGCGTCGTCAACTGGTCAACAAGGGGATGTTCAGGCGACAGCACCATGTAGGTGACGCCGTAGAGAGTGTCGGGGCGAGTCGTGTAGATGCGGATGACATTGGGCTCTGGTCGTACGGGAAAACCGGATGCAGCGCGAGCCGTCTGCCATGTGGTCTGAGCGGCGCTGGTCGCTGCCAGCTGGAAATCGACTTCAGCCCCGATGCTGCGACCGATCCAGTTCCGTTGCATCAGCTTGATGGACTCGGGCCATGACAGGTCCGCAAGTTCGTCCAGCAGTCGATCTCCGTAGAGCGAGATGCGCAGCATCCACTGCTTCAGATTCATGCGAATGACCGGATGCCCGCCACGCTCGCTGACACCATCCACCACTTCTTCATTGGCCAGCACTGTGCCCAGTTCCGGACACCAGTTTACAGGAGCTTCGGTCAGGACCGCCAGTCGGTGCTGATCCTGGTAGCGCCGGACAGCCTGCTGGCCGGCGTCTGTCACGGACTGAGGAATTGGCAGTTCGGAAACTGGCCGCCCGCGACCACGTCGCTGCACGCCATCCGGACCAGTCCATTCACAGGCTGGGTCATACCATGTGTCGTAGATCTGCAGAAAGATCCACTGCGTCCAGCGGTAGTAGTCCGGATCCGTGGTGGACAGCTCGCGGCTCCAGTCGTAACTGAAACCAAGCATCTTCAGCTGCTTGCGGAACGTATTAATGTTCTGTTCGGTCTTGATGCGAGGATGCACGTTCATTCGTCGAGCGAACTCTTCGGCCGGCAGGCCGAAAGCATCCCAGCCCATTGGGTGCAGGACATTTTTGCCACGCATGCGCGAGTAGCGGCAAACGATGTCCGTGGCGGTGTAGCCTTCCGGGTGTCCGACGTGCAGGCCCTCTCCTGACGGGTACGGGAACATGTCCAGCACGTAGAGCTTGGGTTTGTCCGCTGCACAGTCCTGGACTTTGAAGGTCTGATGCTGTTCCCAGTACTGTTGCCAGCGGGATTCAATTCGGCGGAAGTCGTAGCGAGGCATGGCGGGGTATTGACGGGCGAGAGCCCGAGAACAGAGGGAATTCAGAAGTCAACAAAAATCGAAGCTGGACGACTGATTCCCACGAGTAGAACGGGGAGGCAGACAGCCCGGCAGCCGGCCCACCAGAGGGCAGGGTTCCCCTCTGATTGTACTCGTTTAGGCCTGTGAAGCAAAATGCAGGCTGGCTGCAAAGGGAAAACGTGCCACGGATGAACACAGGTTTGTGCCGATCGACGCTGGTGACGAGGCGAAACTGCCTGGCGAGCGACGGGGCGGCTAGCTGCGGCGCAGGAATCACCGGAGCAGGCCATTGTGCGGCTGTTTGGGGGGAGCCATGAGGAATCGCCGTGGGCGGGCGTTGAAGGAAGAAGCCCCTGGAATGAGCACCAATTGGCGGACCTTTGTCAGTTTTCGGGGGTCGCGGCTGGTGCTGGCACTGCCGGGGGAGCCGGTGCTGGCTGCAGGCTGAGCAGAAACTGATGGGCTTCGCGATACCTGGGACTTTGTTCCAGTGCCAGCAAAACACGACGTCGCGCTTCAGCCGGGCTGGCTGGCTGCAGCACCTGGGCCAGTCGGAAATTAAGCCGTGCAGCATCATCCGGCTGCAGTTGCAGGAGGCACTGCAGTGCTGCGGACATGACAGCGACGTCACCGGTGGCCTGGCCGGCCTGCAGCATGCGTTCATGAACTTCAGTGCGGAATGGATCGGCGGCAAAAATCTGCTGGCCGTAACGAATGACGTCGGGCCATGCCTGAGCAGTCAGGCTGAGTTCCTGCAATCGCAGCGCGGCCTGGACATCGTCTGCGGTCCGCTGCAGATGTTCGGTCAGGACTTGTCGCTCTGCGTCAGCGGCACTTTGTTCGCGATACAACTGCGCGAGCAGCGGGCGTGCGCCGCCGGTGCCGAGATCCTGCGGATAGATTTCCAGCAGCCTCCGCAGTGTCTGCTCGGCCGCACTGTCTTTTGCCTGCAGTTGTTTTTGCGCGAGGAGCAGCAAGGCTGGAACGTGCTGCGGATTCTGCCGGCAGAATTCTGCCAGAGCGGGGATATCAGCTTCCTGCAGTGTCTGCAGAGGTTCTTTGGAGAAGTCTGCGGCTGGAGCCAGTTTATCGGCCTGCTGCCGCAGAAACTGTTCGAAGGATGCCTGCAGAGGTTCGAGGCCGCCGCAGTGTCGTCCGAGGGCGTCATTGATCTGCAGTCCGCCTTGCAAGTCGGTGAGCACAGCGTTCAGTGCGGGCAATCCATGGACTGTGATGATGTGCTCAACGGCCAGCGATGACTCATAGTAGGCAAAATTCAGATCGGAGCCTGAGCCGGCGTTCAGAAACGCACTGCTGAGCTGAGCGATCGGGACTGCTCGACCGTCGCGTATGCGATCCCGGAATTCCGGAGTGAGCTGTTGGCCCCAGCGCGGATCGTGGAGCCGTTCTTCGTAAACGGAGATCCCTTCGCTGAGCCATCGCGGGATGCGGTTACCTGTTTTTTGGAGCGTAACGACGTGGCAGAATTCGTGCCACAGAACAGATTCCCAGCTTACGGGGCTGTCGCGGCGACTGGCGGGACTGTTGGCTGTCACAACTCGCCCAAAGCAGACTCCCAAAAAGCCGGTCACATCCGGAATACCGAAGGTGCGTACGGCAAAGTCGTCTGCTCGCTGGTAGATCTCAACGAAGACCGGCGTTTCTGGCTGGTGTTCATATCGAGTTGTGTATTGCAGCCAGGCTTCTTCGAGCAGTGTGGCGACTCGAGGACCATACAGGTCGGCTTCACCGCGTTCCATGCGAATTTCGAAGTGGTCTGTTTTGATGGTTGTGTAGCGTCCCAGGCTGTCTTTGAGCTGCAGCAGATTGAACAGTGTGGAGTTGTACTGATCGGCTTTACCGGCTTCTTCCGCCAGTTGCCAGCCTTCGCTGATCTGGCCGAGTCGCAGGAGATCCTGTGCCAGCTGTGTACGAGCTTTATTGCAGGCGGGATCAAGCTCCAGTGCTCGCCGCTGAGCCGCTGCACCTTCGGCAAAGCGGTATTTGCGTGACAGTCGAGTTCCGATGAGGTGATCTGGTTCGGGGCTGTTGAGGCAGAACTGCAGCGCGGCGGCGCGACTTTCTGCTTCGGCAGTTGGGTTGCCCTGCAGGTGCCGGATGACTGATCGCAGAGCGTGAGCAGCGGGGAGATGGGGATTGACGGCCAGCATCTGCTGCAGTGTGCGTTCGGCACCGTCGTAGTCTTCTGCGTCGATCTGCTGTTCGGTGACGCGCTGGAGTGCAGGGAAGAGGCTGGGGTTCTTTTCGAGTGCCTGATTTCTGAGCTGCACTGACATTTGGCTGTCACTGTCGGCGAGGGCTTCAGAAAGCAGGAACAGGATTTCGGCGTGATCGGGGAACTGCTTTTGGATTGGTTTGAGCAGTTCGGCAGCGAAGGCCGGGTCACCTTTGTCGAGGGCCAGTCGGGCAGCGGAGACGAATCCTTCGGGGCGATTTGGGTAGTTGCGACGAGCGCGTTCGAAGAAGCCTTCCTGAACGGCTTTTGGGTCGGCGCCCAGCTGCAGTGCGACTTCTCCGAGGCAGGTCAGGTCATCTGCATCGGTGTAACGCCATGAGGCAGTGCTGGCCAGTTTTTCGACTTCGCTGATGGCGGTGGCGGCCATTTCGCGATTTCCATTTGCGAGTGCCGCTTCGATTCGCAGCTGCTGCAGTCGAACGGACCAGGAATAACGTTCGATGCCGGCGGCGATGGAGTCGAGTGCCGCGGGATATTTGCCGAGTGCCAGTTCGGCGCGGGCTTTCAGGATGGGCCATTCTTCGCCATAACTGCGCGCATCAATGGCGGCAGTTGCCAATTCGAGGCATTTGGCGTAATCACCGGTCTGCCATGCCTGCTGGCAGTCGGAAAGGGCATCGGGGGTGCTGCCGGCGCAGACGGAGGCTGTCAGCAGGGTTACGAACAGCATGACCGCGGTGCGGACACCGGCGAACGACTTTAGTCGTGGGGTTGCGGGTGGTGCGGATGCGATGAGCGAGTGATTCCCGGTCCTGCGGTTCATGTCCTGGCCTTTGCGTCAGAATTGCCTGAGCGACAGGTGTCTTTTATAACAGGGAGGTGGCTCTGGCGTCATGCCGGGGCGGGAAAATTTGGGGAATGTCGTCGGCAGACGGAGCAGTGATGGCGATCCGGACCTGTTTTTTTGACATGGGCAATGTGCTGGTGCATTTTTCGCACGATCGCATGTGCAAAAACTTTGCAGAGCTGTGTGGTTTGGAAGAGACGCAGGTGCGACAGTTTTTGATTGCCGAGCAACGGCAGTGGATGATGGAGCGAGGTGAGCTGAGCGAGGAGGGTTTTCTTGAGCAGCTGCAGCAGTTGTGCGGGCGCAGTCTGGCTTTGGACAACGTGCGGCAGGCTGCTGCTGACATTTTTTGGCTGAACGAAGGCATTGTGCCGGTGCTGCAGCGTTTGCGGGCGGCGGGTCAGCGGCTGGTGCTGCTGTCCAACACCAGTGTGACTCATGTTCGTTTCATCGAGAGTCACTTCAGCGTGCTTAAGTACCTTGATGCGCGTGTGGTTTCTTATGAGGTTGGCGCGATGAAGCCTGATGAGCGGATTTTCCGGGCGGCGCTGGCTAAGGCTCAGTGTGCCCCGGCGGAATGCTTTTACACGGACGACATTGCTGCTTATACGGACGCAGCGGCGGGCTTTGGCATTCACGTGCATACGTACCAGCGGACAGATTTGCTGGTTGCTGAACTGACACGGCTGGGTGTGCTGCAGCGGGGGGGCGGGCTTGTCAGCTGAGTGCTCCGGGGATAATTTCCCAGCTTTCGGCAACGCCTGTCAGTCGTTCCTGTCGACCGAGGTGATCGAAGCTGAGTTCGTCGGGGTTCAGTCCCAGAGCGGTTAACAGTGTGGCGTGCAGGTTTTTGACAGACTGCGGTGATTCGACGGCGCGCAGGCCGATTTCGTCGGTGGATCCGATCACTGTGCCAGCGTTGATTCCGGCGCCCGCCATCCAGACTGTGAATCCGAATGGGTTGTGGTTTCGACCTGAGCTGCCCTGCATCATGGGTGTGCGTCCGAATTCGCCTGCCCACAGAACGAGTGTGGAGTCGAGCAGTCCGCGCTGGTCGAGGTCCTGCAGCAGAGCGGCGATTGGCTGATCGGTCTGTGCTGCGTTGCGGATATTGTAGTCAGTGTTGTTATCGTGGCCGTCCCAGCCGAGTTTATCGACGGCGTTATAGATCTGTACGAACCGCACACCTTTTTCGATGAGTCTGCGTGACAGCAGGCACATGCGGCCGTAGGTGGCCATGCTGGTGTTTGGGCTGTTGAGTCCATAGGCGTCGAGTGTTTGCGGGGATTCCTGGGACAGTTCTCCGATGTCGATGGCTTCTGACTGCATGCGCCAGGCCAGTTCGTAGGACGCGATGCGGCCTTCCAGCTGTTCGTGTGCGGGGTGCTGCGCTGCATGGCGCTGATTGAGAGTGCGGGTGAAGTCGAGAGTATCGCGTTGTGAGGGGAGGTAATTTTGGGGCGGGCGGAGGTTCAGTACGGGGTCACCCTGGTGGCGGAACTGGGTTCCCTGGAAGGCGGCTGGCAGAAACGCGTTGCTCCAGTTGGCTGAACCACCGAGTCCGGCGACTTTGTAGAGGAGAACGTAGCCGGGAAGGTTTTGGTTGAGCGATCCGAGTCCGTAGGTGATCCAGGACCCGAGCGAGGGTTTGCCGCCGAGGATGGCGCCGGTGTTGAGGAGGTAGGTGGCTGGGGCGTGGTTTGAGCTTTCGCTGACCATGGAGCGGATCTGGCACAGTCGATCGATGTGTTGTGCGGTGTGGGGCAGCAGTTCGGAGACCCAGAGTCCATTTTGGCCGTGCTGTTGCCAGCGCCAGGGGCCGGCCATCAGTTCATCGCGGCAGTGCTGAAAGACGCCGCCCACGCGATCGGGCTGTTCGCGGATGGATTTTGGAACGGGCTGGCCGTGCAGTTTGAGGAGTTGAGGTTTGTAGTCGAGCAGGTCAAAGCTGCTGGGGCCACCGTACTGGAACAGGAAGATGATTTGTTTGGCTTTGCTGGCGGCGACCGGCAGTCTGGGGTTGAGCGGCTGCAGGGGATTGATGGCGTTGTCGGCTTCGAGTGCCTGCAGGGCGAGGGAGCCGAATCCGAGTCCGGTGCAGGAGGCGAGCAGCGAGCGACGGCTGAAGGTGGTGGAGTGCATGCAGATTTTCCGGATTCCCCGATTTCCACGCGGCGGATCTGATTTTCGCTCAGGTCGCAGTATACTGTGGGCTGAGTCGAATTCCTACCAAGATGTTTTGTTTGACTGGTTTTCAGTGATGTCAGCAAGCCTGCGATTTCAGCGAATTCTGGTAACTGGTCGGGATCGGGCGAAATTTTTGCATAATTTCTGCACGAATGCTGTGCGTGATCTGCCGGAGGGGCGGTCGGTTGAGGCGTTTTTTGTGGATGTGAAGGCGCGCGTTCTGGCGCATGGATATGTGCTGTCACTGCCTTCTCGGCATGAGATTCATGTGCTGGGATCGGCAGGTGCCGAGACTGCACTTTTGAAGCATCTGGATCGCTACATCATCACCGAGGATGTGCAGGTACGTGGGGTCTCGGAGGGTGAGCAGGGTGCGTTGTGGCGGTTGCCTGCAGTTCAGTCTGCAGACGCAGTGCCCAGTTGTGCAGAGCTGCCGGGTATTGGAGTGCGGCATGTGTTTCGCTGGTCGAGCGGCGTGATGTGCGTGCTGGCCGGCGGACAGCAGGCAGTGTCTGGCTGTTTAGGAACTGATGCAGAAGCGGCGACGGATGAGTTATTCCTGAACTGGCAAATTGCAGAGCGTTATCCGCTGGTGGGTGTCGATATTTCAGGCGAACATCTGGCGCCGGAAGCGGACAGGAATCGGCAGGCGATTTCTTTCCACAAAGGGTGTTATCTGGGGCAGGAACCGATTGCTCGAATAGATGCGATGGGGCATATCAATCGGGCTTTGCGGCGGGTGCTGCTGTCAGGACTGGATGCTGCGGACGGACGGTCATGGGCGGGGGCTGAACTGCGTTCAGCTGACGGGGCTTTGCTGGGCAGTCTGACATCGGTGCAGCCGGAGACTGGCTCGGCAGCAGGAGCTGGGCTGGCGGTGGTGAAGCTTTCGGGTGTGCCGGCAGTGGCTGTCCGCGGGGATGGCAAGCGGTGTGTGGTTGCGGGAGTGGAGGGCAGTGTGTGATGAGTACGGAGCGGGAGGCCTTGTTAAGGGGATTGCTGCGTGGTTACCACACGGTGACTCGACTGCCCGTGCAGTGGGGCGATCAGGACGCGTTTGGTCATGTGAACAATGTGGTGTATTTTCGCTGGCTGGAATCCGCTCGGATAGATTTGCTGGCGGCGTGTCCCTCGGGAGTGGGGATGACGAACGCGGGGCTCGGGCCAATTGTTGCCAGTTTGACTTGTGACTATCGACGTCAGCTGCGATTTCCGGATGAGGTGTTAGTGGGGTCTCGTGTGGGGAAGCTGGGGAACACCAGTGTTGAACTGGAGCATGTGGTGTTGAGCCGAGAGCAGGGGCAGGCAGTTGCAACGGCTCGCTGTGTGGTGGTGGTGTTTAATTATCAGCTGCAGCGGCCGACTCGAATTCCGGATGATCTGCGTTAGGCATTTGCGCGATCGATGGAGATTGCCTCCGGGGGATTGGAGGCTGTGTTATGAGTCGCAGTCGGGCCTGGGGATTTACTCCGGCAGCCGAGCGGACGGTGGAGTTGTGTCGGCGTGTATCGCGGGACGCGGTGGGCGTGGACGACTGGTCAGCGGTGCTGTTGTTGAGTCTGTTAAGCGATGAGTCTTTGGCTGCTGGCTGTCTGCGGGACTGCGGGATTGTGGCCGGTGATTTGCGGGAGTTGCTGCCAGCGGGCGTCACGGCGGAGGCGGTGTCGGGATTTGCGAAGCAGCTTGAGTCTGAGGGCAGTGGCTGCGGGGCAGTTCGTGCACTGACGCAGGTGTCGGATCCCGAGGGTTTTCGGCGTCTGCTTGAGCGAGCGCGTGAGGTTGCTCGGCGTGAAACAGCGGACGGAGCGATTACGAGTGCGGTGTTGTTGCTGGCGGTATTTGAGCATTGTGCGGAGTTACGGGTGATTTTCGGTTCGCGAGGCATATCGGAGGTGCAGTTGCGGCAGCTGCTGTTTCCTGTCGAAGCGGTGGAGCGGCTGGTTTTGGAGCCTGGCGAGCTGGTGTGGGGTGCCGAGGGAAGTGCAGTTGGTGCAGTTGGTGCGGCTGGTGCAGTTGTTGCGGGTGTGAAGCCTGAACGTGGATTACTGCGTGTACTGGATGCCGGCCTCAACCGGGCTCGTGAGGGCCTGCGGGTGCTTGAGGATTATGGTCGATTTGTGTGTGATGACGGTGCGGTGGCAACTGGGCTGAAGCAATTGCGTCATGAGTTGTGTGAGGCTGAGGGCCGAGTGGCGGGACTGCGTCCTGGCAGTGCT
>JBJTPZ010000373.1:0-10372 GCA_046075365.1 Planctomycetaceae bacterium
CCGCAGCCGCCGCCGGATTTCTCAGGGACAAGTCCTTCGGCTGAAACCGGCTGCACGTGAACTATGCCGCATCCCGCCGCCGCTGCCAGCAGTGCCAGGCGAGTTGTTTCGGGGCCGCGATCATTCAGTACGTAAAGAATCAGCCGGTCGTCCATCGTATGTTCAAGATCAACAATCTGCAGTTGCAGCTTCCAGGTTTCGGCCCGCTGCAGCCATGAGGCAAAAGCCTGCTCGTCCGCACTGCGTCGCTGCTGCACGGCCGCGCGATCTTCTGCTGACAGCAGCCGCAGCATTCGACCGGTCAGCTGCTCAGCAGCCTCTGTCAGCGGACCGCGCACCTTGAGCGGCTGCAGCACGACAGCCAGCTCCGTCCCGCGTTCAGTAGTCACCACAATCTCAGCATCTCTTGCCGGTACCGGACCTGTTCCACCAAATCGGGCCACCTGCGGGACCAGGCCGTAACGAGCCAGCACGATCCAGTCCAGTGGCTGCACGCCCTCAGACGGATCTTCGGCGGACTGCAGCAACTGCGACAGTTCGGCGGCACACTCGTCGGCTGCCGACTCAGAAAATGCTGTATTGCGATCAATCATGGGCCATCACATCTGGAAGACGCAAATTCGCCGGATACGGAAACGCCGGTAACCTGCGGATCCTACCGGTCCGGCAGCGAGGAATCCAGGCACTTCCCGCTTTGAACCGGATTGCAGCTGCGATCGACCTGTTTCAGCCAGACGGGGACAGGATTGCATTTGCCGGTCGCGGCCGGGCTGTGACCCAATGGCCCTGACTTTCTGGCACGCTGGGGTTGCGGGTGGGCGAAGCTCCTGCTGAGCCGCAGCCCAGCCGGAAGGACTGCCCCGCTCCCCGCTGCTTCCCAAATCCCCTCGCAATCGCTCACAGCGCGGACCGGCGATCGGCTGCCTGGCCGAAGACCTCACCCTCCCGGGGCTGCACCCGTCTGCTCACAGGATTCCCGACAACTTCAACACCATTGGGCTGTAACCTTCAGGCAGGCACGCCGCTAAAAACGCTCAACACGCCAAAAATGCACAGGTTTGAACTCCACATCACAGCAATCGCTCGATCTTGCTGCGTTTCCTGCTATCCTGACGCAGGTCGCTGAATACTGCATGCAGCCAACATTGTCCGCAGACAACAGAAAAGCATTTTTGTGAGTGCCAGTTTTTCCGTCGATACAGCCAATCAGGTTCGTTTTCTTCGCGAGCAGACTCAGCAGGCTGTATCGCAGGTGGTCGTGGGGCTTGAGGCCGTCACAGATCAGCTGCTGATGGCCCTGCTGGCCGGCGGTCACGTGCTGCTGGAAGGGGTCCCGGGGACGGCCAAAACAACGCTCTGCCGCACCTTTTCCAGCGTTCTCGGCCTGCATTTCGAACGCATCCAGTTTACTCCCGACCTGCTGCCATCAGACGTCACCGGAACTCAGGTGCTGGATCGCAACACCAGCGAATTCGTCCTGCGAAAAGGCCCCGTGTTCTGCCAGCTGCTGCTGGCCGACGAACTGAATCGCGCCCCCGCAAGGACTCAGTCTGCCCTGCTGGAAGCCATGCAGGAACGGCAGACCACAATCGAAGGCAAAACGCTGCCGCTGCCCGACCCGTTTATGGTCCTCGCCACTCAAAACCCCATCGAACAGGAAGGCGTGTATCGCCTGCCCGAGGCGCAGCTGGACCGCTTTCTGTTTCGCGTCAATGTGGGGTATCCGGAACGCGAACAGGAAGTGGCGATGCTGGAACTGCACAGTCGCCCGGCCGTGCGACCTGCACCAATAACCACCGCGGCCGAAATTCTGGCGATCCGGGCGGCTCTCGATTCCGTCTACGCCACTCGTGAACTGCAGGAGTACGTTGTCGATCTGGTGCGGCAAAGCCGGCGACATGCGGATCTGGCGCTGGGTGCCAGTCCGCGAGCTGCCATCAGCCTGCTGAAAGCCGCTCGCGCCCAGGCTCTGCTGCAGGGTCGTGGCTTTATGACGCACGCCGACGTGCAGGAAGTCTGCCTCCCGGTACTTAGCCATCGACTGATCCTGCGTCCGGAGGCAGAGCTGGACGGTCGACGCATTGACACTGTCATCCAGCAGGTGATTCGCAGCGTGCCCGTTGTGCAGGATCGACTGCGATGACGCCGCTGGGTCGAGCGGTGCTGCTGGTTGCTGTCAGTGGTCTGTTTGCCGGACTGATCCGAGGACAGGCTTCTGCTGCCGCTTTGTCGCTGGCCACACTGTGCTGGCTGATGCTGGAGTGGGTCTGGTTTCAGTGGCGTTTGCGGTACCAGATTCCCAGACTGACATTTCGGCGGATTGTCAACGAGCGGGAGTCTGCCGAGGGGACACTGCAGGCCGGTCGACTGCTGCGTGCCGAAGTGCTCATCAGCACCGGCGGAGCATGGTGTCACGGACCGCTGCAGATTGAAGACGTCCTGCCGGAAAATGTGGAAGTGGCCCGGTCCGAGCATCAGTCGTACTGTGGTACCGGTTTTCGTTCGGCCGTGTTTCACTGGACTGGCCGACTGCGCGGGGCAGGGCAGCTGCGACTGCCGGGATTTCACATCTCTGTACTGGACCGACACGGCTTCTTCCGGGCCCGGACTTTTGTCGTCTGCCGCCAGATTTTTCGAGTTCTGCCGGCGTGGCTGGAGACCGGCGAACACCGACCGCTGATCAAGCGGATCAACACCATTCCGCGTCATGGGATTCATCGGCTGCAGCGAGCCGGCATGGGATCAGAGCTGCTGGAGCTGCGGGATTACGTCATCGGCGATCCGCCCAAATCGATCGCCTGGAAAGTTTCAGCTCGCCGCGACCGCCTGATGACGCGTCAGTATGAATCCGAAGTGCCCATTCGAGTGCAGCTGTTTTTGGATGGCGGCATCAGCATGCGGGTGGGTGGTTTTGGCAGTCGACTGCTTGATCAGGTCAGCTTCGTGGCAGCCTCGGTGGCTCGCAACGCGATCTCTGCCGGGGATTCCGTGGGGCTGGTGTGTTTTGATGAGCGAGGACCGCGAGTGCTGGGCCAGCAGACTGGCGATCGTGGCTTTCAGCAGCTGCTGCAGACGATGGCTGATTTCGCTGTCAATCCTGCGCCGCTGCCGACGCGCCTGACACCGCAGCTGGAACAGGCCGCTTTGGCGGTCATGGGCCAGCAGTTTCCGCAACTGCTCAATCCGCAGGTGAACTATCTGCCGTGGAGTCTGTTTCCGCTGCTGCCGTGGCGACGGCGGCGACATCAGCAGCGCGGACAGCTGGCCTCAGCGATCGCTCAGTTGTATGGCATGACGACCGAACGACAGATGCAGCTGCTGCTGGATGACGCGCTGCTGGCCACTTTTAGTCAGCACTTTCTTAGCCAGTGCGGAATGGCGTGGCTGGCCCCGGTGGTGGCAGTGCGTGGTCGTGGCTTTCATGATGGGGTGGGCCGGATGGAAGCCCTGTCCCAGGCAGTCCTGACCGCTGTCGCTCGGGCGAAGGACAACGAAGTCCTGGTGATACTTGCAGATCTGCTGGAAAGCAGTCACGGAATTTCGCATCTGATTCCGGCACTGCGACTGGCTCGAGCCCGCCATCATCGCGTGGTCTGCGTCTGTCCGACTCCCGCATTTCGTCGCCCCGCCGGAAATACCCTGGAACTGGGCGGCACAAGTGCTGAGGACCTGCTGCTGGCTGCCGAACAGACCAGAACTCGCGGACTGGCCGGCGGACTGCATCGCGAGCTGCGGCGGCTGGGCGTCGCCACCGCATTTGCCGGCGAATCGTCGGCCATTCACGCAGTTCTGTCTGAGATGGATCTGGCCCGAACCGGTCGCACTGGTACGGGAGCTTCACGATGAACACACAATTCAGTCATCAGGCAGATCAAACCCCGGCCGCCAGCTTCGCTGCACTCGATCGCAGTGACCCGCTGAACCCACCGGTGCAGCTGGCTCCGCTGCGTCTTTCTGCCAATGTGGAATTACTGCGGGGGCTGCTGGTGCAGCTGCTGGCGATGAGTACTACAGCGCTGTTGATTTTCAGTCTGGTGCCGCAGCTGCACGCTTCCATTCGTCTGCTGATTGCAGCCCTCGTCCTGTTGACTCTAAGGCATGTTGGCGGCCTGCTGGTACTGCTGTGCCTGCTGCTGCATCTGCTGTTGACGGAACCCCAGGTGCGAGGCCGACTGGCTGCCGAAAATTCGCTGGCATTCTGCCTCGCCTGCCTCGTGTTTCTGATGTTTCTCTGGCGGCAGCGACCGCTGCTGCAGGAAGCCGGGGGCCGGTCGCTGGGAGCCGGCCTGCGGACACTCAGCGGCGGCAGTCCGGACCGGGCTGCGGACGAGCAGGACGGCGGAGTGGCCGAGCTGAGTACGGACAGCAGCGACGGTGAGCCAGTCCGGCTGCAGGATCTGCTGCAGGCAGAATTCTGGTCGGCAAATGCCGAACGACTGCTGCAGTGGCAGACTGCGGCCATCCGCGGAGTGCTTCTGCTGCTGTTCGCGGTCGCTGCAGGTTGTGTCACTGTGGCTTTACTGCCGCGGGGCCGGAGTTTGACGACGCAGTTTCGGGAAGTGGTTCAGGCCGAACCGGAGATGCAGTCGGCTGCTTTGCTGATCACTGTGGTGATTGCCGTGATGGTGGTCGCCACGGAGCTGGCTCGCCGGCGCATGTCAGCCGGGGAAGCCCGCCAGTTAACCCGCTCACAGCAACAGGACCTCTGGTACGATGATCTCTGGCAGATTGTCAGGCGTCGTATTGTGGCACGGCAGAAACGATTCGCCCGCAGACCGATTCCTGGCGATACAGCCCTGGCCGATGCTGCCGACGATACTGGCCGCACAGTTGCTCAGAAATTGCCCTGATTCCGGCAGAACAGATTTGATCGTGCACGAAGAAAACGTAAAAATCCGCAAATGGGACGCTGAAAGTCTGCTCAACGCCTTGGAAATGCACGTAGTTTCCCCAGGAATCCAGTCGCGGCAACGAATTGTCTGCGCCGCTGGTTTGTTGTTTTTTGTTTGTGCAGGCCATCTCGTATGTACATATTCCGTGCCCTGGTGGCAGTTTCCCGGCCAGTCATCACCTGTCTGCTGACTGTATTTTTGTGCGTCCTGATCGGCCTGTCGCCGGCCGGTGCGCAACAGCTCGCAGGCCCGGATGTGCTGACACAGTCAACGGCTGTTTGCGTCAGCGTGACGGACCCGCCGGCTTTACTGAACTTACTGGTACAGCACCCGCTGGTGCAGCGGCTGCAGGAAGTCCCGGGCATCCGTCAGGCGCTGGCCAGTCCGCAGCTGCAGCCGGTGCTGACTGGACGCAATTTCTTTCAGCTGCAGATGGGCATGCCGTGGCTTGAGGCGCTGCAGGCGATTTCGGCAAAGGGAATTTGGATCGCCCTCGACAGCTCTGACCAGTCGGTTGCCCTGCTGGTTCGCGGACGTGACGAACAGCTGATGCAGGATGTGCGTTTGAAACTGCTGGAACTGACTCGGCTGACGCCCGGCGGTAGTGGCAAGCTGGACACTTACCGGGATATTCCGCTGTATCGGCTGCCGGAGGGCGGGGCGGCGGTTGTTGGTGAATGGCTGCTGGTTGTGAACAAAAACGAGGCTGGGCGGCGACTGCTGGATCGACTGCTCGATCTTCGGGCAGCGGATGAACAGTCCTTATCGGCACTGCCGGCATGGCAGCAGGCTGCAGCGGCACGACAACCGCAGGCGGCAGCATGGTTGTGGGCCGGCATGCAGGCCATTCGCGACAAAGCCGGCGATCGGGGTGTGTTTCACAACCAGGCTGAGAACCCGCTGGTGGAACTTTTGTTCGGCGGTCTGCAGACCGTGCTGAACAGGACGGACTGGATGCAGGCTGAGCTGCAGGTGGCGGACAGTGAGCTGCGGCTGACGCTGGCGACGCCTTTCAGTGCCGACTGGATGCCCGAAGCTCGCCAGTGGTACTTTGGCCCGGAGGCGGCCGGGCAGGTTCCTGCAGTGCCTCAGGCAGCCGGTCTGCTGGGCAGTTTTGGCATGTATCGCAACGTGTCTGAAATGTGGCAGCGGGCGGGTGACCTGTTCAGTGCGGACATGAATGATCGGATGGCCGAGGCGGAAAGCAATCTGGGGACCGTCTTTGGCGGTCGTGATTTTGGTGATGAGGTGCTGGGAGCATTTGGGCCGCAGCTGCTGCTGGTGGCGGCGCGGCAGGATTTTTCAGCATTGCAGACTGTTCCAGAAATTCGGCTGCCGGCCTTCGCACTGGTTTTGACGCTGCGGGATGCCGAAACAATGCGGCCCGAGCTGCGAAGGGCGTTTCAGAGTGCGATTGGTTTCTTCAACATCACGGGCATTCAGGAGGGTCGGCCGCAGCTGGACATGGACATGCAGAAGTCGGCAAATTCCGAGCTGATTATTTCGCGTTATTTGCCGCCGAAGAAGCCGACAACCGGCCAGGCTCCGCCCGTCCCTCTGATTTACAACTTTTCACCCACCGTGGCTTTTCAGGGTGATCAGTTTGTGCTGGCTTCGACAGAACAGCTGGCGGCCGAGCTTCTGCAGGCGCCGCGGCAGCCGGCTCTGGCCGCCAATGTCTCGCTGGATTTGCAGGCAGAAGTGGCCGGGCAGCTGGTGGCTGACAATCAGCAGTCGCTGGTTTCGCAGAACATGCTGACCAAAGGGCAAACTCGCGAGGAAGCGGAAGCGGAGGTGGCGGTACTGCAGCAGCTGATCAGGCTGCTGCGGGGTGCCACTTTTCAGCTGAAACACGACTCGACGGCAAAACAACTGCAGCTGGACCTGGCAGTGCAGCTCACCACGGATGTTCGAAACAGCGACGCCGTCAAGGAAACTGACCGTGGCAACTGAGCAGACAGCGCAGGAACTGTGGCAGCCATTTGAACCTGGCCGTGACGGCGTCTGGGATCTGCGCGCGGCTGCGCATCTGTTTCGCCGCGCCGGTTTCGGAGCTGACCGGCAGCAGCTGGAGGCTGCCGTTCAAAAAACGCCCCTGCAGGTGGTTGATGAGCTGCTGGAAGGTCGCGAGCCGGCTGAATACAGCACGGAAATGCAGACTTTGGCGACGGCAGCGATTTCCGGAGGCAATGTTGAGCCATTGTCGGCGTGGTGGGTCTACAGAATTCTCAGCACCCCCGCTCAGCTGCTGGAAAAGACGGTGGTGTTCTGGCACGGACATTTCGCCACGGGTGCGGACAAGGTGACGGAACCGCAGCTGATGCTGACTCAGAACCAGCTGCTCAGAAGGCTGGCTTTTGGCGACTTTCATCAGCTGGTGCAGCAGATCTCGAAAGATCCGGCGATGCTGCTGTATCTGGATTCGGCTTCGAACCGCAAGGCTCATCCGAATGAGAACTTTGCTCGCGAACTGATGGAACTGTTTTGCCTTGGCGAAGGCCAGTACTCAGAGCTGGACATTCGCGAACTGGCGCGCTGTTTTACCGGCTGGGAAGTTCGTCGCGGCGAATACCGTTTCAATCGTTTTCAGCATGACACTGCGTCACGTTCGTTTCTGGGCGCCTCCGGTGTGCTCAGTGGTGAAGACGCTGTGCAGGTTGTGCTGCAGCAGCCGCAAACCGCCGAGTTTCTGGTGGGAAAACTGCTGCGTTATTTTGTGCTGGACGAGCCTGCAGGGCAGGCCGAGCTGACAGCGCCGTTGGCTCAGCAGTTTCGCGACGGAGGTCTGCAGATGCGTCCGCTGCTGCGCACAATGCTCAGCAGCCGCCTGTTTTTTTCCAGACAGGCTGTGGGACGCAAACTGAAATCACCAGTTGAGCTGGCACTGGGGCTGCTGCGTTGTCTGCAGGGCACAACAAACACGGTTGAACTGGCGAAGTCGCTGCAGCAGCTGGGGCAGGGGCTGCTGTTCCCGCCCAGCGTGAAGGGCTGGGATGGTGGCCGAACCTGGATCAATTCGTCCACACTGCTGGGGCGCAGCAATCTGATGCGGCGACTGATCACATCAGAGAATACTCGCTTTGGCCGACTGCCGCTGCGTGATTATTTGTCTGCTCGGGGACTGCAGCAGCCGGCCGATATTCTGGCTGAGCTGGAACTGCTGCTGTTTGCGGTACCGCTTCCGGCAGCGGCTCGTGACGGACTTCTTTCACTGATGAAGTCAGGCTCGGATACTGCCGTAGCGGAAGGGCTGCATGCGTTGTGTACGCTGCCGGAATTTCAGTTGTGCTGATGCGGGAGACAGAGTGATGCGGCGTGATCGTCGGGGATTTCTGCAGCAGGTGGCGACGGGCTCTGCGGTGCTTAGTTTTGGCGGTGCAGTTCCGTTACCGCTGCTGGCATCTGCCGCCCGTACGCGGGCCGAGCGAATTCTGGTGGTGGTCGAGCTGCAGGGCGGAAATGATGGTCTGAACACGGTGATTCCCGCGGCAGATCCGTTGTATCGCCGGCAGCGGCCAGCGATCGGGGTTCCGCAGTCGGAAGTCCTGTCGATTGCGGACGGCATGAGCTTTCATCCGGCGCTGCGAGGCTTTGCTGAGCTGCTGGAAGCCGGACAGCTGGCAGTGGTGCAGCAGGTGGGATATCCGCAGCCGAATCGATCGCATTTTGAATCGATGGACATCTGGCATACCTGCCAGCGCAAGGATCAGCAGCGTCCGGACGGCTGGCTTGGTCGCTGGGCCGAGCGAGTTCAGGGTGTGGGGGGTGATGCCCGGGCACTGCACCTGGGCCCGGAAAAACTGCCATTCGCGCTGATGTCGCGCAGCGTGCGAGTTCCCTCGGTGAGATCCCTTGAAGAGTTTCGCCTGCGGGGGGCCGAGGACACTCAGTTTCGCGAAGCCGTCCAGAATCTGGCCGCCGCGACTCGTGCCGAGCAGGATGACCTGCTGAGTTTTGTCGCCACCAGTACAACTTCGGCACTCACCGCCAGTGAGCGGCTGGCAACGGCGGCCAAAGCAGCGGCGACGGATGTTGTCTGGCCGCAAAGTGGTCTGGCCGAGCGTTTGCGAACGGTGTCGCAGCTGATTCGTTCGGGGCTGCAGACGTCGGTGTACTACGTCACGCTCGGGGGCTTTGACACTCATGCACAGCAGCCGGATGCTCATCGGGGCCTGCTGCGACAGCTGTCCGAGGCTGTGCGGGCACTGCTGAGCGAGCTGCAGTCCAGCGGGGATCTGCAGCGAACGACCGTCATGGCCTTCAGCGAGTTTGGTCGGCGTGTGGGAGAAAACGCCAGCGAGGGTACGGATCACGGTACTGCCGGACCGATGTTTCTGGCAGGCGGTGCCGTCAGGGCCGGGCTGCACGGTCAGCGACCGGACCTTGCGAACCTGCAGGACGGCGATCTGCAGTTTTCCACCGATTTTCGGGAAGTTTACGCAACGCTGCTGGAACGCTGGCTGAAAGTCGATTCCTCCGAGATTCTGCTGGGACGTTTTCAGCCTCTGGACCTCTTTTCTGCCTGAGCAGGCCTGCCTGTGCCACTCTCTTCATTTTTGCTGGCGTGGGCGCAGCTGACTCATCAGCGAGTCAAGCTGGTGGTGGCGACTGCCGGAGTGGTGGTGGCCGTCATGCTGATGCTGGTGCAGCTTGGAATTCGCGAAGGCGCGATGGACAACAGCGTCGCAATCGCGCGGCGGATTACAGCCGACCTCGTGCTGGTCAGCCCCCGCACCAAAACCATCTTCGCCTCTGCCACCTTTCCTCGCACACTGCTGTATCGCCTTGGCGCGATCCAGGGGGTTCGCAGTACCGGTGAGATGTACATGGCACAGGGACGCTTCCGCAATCCCTGGGACAAGCTGGAATTCCCCGTCAGCATTTACGGGATTGATCCGCGGGAACCCATGATGGATCTGCCGGGACTGGATCCGTATGCTGCGACACTGCAGCTGCAGGATCGAATCCTGTTCGACGGACTGAGTCGCAAGAACTACGGCCCGGTACTGGGATTCCTGCAGCGCGAAGGTCACCTCGATGTCGAAATCAACCTGCGAAAAATGCGGATTATTGGTGCCATCAACGTCGGGATTTCCATCAACACAGACGGCAATCTGTACATGGCACCGGCCAACTTCATGAGACTGTTTCCCGAACGTCAGCCAGGCTCTGTCGACGTGGGTCTGATTCGACTGCAGCCGGGTACTGACGCCGAGCAGGTGCGGCAGGCCATCAAACCGCTGGTGAATCACGAAGCGCGAGTTCTGACAAAGGACGAACTGGTCCAGATGGAGATTGCTTTCATCCGTGAAAACGCGCCAATCGACTTCATTTTCGGGATGGGCGCGGCCGTCGGATTCTTTGTGGGATTCGTGGTCGTCTACCAGATTCTGTACACCGAAGTCACAAATCATCTGCCGCAGTACGCGACGCTTAAAGCGATGGGGTTTTCGGACAGGTATCTGCTGCGAGTTGTTTTC
>JBJTPZ010000374.1:0-9447 GCA_046075365.1 Planctomycetaceae bacterium
GTCATTGGGAGCTCCTGTGCGGCGTGGGAAAATATCGATGCGATGATAGCGGTCATTGCCGCAAGAGTTCAAGCGGGCGGTGGGCGGTGATCAGGCGAGCCGCGGACGGGAGTCCGCGGGTGTCTGTATCCGTAGCTCGGGCTTTCCAGCCCGAGCACTGTGCTTCTGCGTTTGGAATGCCTGGAGATCGCCGCTGCGGGGCTGGGAGGCAGTTTTGTCTCACGCGAAGGCGCGAAGCCGCGAAGGGTGGGTGGTGGGTGGTGGGTGGTGGGTGGTGGGTGTTTTTCGAGTACGAGTACGAGTACGAGTACCGTCCGCCAGGGCGGACTGAGTACGAGTTGGGGGCGGAGTTGGTTTTCGGTTTTCGGTTTTCGGTTTGGCGAGCCGCGGACGGGAGTCCGCGGGTGGCTGTTTCCGTAGCTCGGGCTTTCCAGCCCGAGCACAGTGCTGTGCATTTTTGACTGTGTGCGTGGCAGAATTGCAGGGTGGGTGACACCCTCACCCCTGACCCCTCTCCTCCGTTTCACGGGGGCGAGGGGAAGATTGGGTGGGCGGTGATCTTCCGTAGCTCGGGCTCTCCAGCCCGAGATCTGCCCTTTTGTGGCTGGAATGCCTGGAGATCGCCGCTGCTGGGCGGGGGGGGCAGTTTTGTCTCACGCGAAGCCGCGAAGCCGCGAAGGGAAATGCAAGGGTGCGGGGAGTGTTTGGTGACTGGCGGCATCCATGCCGCGCACCCGGGCACTTACGTACCCGGCTCGCCTGTGGTGCGTTTTCCGTAGCTTGGGCTTTCCAGCCCGAGCACCTTGCTGTGCGGTTTTGATGGCCCGATTGGAAGCTATCGAGGGAGAGTGGCCCCCTCACCCCCGACCCCTCTCCCCCGTTTCACCGGGGCGAGGGGTGGATTTTGTGTTCGGTGGCCAGTTAGGCGAGCCGCGGACGGAAGTCCGCGGGTGGGGCCCTTTATGTAGCTCGGGCTTTCCAGCCCGAGTTCTGTGCTTCTGCGTTTGGAATGCCTGGAGATCGCCGCTGCGGGGCTGGGGGCAGTTTTGTCTCACGCGAAGCCGCGAAGTGTGCCACGGATGTTTTAAGGGCTGTTTTTTTTCTGCCACGGATGAACACGGATTGGCACGGATAATCGCAGGGGTGGGGTGGACTGAACTACGAATGTCCGGGATTGATATTCGCCTGGTTCTTCGTGCTCGTGCTTGTGCTCGAATTTGCCCCTGGGTTCGTGTTTGTGAGTTCCCTGGGTTTTCGGCGGTGTTTTTCACAGCGGCTGAAGCGGGATGTTCTGTTGAGCGGCGAGAGCGGTTTTGTTTGCGGTGTCTGCAGTTCAGGTGCTGGCTCCGAGTGCGGCGGGGATATCGTGCTGCTGTT
This sequence comes from Planctomycetaceae bacterium, assembly GCA_046075365.1. Taxonomy (GTDB): domain Bacteria; phylum Planctomycetota; class Planctomycetia; order Planctomycetales; family Planctomycetaceae; genus SXXK01. Next base: position 1,378 of record JBJTPZ010000374.1, read on the forward strand.
GCAGTCGTTCGTCCCAGGTTTTCAGGTAGTGCTGGTAGGCGGGGTGGTCAGCGGCCTGGGACTGGAGCAGTTCGCGTGCGGAGCTGGTGAGGTCACGTTCTTCCTGTGAGGAGATGCGTCCGAGCAGTACCTGGGTGCGGAGGAAGACGAAGTAGGTGTCGAGGACATCGCAGCGGCAGTAGTCGTTGATCAGGTCTGTTTTTCCTTCGTGGTAGAGGTTTTGTACCTGTGAGCCATCGATGCCGGACTTGCCGGGTTTTTGGATCAGGCTGGCCAGCAGGTTCAGTCCGCCGCTCATGCGAAAGGCACCGTAGTTGGTGAGCAGATCCTGCAGGTCGAGGTGTGCATCCTGGTTATAGCGATTGCGGGCCTGTTCGAAGGAGCGGGCATCGACATTGAACCATTGCGGGATACTGATGCCGAAGCGGAAGGCGGCGACTTCCATGACGGGGATGTCGTAGCAGCGTCCGTTGAAAGTGACGAGTGTTGGTTTGTTGTAGTGAGTCCAGCCCTGCCAGAAGCGGCGGACGATTTCGTGAGGCCGGAACTGTGGTGCGTCGAGTACTGAGACATCGAGCAGCTGCCAGTCGCGTGAGACTTTGGCGACGGCGACTGAGATTGGCAGGACGAAAGTGAGGGGGAGGACATCGCGTCCGGATTCTTCGAGCAGCTGGCTGCGGTAGCGCTGGATGGCTTCGCGTGGGGTGAGTTGTTCATCGGGGAAGCGGACTTTGCGAATGAGATCTCCGTCGCCGACGGTTTCGATGTCGAAAATCAGGTATTTGACGTCGCTCATGGCGGATCCTGTGAACGTGGGGAGGCTTTGACGGGTTGCAGGTACTGCCGTCTGGCGGCGCTGTTCAGAACTTTCCCTGGGCGGCGAATTGGCATCCGTCGTCCGTCCACGATATTCTGCCGTGTTTCCAGGTCGATTACCCTGACCAGCGGGCGGAATTCCTGAAACGTTCAGGAAAATGCGGGTTTGCTGATGGGGTCAGTTCGGAAAGAGACGAGTATTTTCCATGTCAGAAGCTGAGTCAGCGGGTGGCGAGCGATCCGCCCAACCGCCCAACAGTCTTGAAGAGCAGGCAATTCGCGGTTTGACGGCGGCGTATCAGAAGATGCGTCAGGAGACAGGCCGAGTGATCATCGGTCAGGACGAGGTTGTGGATCAGCTGCTGATTGCGATGTTCTGTCGGGCTCATTGTCTGCTGGTGGGCGTACCGGGTCTGGCCAAGACGCTGCTTTGCAGCACGATTGCCCGGATTCTGCAGCTCTCGTTTCGTCGCATCCAGTTTACTCCGGACCTGATGCCATCGGACATCACGGGTACGGACGTGCTGCAGGACGATCCTCAGACTGGCCGTCGTTCGTTTCAGTTCATTCAGGGTCCGTTGTTTACGAATGTGCTGCTGGCGGACGAAATCAATCGAACTCCCCCGAAGACTCAGGCGGCGCTCCTTGAAGCGATGCAGGAGCGGCATGTGACGGTGGGTTCCAGCACGTATGACCTGCCGGATCCCTTTTTCACCCTGGCGACTCAGAATCCGATTGAGCAGGAGGGCACTTATCCGCTTCCTGAGGCTCAGCTGGACCGTTTCATGTTCAGTGTTTTGGTGCGTTATCCGACGGCGGCTGAGGAGTTGCGGATTCTGAAGCAGACGACGGGCAATGAGAAGCCCGAGCTGACTCCGGTGCTGACGGGTCGTCAGATTCAGGCGTTGCAGGAGGTTGTGCGGCGTGTGCCGTGTGCGGAGTACATCTACGTGTATGCTCGGGATCTGGTCCGAGCGACTCGGCCTGGCGAACCTGAGGCACCGGCATTTATACGTGAGCTGGTGACGTGGGGTGCGGGGCCTCGAGCGGGCCAGTACCTGATTCTCGGCGCAAGGGCTCATGCCTTGCTGCAGGGTCGTTTTCATGTGACGACGGATGATGTGCGAGCTGTGGCGCGGCCGGTGCTGCGGCATCGCATCATGACCAGTTATGCGGCGGCCAGTCAGGGGATGACGCCGGATACTGTGATTGAGCGGCTGCTGAAGACGGTACCGGTGGAGCTGCATGAGCGGGCGAAAAAGCGTGTGCAGGGTGAGTAATCCGGGCCGGGGAGTACCGGTTTTTCTTCCCATCCTGCATGGCTCATCCGATTTACTCCGATTTCTGCCCGGTTTCGCATGAAATTGGCTGGATTTTCGGCGAGACTGCCGGCGTGCACGCGGTGGTGATGTTTGTTGTCGACAGCCTGCATCGTCGGCTCAGGCCATTGAAACTCAGGAAATTGCAGAATGCGGACAGTGTTTAACCGGCTTGTGGGCCAGCGTTTCCGGAACGTCGCGCGGCTGTTGTCTGTGCCGATTGTGCTGCAGGCAGCGTTGTGGTCTGTTGTTCCTGCCGCTGCCCAGCAGTCTCCTGCGGCACCGGCTCCGGTGATCAAGGATGGTCCGGGTTCTGTGGCGGCGCTGCTGGGCAGTGACGTCGGGGGCCCGTCGGCCGACTTTTCGCCGCAGGGTTTCTTTGTGGGTCCGATCGAAATCCCCGAGACAGCTCGTTACATGAAGCTGCCGCATCGGATGGATTTTGAGCCTTACATTACGGATGCGATTCGGGTTCCGGTGCTGGACAGTGCTTATGTGCCATTGTCGATTCGGACGCTGCAGGAATCGACCGACGAGGAAGTCCAGGAGGTGGCAGCCATTCAGCTTTACCGGTTTGCTCGCGAGGGTCTCGCTGATATTGCTCCTGCTGCCGCAGCACTGCAGCAGACATACTCGTCATCCACCAGTCGTCGTGTGCGTTCAGCGTGTGTGCGAGCGGCGGCAGCGGGTGATCTGCAGCAGCTGGCTCCGCAGATTCTGGATTTCACAAAATCGGCAGCGGATTCAGAGCGAGTGATTTTGGAGGCGGCGCTGACGAAGTGGAAGACGGCCGAGGCTGGTCCGTTGTGGCGTGAGCGAGTTGTGAACGATCGCGAGTCAGCCACGTCGGTCGGTCTGGCATGTCGTGGCCTGGTATCTCTGGGGGATACGGAATCAGCGGCGGCGCTGCTGAGGCTGGCGGGTGACAGTACGGCCGACTATCTGAAGCGGATGTCGGCTGCTGCGGCCGCTGCTGTGCTGGCACCGTCGGACAGTGTGACGCTGGCAGTAGCATTGTCGAAGCGAGCTGAGCCAGAGCGTTTGATCGCGGTGGCGTTACTGGACAGTCGGGAGGCGGCGGGTCTGCAGCTGGCGGTCCAGCTGGCTCAGGATTCGCGTGATGCTGTGGCATCGGCAGCGTGGCAGCTGGTGTATCGTCAGCAGCTGGATTTGCTGCAGCCGCTGCTGGCGACCGGGCGGACTCATCGCGAAGCTTACGTCCGCATGACGGCGGCTCGTGTGATGCGTGCCTTGCCGGATGCCGAGCGTACCAGCTGGCTGCATCAGATGCTTAGTGACGAGCATTTGCTGGTGCGGAATGTGGCGCGAGGGATGCTGTACGAGGTTGCGGGTGAGCAGCCGGCTTTGAAGGAGCAGATGATTAGTCTGTGTGCGGGTTCTCTGCAGCCTGCGTCTCAGGACTGGCAGGGGATTGAGCAGTGTCTGGTATTGCTGGGTCAGTTGCGGGCAGCGGCATTTTCTGCACAGGCTGTGGCCCTGCTCAATTATCCTCGCAATGAAGTCATGGTGTCAGCGGCGTGGCTGATTCATCTGTTTCCGGATGTTTCAGTGCGTACGGGTGTTTTAGAGGCGGCGCTGGATGCAGAGAAGTGGCTGTATGATCCGGCTCAGCGTAACCGCGAGCACGGGATGAAGCAGGCATTTTTGTTTGAGTATCTGGGGATCATGCGTGTGAAGGAAATCGAAGAGACTCTGGCGAAGCAGTTCAACAAGGGTGTTCCGGGTGTGCTGGAGCGTCGAGTGGCTTCGATGTGGGCGCTGGGTCTGCTGTATGAGAACAATCCGGATCCGGCGCTGGCAGCGCGAATGCACGATCGGATTCAGGACCGAAATTCTCCGAATCCCGAACGTTTCCCTGTGCGGCGTGCCTGTTTGGTGGCGTTGGGTATGATGCGTTCAACGGCATCGCAGCCGATTGTGCAGGAGGCGTGGGAGATTGACGACGTGTCAGAGCGTTTGCGCGGCGGGGCTCGCTGGGCGCATCCGCTGGTTGGTCTGGCACTGCCTCCGGCGATTGCTCCGATTGAACAGCCGATGGGTGGTTGGCGACTGAATCCGTATTCTGACTGAGCCATGTCCGGGACAGAGATTCGAAATTTGCTGGAAAAGCCTCGCTGGCTGGCAGCCGAGCTGGGTGCTCCGATGCCCGATTCGGTGCATGCCGCATCGGCGTGTCTGCCATTGTGGGACCATAATATTCGGTACGAGGAGGGTGATCCGCAGGTTGTGGATCGTTTGCGTGCCGCGTATCCGCGATTCTGTCTGCATCCGCTGGTCCGGCAGTTGTGTCGGCGGGTGTTTGGCGTGGAGGGTGCTGGTCTGATTTTCCCGAGTGTTCGTTGTGCTGAGCGGGCTGCGGAGCATGTGCGACACCGTGGTGGCGTGGTCACTGAGCTGTTGCCGGTGCCGGGTACTGCGGCGGTTGGCGTCAGGGTACTGGCGGATGATTTTGGGCGTTTGAAGGAGTACTGGCAGCACGCGGGCGAGATTGTGAGTTCGCGGGCGGCTGAGAGTTTGACGGCGGGCGCGGCAGCGGCGGCGACCGAAACGGAGGCTCGGCGAACAGTGCGTCGTCGTTTCGCTGAGTATGGTGGTTGTCTGGAGGAAGAGGCGTGGCTGTTTCCGTCGGGAATGGCGGCGATAGCCTGTGTGTGGCGAGCAGTGCGGCGTCTGGATCCGCTGCGTCCGACGGTGCAGTTTGGTTTCCCGTATGTGGACACGCTGAAGATTCAGCAGCGATTCAGTCCGCAGGCGTGGCGATTTCTGCCGCGTGGCGATGCGGGGGATCTTGAGCAGTTGTCGCGGTTGCTGCAAAGTCAGTCGATCAGTGCACTGTTCTGTGAGACTCCGACAAATCCTCTGCTGACGATGCCTGATCTGGCTGCATTGCGTCGGCTGGCGGACGAGCATGGATTTTTGCTGATTGTGGATGATACTTTAGCGGCGGTGATTAATGACAATCCGCTGTCATGGGCGGATGCGGTGGCCACCAGTCTGACGAAGTATTTCAGTGGTCAGGGTGATGTGCTGGCGGGAGGTCTGCGTCTGAACCGGCTGCGTCCTGGTTTTCGGCAGCTGCAGGCGGCAGTGCAGGCCGAGTTTGAAGAGTTGTTGTGTGATGCTGACGCGGAGGTTTTGGAGCGGAATTCGCGGGATGTGTCTGAGCGGGTGCGGGTGATTAATCGGAATGCGGCTGAGCTGTCCGAGCGATTGTCGCGTCATCCGGCTGTGCAGCAGGTGTTTTATCCGGCTGCGACTGAGAGTGGTGTCGGCCGTGGTGGTCTGATGTCGATTGTGCTGCGATCTGCGGCCGAGCGGACTCCGGCGGTGTTCGATCGTCTGCGGGTCTGCAAGGGTCCGAATCTGGGCACCAGTTTCACACTGTGCTGTCCGTACACGATTTTGGCACATTACACAGAGCTGGACGAGGTGGAGGCTGTGGGGGTGTCGCGGTGGCTGCTGCGGATCAGCGTGGGCACTGAGCCAATAGAGGATTTGTGGGAGCGATTTTCGGCGGCACTGGATGGAGTCTGACCTGTGTCGTCCTGCATCGATCTGAACTGTGATCTGGGCGAGCAGGATGGTTCAGAGGGTGAACTGCTGGATCAGCGTCTGCTGCCGCTGGTGACGTGTGTGAATGTGGCATGTGGCGGGCATGCGGGCAGTTTGCAGCGGCTGCAGTGGATTGCCGAGCAGTGTCGTCAGCAGCAGGTCACCTTTGGGGCTCATCCTTCGTATCCGGACCGCGCTGGTTTTGGTCGGCACGAGCTGTTGCTGGAACCGAGGGTGTTGCGGGAGGCTTTGTCCGGTCAGCTGCGGCTGGCGGCACTGGCTGCGTCGCGGGCCGGGATTGTGGTGGGGCGTGTCAAGCCGCACGGTGCGTTGTATCATGCGGCGTGCGAGCGGCGTGAGCTGGCGGAGCTGTTGCTGGAGGTCGTGCAGCAGGAGCTGCCTGGGACTGCGGTGTGTGGTCGAGCGGGTTCGCTGTTGCCTGCCCTGGCGCCTGGTTTTGGATTGGAAGGTTTGCATGAGGCTTTTGGGGATCGGGGCGTGGCTGCTGACGGGCGTCTGTTGCCGCGTGGTACTGCGGGTGCGGTGCTGCATGATCCCGGTATGGTGGCTGAGCGTGTGCTGAGGCTGGTGACAGAGCAGTGTGTGAGAACGCAGAGTGGTGTGGATCTGAGTGTGCGGGCGGATACGGTCTGCATTCACAGTGACACTCCTGACGCTGTTCAGCTGCTGGCACAGGTGCGGGAACGGCTGAAGGCTGGCGGCGTGCGAATTCGGGCCTGCTGAGTGTGATGTGTGTGTTGGGGGGGGGTGTAGTGGTATGAGTGACCTGCGAATTCGGACGACGGAGCGGATGGCGGAGGTGGCGTGGTTTTCGGCGCTGTGCAGTGATGATTATCGTTATCTGGGAGTTCCGGACGGAGAGCTGCGGAGTTCATTTGCGCATTGTTCGCAGATTGTGCAGCAGGCGGATCGGCTGGGATATGACAACATTCTGTTGCCATCGGGCTGGATTGCCGGTCAGGATGCGCTGACGTTTGCGGCGGCTCTGGCCGGTCGAACTCGGCAAATTCGTCAGCTGGTGGCGCTGCGGATGGGTGAGGTGTGGCCGCCGATGCTGGCGCGGGCGATTGCGACGGTCGATCATCTGTCTGAGGGGCGATTGTGTTTGAACGTGATTTCTTCGGACTTGCCGGGATTGAAGGAGAGTAACGAGGACCGTTATGCGCGCAGCGGCGAGGTGATTCAGATTTTGCAGGCGTTGTGGGGGCGAACAGGTCCGCTGGAGTGGCGGGGTCGATTTTATCAGTTTGAACTGCCGACCTGCGAGCCGGCTCAGCCGTACCAGCAGAATGGTGGTCCGCTGTTGTATTTCGGGGGCATATCAGCGGCGGCGCAGGCGTTGTGTGCGAAGCACTGCGATGTGTATTTGATGTGGCCGGAGACGGAGCGGCAGCTGAGTGAAACGATGCACAGTCTGAGTCGGCAGGCAGCTGAGCATGGTCGGACGGTAGATTTTGGGTTGCGGATTCATGTGATTGTGCGAGAGACGGAGCGGGAAGCGCGGGCCGCGGCCGACCGGCTGATCTCGAAGCTGGACCGTCAGCGGGGTCAGGAGATCAGGAACCGTTCGCAGGACAGTCAGAGTGCGGGAGTGCGGCGTCAGGACGAGCTGCGTGCTGCGGCGGGTGGTGATTTATATCTGGAGCCTGGTTTATGGTCGGGTATCGGGTTGGCTCGCAGCGGCTGTGGCAGTGCGATTGTGGGTGATCCTGAGCAGGTGCTGGCGAAGCTGAACGTGTATCTGGACATGGGGATGCGGGCATTTATTTTGAGTGGTTATCCGCATGTTGAGGAGTGTGGTTTGTTTGCGGAGCATGTTTTGCCGCGTTTGCCGCGTTGTCGACTGAACGAGGTGCAGGGGCGTCTGGTGTCGAACCCGGTGACACCGCTGACGACGGCGGTGCGAACGTAGGCAGTGTTCGGTGGCCAGTTTGGCGAGCCGCGGCCGGGAGTCCGCGGGTGGCTGTTTTCCGTAGCTCGGGCTTTCCAGCCCGAGCACTGTGCTTCTGCATTTGGGTTGCGGGCAGTTTGTCGCACGCGAAGCCGCGAAGGGTGCCACGGATGTTTTTTAGGGCTGTTTTTTTCTGCCACGGATGAACACGGATTGGCACGGATAATCGCAGGTGGTGGCGGTTTTTGACCCACGAATGGGCGCGAACTGCGAGCAGTGATCGTTGATTCGTGCTCGTGCTCGATTTTGCACCTTGGTTTGCGTTTGTGAGTTCCCTGTGCTGCCGGTGTGGTGTTTTTCGAGTACGAGTACGAGTACCGTCCGCCAGGGCGGACTGAGTACGAGTACGAGTTGGGGGCGGAGTTGGTTTTCGGATTTCGGTTTTCGGTT
>JBJTPZ010000375.1:0-2741 GCA_046075365.1 Planctomycetaceae bacterium
CTGGCGAGCACTTCCTGCAGCCAGTGCTGAGTCGCTCGGTATTCCGTGAAGATGATGACTCGCTCCTGTCCCCACTTTCCGCCGGGCTTCAGGTGAGTCTTCAGCCAATCAATCAGCTGGCGGACTTTGGAATCCCGCTGATTTGATGCCCGATCCGCCCAGTCTCGCATGGTCTTGAGCAGGGCTTTTTCCTGTTCCGTGGGTTCTCGGAACAGGCGAGTGGCGGTGTCGAGTGCGTCATTGGTGGCTTCGTCGTACTCGGTGTCGTCCGCGTAGTCTTCGTCCATCCGGTCCAGCTCAAGCTGCAGTGACCGCTGCGAGGGGCGAGCCACCTTCTTGCGGGCTGTGACCAGTGAGCGTTCATGCTGCGTCAGAGTGGTCAGGAATGCTGCCGGGCAGGAGAACAGGCGTTTTTTGAGCGTCTTCAGCACGAACTCGGTCGCAAAGCGTTCGGTCTGATCGTCAGCGTGGGCGGTGCGGAGTCGTGTGTATTCTTTCAGAGCCGCGTGGACTTTGCGTTCTTCGTCGGAATACGGGACTTCGATGGGTTTCAGAATCCGTGGCGGAAAGCGGCGGATTCCCAGGTGATTGAAGGCAAAGTTCGGGTCGCTCTTCAGACGGCGGACCATCACGGCTTCCAGCTGCCGGCGGTCCGGATCGCTGATTCGTGAAAATCGCTGATTGTCCAGCAGTTCCAGCAGCGCACTGAAACTTTCGCGATAGCCGTTGTGGGGAGTGGCTGTGAGGAACAGTTTGTGTTCGAAGTGCGGCACCAGCTGCCGCAGCGACTGGGTTCGCAGCGAGTCGGCGGCGTACTGACCGACTCCGGAAGGCGCACAGTTGTGGGCTTCATCGACGATCAGCAGGTCATATTTTCGGGGGTAGATGGATTCGCCTGGTGCCGGCAGCGTTTCGCGGAACAGCCGCATTGGTCGTTCGCGTTTCAGGAAGTCGATACTGGTGATCAGGCGCGGGAAGTGAGACCACGGATTGACATGAATGCCCCGGCGACGACGCAGTTCACGCATCAGGCTGGAATCGACAATGCGAAAATCGAGACCGAATTTGTCGCGCATCTGTTCCTTCCACTGGATCTGCAGTGAGGAGGGGCAGACGATCAGAATTCGGCGGGCGCGGTGCCTGAGCATCAGCTCCAGAGCCACCATGCCGGCTTCGATGGTTTTGCCAAGACCCACGTCGTCGGCGATCAGCAGGTTGACGCGAGGCATCTGGATGGCTCGGACGACCGGATCCAGCTGGTAGTCTTCCAGTTCGATACCGCTGCGGAACGGAGCCTGGATGTTCTTGTGATCGGCCGATGAGGACGCTCCCCAGCGGACAGCATCGAGGAACGCATCCAGTGTTTGAGGGGAATCAAACCCGGTGGGCTCGGGCAGGGCCACCTTTTCGACGATGCGGGCTCCCGGTTCAATTTCCCAGACAACCTGCAGTTCTTCCCCGAGACCGTCGTCCTCGATGGACGCCAGCGTGAGCAGCGTTTGGGCAGAGCTGCCGGGCAGCTGCATGGCAGGCGCAGGCAGAGTACCCGGCTTGACGTGAGTCACCACCCACTGACGCGAACGCACCTGCACCACCTGACCCTGTTCGGGTACGTTATGGGTGGCAATGTCGCTTTCCGACAGTTCCAGAGTAGCCATGATTGACGTCTTGCCGGGTGCGTAAATGAGGGGACAGATGATTCCACATCTTGTGGCGTTCATCGCAGGTGGAGGACAGGATGGCGGGGGATCCGGCTGAAGAGAGGCTTTGAGCAATCGCTGCCGGGATTCCGCCGGAGCGGAGACTCTACCAAAGCGAACGGGGGCAAAACAGCATAAGATGGGCGAAAAAAGGCAGGAAAACACGCGAAAAAACACCTAAAACGAAACATTTGTACACAAGGTTGGACAGACGTATGTCCGACCTCAAATTGATTATTCGCAGAACTCACTTCGATGGCAGGTCAGTGGCTTGAGCCGCTGCTGTGAGGTGAGATGCGAGCGAATGTTCGAGAGCGACGGCAGGACAAAAAGGAGATGTCTGACAGGACAGTTCACTTCGGCCTCGAAAGCGCACAGTCCCACAAATGCAGCAAGCTATGCTCTCAGTGCATAAATTGAATTGACATCTTCAGATTCGATGTTAGCATGCCGGAATGGGCTATGCTCTGTTAGCATAACATTTTTGGCGGATTTGATGGGAGCAATTGGCATGAGTTTTTCGCGGATCTGTGAGGCGATCACGTTCGACGGCCTCAGCGTCAATCGCGTAGCTGCACTGGCGGATATTCCACAGAGCAGTCTGCAGCGATTCTGTGCTGGAAAGCACGGCCTGCAGATGGATGGGCTGCAGCGTGTTTGTCAGATTCTTGGCCTGGAGTTAGTCCGGCGACTGGACGCAGACGAGTTGCAGCAGTATCTGGCGGACGAGTGGGAGAACGAGAAGTCCGAGATCGACTGGAGCGAGTATGAGACCGACAAAAGTGAGGCCTGGACAGCGGAGAGCGGACCACTCTGGGAGTCAGCAAGCAAAGAGTTGTGGGTGAAGTTTGCGGCGGAGAATGACCTTGATTCCCACAACACAGACGCCTTTCAGTCATGGGCTGACGACGCTTATGAGGAGTGGAGTGAGGAAGAGTGGCCAGTCTGGTCAGCCGAATATGACGAGCAGCATCAGCGAGAATTTGAGTCGGCGGCTTACGACGTCTGGGAGACGGAGAAAGTGGATCGATTGCGAGAGGT
>JBJTPZ010000376.1:0-6304 GCA_046075365.1 Planctomycetaceae bacterium
GGTTATCGCCATCATTGCCATTCTGGTTTCGCTGCTGCTGCCCGCTGTCCAGCAGGCTCGCGAAGCTGCCCGCCGCACACAGTGCAAAAACAACCTGAAGCAGATCGGCCTTGCCGTTCACAACTTCGAAAGCACCTACAGTCGCCTGCCGCACTCCGGCCAGTGCGACAGCACCGGCGGTGCTTCCACCACCTACATGTCTCAGTCGCCCTGCACACTGCTGCTGCCTTACATTGAACAGGCCAATGTCTACCAGCAGATGGATCACCAGCTGAAATTCGCCGACATGGCGGCTGCCGGTTATGTCACGACTCAGCTGAATACAAACTCCATCGGCGCCCTCTACAACGATCCCAACTTCCCGAACACAGTGGCCGCTGCAAAGACTCAGATCCCGTCTTTCGTCTGCCCCAGCACTCCGCTGGACACCGGACGCCGCGCACCGGACGGCTTCGGACTTTGGGACTACATGTTCATCGCAGTTAGTGACATTGAAGACGGCTCTGCCGGCGCCACCGACCCTACCGGGACTCGCCCGACTACCTCTGCTCGTCGCGTCGCCATGACAATCGAAGGCTTCCTCTCCTGTGATCCCAAACGCCGACTGGGAGCCATCACTGATGGGACTTCCAACACCGTCCTCTGCATCGAAGACGCCGGTCGCGCACATCCGTCTGCCGGTGCTGTAGGCTCGCTTTCCAGCCGCCCGTCTCCAAACGGTGAAGGTCCGGCATGGTCAGGCGGAACCTCCGGTGGTCGCCGCATGTACGCCTGGGCTGACCCCGATGCAGCAACTAACGGCCTGTCAGGCCCCAGCAATGCCCTGTCTCCTGCTTCCCGAGTCGCCCGCCCGAATGCCTACGCCGCTCCGCTGGGTGGCCCGCCGGAGTGCCGCTGGGTCAATAATAACTGCGGTCCGAATGACGAACCATTCAGCTGGCATACCGGTGGCGTCCAGGCGGTGATGGGCGATGGATCTGTTCGCTTCATCAGCGAAAACATTGACGTGCTGGTCTACAAGTACATCGCCGGTGCTGCTGATGGCCGCATCAATGGTGACTTCTGATCCCCGCACATGACTGCCTGACATATCTGTACTCCTGATTCCGCCGGGAAGCTCTTTGAGCCTCCCGGTTTTTTATTCCGCCTGCTTCGCACAGGATACCTAACCTATGAAACGCCTCTGCACACTCCTGCTGCTCACTCTCGTCGGCTGCAGCCAGAATCTCCCCGTCGGTACCAACCCCGATCCAGTGAATGTCTCAGTCAACGTCACGCTGGGCGGTGCCCCGGTGGACGGACTGAAATTCAACTTCCAGCCTGTCGGCGACGGCCTGCCAGCCGCTCTCGACATCAAAAATGGCTCTGCCAGCGCTCCAGTCACCCCCGGCAGCTACACGTGGTTCATCTCCGGAACTGAAAAGGATCTGGCAGACAAGAAGATCCCGGAACAGTACCTCGAAGGAGCTATGGATCGCAAAGTGGAAATCAAGGGCGGCGAAACCATCGAAGCCAAACTGGACTGAATGCCCGTCGTTCGTCCGCAAACCAGTCAGCAGCCGACGGTCCCGCCAGACCGCCGGCTGCTTCTGTTTTCAAATGCACCCTGTCGCCCCCATGGTCCCGCTGCAGACAGATTCGAGAAAGTTGACATGTGGGAGATGGGGGACACACCGCTTTCGAGGCACCCCGGCTTTCGATCGGGACACACCACTTTGAACTGACTGCACCTGGCCAGCACGGATTCCATCGCCGCCAGCAGTGCAGAAAATCCCACACCCGCGGACTCCCGTCCGCGGCTCGCCACACTGATCACTGTCTGGCAAACCCTGTCATTCCCCCCAACCGGACAACCGCCGGCAAGGAAACCCCCGCGGTTCGAATTAAATCGAGTACGAGTACCGTCCGCCAGGGCGGACTGAGTACGAGTACGAAAAACGCAAAAAACATCCCCCCCCCAAAAAAACTTCCCCTCGTACTCGTACTCAGTGCAACGGTACTCGTACTCGTACTCGAAAAACGACCGCTGACCGCTGACCTCTGCGTTTCCCTTCGCGCCTTCGCGTGAGACCAACAGCCTGCAAAACACCCCCGTATGCCAACGGATAAAGGGGGCGGGCGTGATGCGGGCGTGATGGGGGACACACCACTTTCGATCAGGGACACACCACCGTGAAACACCTGCACTTGCGCAGCACGGATGCCGTAGCCGACGGCAGTGCAAAACACACACCCGCGGACTCCCGTCCGCGGCTCGCCTCACTGATCACTGATCACTGCGGCATGAACCAAAAACAGACCCGGGAAGCTGCCTCCCCGGGTCTGTCAGATTCATACCATCACCGAACAGCCAGCTGCGAGTTTTTTCGGACTACACCACCGCAGCCGGGTTGATCAGCCGCCACAGAGCCTCGTCGATCAACTGTTGCTCCATCGACTGCTCGCCGGGAACTCCCGGAACATTCGTCGGCACAATCTTAGCGACAGGTTCCACAGGAGCGACCTCGGAATACCCGTGATCAACTGCTGCAGCCTCACTGGCAGCCCGTCGCACCTCAGCTTGCTCCGCACGCTGCGGCAAAGATGCCAGCAGCGTCTGGCCGGGCAATGCTGCCAGTGGCTGATCAGCAGGCTTCTCGGCAGCCGTCACCCGAATCACGAACGTACCAGCGTTGCTCCAGCCCCCGGATGCCCCCATCGAGTTGAAGGCCCGAGCCCACCAGCGATACGTGCTGTTACGCAGCGCCATGTTGTCTGGCAATGTGTAGAACGCCTGAGTACCCTCGGGGTTCACACCAAATGACGACACCTGCACCACGATGTTCTCGTTTCGCTCAAGGTCCCGAATCAGTACCTCATAGCGGAAGCTGGCTTTGTCATGAGTCCAGCTGAAGAGCGGAGTATTGTCGTTCAGCGTTCCGACGGGTCCCAGCAGCGTCGGAGTCACGGGGTCCGGAACGTCGATTCGCACACGGTAATCGCTGCTCCAGTTACTGTAGTCGCCCGAAACGTTGTAGGCTCGAACACGAGCCACATAGCTTTGTTCCTTCAGCCGCTTGTCAAAGGGAATCGTGAAGGACTTCTGAGTCAGGCCGAACTGATTGATGTAGATCGACAGCTGGCTGGTCCGCGGGTTCACTTCATAAAGCAGGAACTGGTAGAACGGAGCATCCGTTCCCATCCGCCAGGTAAAGGTTGGATTCGCGTTGTCCACAGATCCCGCCGGATTGATCGCCGGGCCCGTGATCACGGGAATCTGCGGAGTCGGCTCGTCGATTGTGAACGTGTAAACGTTGCTCCACTCGCCGACCTCGTTTGCCGAGTTGATGGCACGTACCCAGCAGCGGTAGAAGCCCTGAGTCAGGTTGGCCAGCGGAGTAAACTTTGTGTCCGTGATGTCGCTGCGACGAATAATCTGCAGCTGACCGGTCGTCACGTTGTTGGCCCACAATTCATACCGCACCCCGCGAATCGCCGACGTCCACTCGAACGTAGGATTCAATGTCGTCATCAGGGTGGATTTGTCAGGGTTCACAGGAGCCTTAATGCTGACCTTCCCGGGAGGCAGCACGTCAACAGTGAAAGTCCTCGGAGCACTCCACGGACCCGCCACATTGTTCCCATTCACCCCGCGCAGCCACGCTACGTAGACACCCTGCTCAAAGAACGGAGGATCATAGAAATTCGCGGTGCCGGAAATGTCCGTCTTGCGCAAAACCTGAGTCTTCCCTGTCGTGCGATTGTTCACCCACAGGTCGTAGTAGGCCGCACTTTCAATCAGATCCCAGGTGAAGCGAGGATTCTGGCTGGTGGTCACAACATTGGGCCATTTCAGGACGGGTGCTGCCGGAATCGGAGCCTTAATCGTGAAATCAACCCGCCGACTCCAGCCGCTCAATTCGCCAATCGCATTGCTGGCACGCACTTCCGCCGTGTAATTACCGTCACGCAGCGGCGTAAAGTGTACATAGGTCGTGCCGATGTAATTGGTCTTGTAGATCACTCGTTCACCAGTGTCCACATTATTCACCAGCAACTCGTACGAAGTGGCGTTGGCCGGCTTAGTCCACTCAAACACCGCCAGCGACAGACCAATTTCGCCAATTGGACGGATGATGCTGGGAGTTCCCGGGGAAGGGATGTCGACCGAAAACGTAACGTAGTTGCTCCACTCCGACTTCAGCCCGCCAGATGTCACCGCTCGTACTCGAGCCTGGAAATTGCCCTCCACAAACTGCGTCAGCGCCTGATGCAGGGTCGCCACCTCGGTGGCTGTGTAATAACGCTTAACGCCAGTGGTCAGGTTATCCACTTCCAGCTCATACTCGGCAGCATTGGCAGCTACCGTCCAGATGAACGACGGCAAGGGCTCACTGACAACACCAGTCGGCCCGGTCATCACGGGAATTGAAGGCAGCGGATTGAAGTTGCCGGTCAGGCTGTAATCACCGACCGCACCAGCCTCGTCAATCGACGTCACCTCAAGATAGTAGCGACCTCGCTGTACCGTTGTGCTTAATGATGCATTCAGGCTGGTTGACGGATTGTCCTCGACCAGCATCGTCCCCGACGCGGAATACAGCCGCAGAATCGGGTCCAGATTTGTGCCGGGGTTCAAATTCAAACCTGGATAGAAACGATTGACATCCAGAGTTGTCAGGTTGATTGTCAACGGACCAGTATCCGCCTCAATCAGGAAATAGTCGCTGTCGCTGTTCGTCTCAAGCACACCATCCACACTGACCACACCATTCAATGCCGGGATCGAGACGGCGGTGGCAGCGGTCGAGGCAAAGTCGTCGTTCCGGAAACGGAAAGTCTGGTTGCCCGGCCGAGTCATCACGGCCATGTCATCCTGAATTCCGCCCACGCCAAAGCTGGGACCAATATCCCACACATCACGCAGCCCGGCATAGGGAGTTCCCATGATCGGCCCCAGCCGATTGTTGCCGGACCGGTAGTCATTCGTGCTGCTGTCCGAGCTCTGGTGGAACAGCCCAAGAGCATGCCCGACCTCGTGAGAACCCGCTACCGCAACGTTCTTGGGCCACGTATCGATCGCAGAAAATACGAAGACACTGTTTGAGGCACCCGAAGAGAATGAATTGACGAATGCCAGACCATAGGCACCACTGTTGCTCCAGCCGCCATCACCGCCAATTACCACCCGCAAAGATTCAAAATCGTTGATTGTCGCCGGCTCGACAGTCGTGACGTTCGCGGTGAAAGGAGCAAAATCTTCGGCCATGCGATACCAGATCTCTTCAATCCGTCGCAGCTCTTCCGCATTGAAATCCGTCGCGTCATTGTCCACCGAAAAGGCCGGAGTAGTGAACGAGTTCCCGCCGTTCCAGTTGGAACTTTCCACGTGCCCGTCGAAATCGAGGTAGATGTTCACCGGAGCATTCGGCAGGCTGTTCAGCACTGGCACAACCAGCGCCGGGACTATTCGCTGCTCAAGTACATCCACAGCCAAAGTCCGACGCAACACCGCACGACGACGCTGAGCGGCCGTCGAGAAAATCGAACGAAATACGTGCCGGACGCCAGAATTTGATCCCATCGTTCAGTCCCGACAAACGTCACTGAAGAAATTCAGAACCGGACCGATGCCGCACAAGTGCCAAACACCGCCCGCCAGCCACAGCCAATAAACGCCCCGGTTCCGCTGAGGGCGCAACCAAAGCCCGACGAATGCAATCCCTGCTAGTATCGGACGCAAACGCCTCTGAAAAACCAACAGAAGATTTCCGCGAAACCGGATTGTGCAATCTGTTACCGGATTCCTGGCAATCCGCACGGTCAGAAAAACAAGAGAATATGGGAAAGCTCGGCCATATGCTCCTGTTTTTTCGAAAAAACAGCCTCCGGCTTGCCGGATGCTGGCATTCCCAATATCGCCTGCACCTTTCCACCCTCAACCCGGAACCTCGCAAACATTTTTTGAAATAATCCGCCACCCGGGTTCATCTGTGAGTGTCGCAGGAGGTTTGGCTCATTTGACAACGGCTGGTCCACAACCTGCTGATGATCAAAATGCTCCGGCTGGCTCACCACCACCGGATGCTCCAAACCCCCGCGCCGAAGTCGAAGCAGCCTGTCTGCAACTCCAGAAAACACTCAAACTGTTCCTCCTGGGACTGCTCCGACAACCACAACTCGCAGAAGACGCTTATCAGAGAACATTTGTTCAGGCAATTCAGGCGGCACACGCCGTCAGACTGCCAACCCTCAAAGGCTGGCTGTTCCGCATTGCCCTCAATGAAGCTCGTGGCGTCCTCCGCGAACAAAAACGACTGAACTC
>JBJTPZ010000377.1:0-4526 GCA_046075365.1 Planctomycetaceae bacterium
ACTGACGGCGGTCTGGATGGTGATCTTGCAACAACCGCGGACAATCTGTCGGTCACGAGGAGCTTCACAGTCACGGTGACTCCGGTGAATGATGCTCCGCTGCTGGATCAGCCTGCTGATCTGACGATTGCTGAGGATGCATCTGAGCAGACGGTTGGTCTGACCGGCATTGCAGCGGGTGGCGGTGAATCGCAGCCGCTGAAGGTGACAGCAACCAGCAGCAATACGACACTGATTCCGTCGGTTGCTGTGGATTACCTGTCGCCCGCTGTTGTCGGGGCTGTGCGATTTACACCGACGGCCGATCTTAGCGGGACTGCGGTGATTACGGTTGTGCTGGAAGACGGTGGTGATGACGGCAACCTGGCAACGACAGTTGACAATCTGACTGTGACCCGTACGTTCACCGTGACAGTGACTGCAGTGAACGATGTGCCGACGCTGGCTCAGCCGGGTGATCTGACGATTGCCGAGGATGCGGCGCAGCAGACTGTCACGCTGACTGGTATTGCGGCGGGTGGTGGTGAGAATCAGCCGCTGGCAGTGACTGTGACCAGCAGCAATACAACGCTGATTGCAACTCCGACGGTGTCTTATCTTTCACCCGGTGCCACTGGTTCTCTGAGTTTCACACCGACGGCCAACCTGAGCGGTACAGCGGTGATTACTGTCACTGTGACGGACGGCGGTCTTGACGGTAATCTGGCAACCACCGGGGACAATCTGTCTGTGACGAAGACCTTCACAGTCACAGTGACTCCAGTCAATGATACTCCGCTGCTGGATCAGCCGGTTGATCTGACGATTGCCGAGGATGCGTTGCAGCAGACGGTGAATCTGACGGGCATTGCAGCGGGTGGCGGTGAGACTCAGCCACTGCGAGTCACTGCCATCAGCAGCAATACTGGTCTGATTCCTAATCCGTCGGTGACATACACGACAGCGAACTCGACCGGTTCCATCGCATTTACTCCGGTAGCCGATCAGAACGGTACTGCGGTGATCACGGTGACAGTGACGGATGGCGGACTCGACGGTGATCTGGCCACGACCGGTGACAATCTGTCGTTCAGCCGAACCTTCACTGTGACGGTGACCGCGGTCAATGATGCTCCGGTGATGGACGCACTGTCTGACCTGACAATTGCTGAAGATGCTCCTTTGCAGACGGTGAATCTGACTGGTATTGCGGCGGGTGGCGGTGAGAGCCAGCCATTGAAGCTGACTGTCAGCAGCAGCAATACCGGCCTGATCCCGACGCCGACTCTGAGCTATATCAGCCCGAATGCGACCGGTTCCATCACGTTTGCTCCAGTGGCGAATCTGAGTGGTACTGCGGTTATTACGGTGATTCTGGAAGACGGTGGTGGTGACGGGAATCTGGCGACCACGGCCGACAATCTGTCGGTGACGAGGACGTTCACAGTTACTGTGACAGCGGTCAACGATGCTCCGACGCTGGACGCCCTGTCCGACGTGACTTTGGATGAAGATTCATCGCAGCAGACGGTGAATCTGCGGGGCATCAGTGCCGGTGGCGGCGAAAGCCAGCCACTGCGGGTGACGGCGTCCAGCAGCAACACCAGTGTGATTCCGAATCCGACGATTGTTTACACCTCAGCCGACGCGACAGGTCTGCTCCGGTTTACTCCGGCTGCCGACCAAAGCGGTGTGGTGGTTCTGACAGTGAGGGTGGAAGACGGCGGCTTCGATGGCAATCTGAACACTCTGGCTGACAACAACTCCTTCACTCGTTCGTTCACAGTGACGGTGAACCCGCTGAATGATGCTCCGACTTTGAGTCCGCTGTCGAATCTGACGATCTTTGAAGATTCGTCAGAGCAGACGGTTAGTCTGAGCGGCATAACGGCCGGTGGTGGTGAGAGTCAGCCTTTGAGTGTCACGGCAGTCAGCAGCAACACGGGATTGATTCCGGCGGTCAGCGTCAGTTACTCGTCAGCTGATCCGACAGGCACGCTGAAGTTTACCCCAACGGCTCGCACAACCGGCGTCAGTACGATTACGGTGACTGTGACGGATGGTGGACTGGATCAGGATCTGCTGACGACGGCGGACAACCGCAGCTTCAGTCGCAGCTTCAGTGTGACGGTGCAGGCGATTCGTCCGGTGATCACAAGTCCGATCGGATCGACTCCGGCACAGCGACCGACGTTTACCTGGACTTCTGTCCCGGGAGCAGCTTCGTACAAGATCTGGGTGAAGAACGTGACAACTGGTGTGAATCCATTCCATCAGGCGACCAGCGTTGGGACTCAGTATCAGATGCCGTTTAATGTGGGAATTGGCAAGTTTGATGTGTATGTGCAGGCGGTGTATGCGACTGGGGCGGTCAGTGACTGGTCGTCGATCAATCGATTCACTGTGGTAACTCCTGTAACTGTGACTCCGCTGTCTCTGCGGCAGGCAACATACCGTCCGACTTTGAGCTGGACTGCCTTGCCCGGGGCTGTCAAGTATGACATTTGGCTGGACAATCGTTCGACCGGACAGACTCAGGTGTACCGCACATTTGTGACGGGGACTTCGTGGACACCGGATGCGGATTTGCAGTTGTCGCGTTACCGCTTCTGGGCTCGAGGCATTGCGGCTGATGGAACTCCGGCCGGCTGGAGTCCGCAGACGGACTTCCTGGTTGTGACTCCGCCACAGCCGGTGACTCCGCTGTCATCCACATTCGATCGTCAGCAGACGTTTACGTGGACGACGGTGCTGGGTGCGACATCGTACGGGTTTAACCTGCAGAATCTGGCGACGGGTGTTGTGGTCGCGAATGTTTCCGGCCTTGCAACTGCCAGCTGGACCCCGGCAGCAGCATTGGCTGATGGAAACTATGCGTGGAGTGCAATTGCTGAATCCACAATTGCCGGATTCCGCAGCGACTTCTCAGTGCGAACTGAGTTTTATGTGGGTGGACGTCCGGTTGTGACGGGGCCGATTGGGCAGGTGGCCACTTTGCGTCCGACCATTCGCTGGGCGGACGTGGTGGGGGCTGGCAAGTACGATGTGTGGGTGAACCGCACGTTTGGCAACCAGATTGAATTCAATGTCTTCAAGCAGTTCGGCGTCACCGGGAATTCTCTGCAGGTGCCGGCGGATCTGGTGAATGGTGCTGAGTATCGAGTCTGGGTGCGGGCGGTGAGTACCAGCGACGAAGTGTCTCCGTGGAGCAATCCGCAGGACTTCTCGGTGTTTGTGCTGTCGCAGCAGGATGCGGCTTCTCAATCGGGCGGTGCAGGTGATCTGCAGTTGCTGGCGATTGAGCCTGTGGTGGTACAGATACCGCAATTGCAGTCACCTTTGGCGTCTGAGGCAGTACGGAGCGAACGTCCGGTGGTGACTGTTCGTCAGTCTGTTCAGGACCAGCTGGACATTGAGCGGGCGGAGGTGCTGGCTGCTGCGGCTCAGCAGGTCCAGGCGGCCACTGTGCAGGGTGCGGCAGAGTCCTGTGGGGCAGAGACAGCAGTGGACGAGTCGATTGGAGAGATTGTTGAGTTGCTGCTGTCTGGCGGCCTGAATCTCAGCTGTGCCTGAGTTTTGGGAGCTGACGAGTGTATGAAGCCGGCAGCGGTGACTGCCGGCTTTTTTTATTGGATCTGGACAAATAAATCGTGGGGTGTCAAAATATCCGGGAGTTTCCCCGCATGTTCTGGGTTGGGATCTGTGACAGAGGAGTCTGCCGAGGAGTCAGTTGTGAGAACCAGTATTCCGGGTTTACTGCTGGATTCCGGCCCTGGCGGACTGTCTCGTCTGCGGGTGCAGACGGA
Source organism: Planctomycetaceae bacterium (assembly GCA_046075365.1). Lineage (GTDB taxonomy): Bacteria > Planctomycetota > Planctomycetia > Planctomycetales > Planctomycetaceae > SXXK01. The sequence goes on from JBJTPZ010000377.1 coordinate 3,786, forward strand.
TTGTGCGAGTGGTGAGTTGTATTTGCATGGTGCGCATCTGACGTCGTGGCAGCCTGCGGGGCATCATCCGGTGTTATGGCTGAGTGGTTCGTCGTGGTTTGAGCCGGGCAAACCGATTCGTGGTGGCGTGCCGATTTGTTTTCCGTGGTTTGGTCCGCATCCTCAGGATGCATCTTTGCCGGCTCACGGGAATGCTCGTTTGCAGGAGTGGCAGCTGCAGTCAGCGGTGTGTGGTGAGGATGGTGAGCTGAAGCTGGTGCTGCAGACTGAGACTGGCAATTTTTTGTTGCGGTATGAGGTGAGTCCGGGGCGGGAGCTGCAGCTGCGGCTGACTTGTGAACTGTCAGCGACAGCGGTGGGGTCCGAGCGATTTGAGGCGGCGCTGCACACGTATCTGTTGGTCTCTGAGATTCGTGGGATCGAGATCACAGGTCTTGAGAAGGCTGGTTATTTGAGCAAGGTGCCGCAGCTGCAGTGGTGTGAGCCTGCTGGTCAGCCGATTCGATTTTCTGCAGAGACCGATCGGGTGTATCAGAACACAGCGGATGCTGTCGTGCTGCATGATCCGGGGCTGCAGCGAAGGATTACGGTCAGCAAGCAGGGATCACTGTCGACGGTGATCTGGAATCCGTGGATTGACAAGAGTCGTCGGATGCCTGATTTTGGTGATGACGAGTGGACTGGGATGGTATGTATCGAAACAGCGTGCGTGGGTGATCATGCGGTGGTGCTGCAGCCGGG
>JBJTPZ010000378.1:0-1235 GCA_046075365.1 Planctomycetaceae bacterium
CTGATGTGGTGCGGCAGGTAGATGTCGTCATCCTCCCAAACGACCAGAATGTCGCCTTTGGCCAGACCGGCGATGGCGTTGAACTTTTCAGGCAGTGACCGGAATCGTCGCGGAATGCTGATGATCTGCCAGCCACCGCAGGCGTCGTTCTGCAGCTCGCCGGCATCATCAAGAATAATCAGTTCCCGCCGGTCTTCCGGGTAGTCCTGGCTGTGAAAAGCCAGCGTGGTCGTGCCCATCATCTGCGGTCGGCGATACGTGGGGCACAGGCAACTCACAAATGGCAGTTCATTCGACATGGGACACCTCCGGATTCTGCTTCCATTTTCCAAGCGGACATTCACTGGATCGCCACGACGCTTTTTCCGCCAGGTAACAGCCACAGACCGTGCAGCGGTCGTCCTTCCGTAGTTCACAGACGGAACACACCTCGAGGCGTTGCTGCAGGTCCGCGGTGTCAACTTTCTTCAGGCCGTCAGCCACATGGGCTGCGACTGCACGAGTGAGATTGGCAGCAATAGTGATTCGGCCGGGCAGCGGCGGATGATCCGCCCTGCAGCATGCAACCAATCTATCCGCTCGCGCCAGAAACGCCCCAACTTGCTCGTCGAGGACCTGATTGGGGAAAATCGGGAAACGGGAGGGCTTCGGCTTCCGGATCAGAGTCCAGGACAATGCTGGATTTCTCGGTGGCTCGCGCTACTCGTAGGATTCCACTGGAAATCTCGCCCGTCTACGGATAGCATCAATCTCACGACGGGCAACAAGACGCAGGTAAGCAACTGGTCGGCAACTGGTCAGCAACGCCGCTGCGTTCTGTTCGTCCGTGGTTCTCCTGCGGTGTAGGAAAACAAATGTTTGATGGGCTCCACGTAAGTCGTTCAGCAGTCTGTCTCATCAAAGTGATGCGATCGAGCCTGCATAGCGGAAGTGCGGTAAAATCTATCGCACTCTGGCGGTCGAACACTTGTTTGGCAATGCTGCTGTTGTCCGCTGGGCGATTGATGGCGCTGTGATACCAATTCGGATGGTGGCCGGGGTTGCTCGGCTGCCGGGCTCTGTCCGACTGGTCCGGGGTGCGAGATACAGGGTCTCCGAAGTTCGTAGAAGAGGCCGCCGACAAAAGGTTGGACCGAAACCCACAACGGTCCACTTCAAAATGGCCGCCTTGGTGGCGGGGCCTCGATCAACATTGTCGTTCGTTGCGATAGAATGCTGGCATGGAAACCGTGTAC
>JBJTPZ010000379.1:0-2250 GCA_046075365.1 Planctomycetaceae bacterium
CGACAGGAGCGGCAGTGAACCAGTCTGGGGGGCATATCTTCGCCGCATTGCGAGCAGGGCCCGCCCGGCCATTCTCCGGACATTGAAACGATCCTTGGTCAGTGGTCAGTTTGGCGAGCCGCGGACGGGAGTCCACGGGTGCGGTTTTGGGGTTTGTGGGTTAGGGAGTGTTGCCCCCTCACCCCCGACCCCTCTCCCCCGTTTCACGGGGGCGAGGGGGGATTTGAGGGCAGTGCTCGGGCTGGAAAGCCCGAGCTGCGGTTGTGTGAGAGAGTGAGTGTGTCAGGGGGCAGATTTGATGGCGATGACCTGTTTAAAGGTGTGGAAGTAGAGGTGTCCGTTGGCGACGGCGGGTGTGGAGTGGCAGTCATCACCGAGTGGAGTGCGGCCGAGTTCCTTAAACTGTCTGCCGGCCTGCAGGACGACAACGATGCCATCTTCAGTCACGCAGTAGATTCGGTCTTCGATCAGGATGGGTGAACCGCTGTATTGTCCATCGATGCGTTCGGACCAGACTTCGTTTCCGGTGGCTGCTTCGAGGCACACCATGATGCCTTTGTCACCCCAGAGGAACAGGAGATCGTCTTTGCGAATGAGGCATGGGACGTAGGGCAGCATGGTTTTGCGTTCCCATGCGATGCGCTGGTCGTTGGGAACATCGAGGCCGGTGCGGACTGCGGCGAAGTATTTGCCATTTCCGCCTTCACCGCAGGTGGCGAAGGCGAGTCCATCGAGGACGATGGGTGAAGCCACGGTTCGCATGGGCAGTTTGGGCGTTTGCCAATGTTGTTTGCCGGTTTTCAGGTCCAGCCCGGTGACTCCGCCCGATTCACTGACGGTGACGATCTGTTGTCCGCCTGCACCATCAGGGGCGACGGTGGGAGTGCTGTAGGACGTTTTGCCGGGGGTTCGTTCGGTTTTCCAGACGACCTGTCCGGTGGCAGCCTGCAGGGCGATGAAGGAGCTGGGTCCGACCTGATCATTGGCGATGATCACAAGTCCATCTTCGATGATGGCGGAGACACCGAGATTGTGTTCGCTTTCGTAGGACCCGAGGTCAGCGGACCAGGCTTCTTTGCCGGCAAAGTTCCAGGCTTTGGCGACGAGCTTGCTGGCATCTGCGAAGAGGCAGCAGACGATGGTCCCGTCGGTCGCTGGCGTGCTGGAGGCCCAGCTGTTTTTTTGGTGTTTGCGACTGGCTTCCATTTTGAATGAAGCGTCCCAGAGTTTGGCACCGGAGTCGGCATCGAGGCAGTGCATGAAGCGTTCGCTGCCGCCTTCTGTCGCGGACGTGACGAACAGGTGTTTGCCCCAGATCACGGGGGACGAATGTCCGATGGCGGGCAGCGTCACTTTCCACGCGGGCTGATCAGCGTTCCACGTGACCGGGATATGCTGCTGCGAGCTGGTGCCGAGTCCCGCAGCACCGCGAAACCGGGGCCAGTTGTCCTGTGCGGTGATCGTGGTGATTTGTATCAGGCACGCAAGAAATGCGGGCAGTGTGTGACAGCGACGAACGAAATGCACCACAGGAGTAATCCCTTCACAGGCTAAATGTGGTTGACGGGAGCTTTGCAGGCGGATTCCGTCGTTTGCGCAATTCTAGACGAAAGTTGGTCGCCTGGGCTACTGTCCGGGCCTGGGTGGTGGCTGGAAATCGCGGGGGGCGGTGTCTTAAGGCGGACTTTTCGGAACAGTCGGCAGTGCTACAATGCGGGCATTGCAAAAATTCCGACTGATTCAGGAAGAAGTGACATGAGTTATCGAGTGTTCAATGTTGTGCTGCTGGCAGCAGCGGTCTGCCTGGGTGCCAGTGCTGCAGCTCAGGCGGCTCCGGACGACCCGGTGGCCTTGCGATCAGTCGAGGGAATTTCTGAGTATCGTCTGGAAAACGGGCTGCAGGTACTGCTGTTTCCGGACAGTTCCAGCCCCAGGGTTACCGTTAATCTAACAATTTTCGCCGGTTCGCGGCATGAGGGCTATGGCGAGGCCGGGATGGCTCACCTGCTGGAGCACATGGTCTTCAAGGGGACTCCAACCTTTCCCCAGATCCCTGCGGAGCTGAAGAAGCGCGGAGCCGACTTCAACGGGACAACGTGGCTGGATCGCACCAACTACTATGAAACGCTGCCGGCCGGTGCAGAGAATCTGGAGTTTGCTTTGCAGATGGAGGCTGATCGGCTGGTGAACAGTCTGATTCGGGCTGAGGATCTGGCTTCGGAAATGACGGTTGTGCGGAACGAGTTTGAG
>JBJTPZ010000380.1:0-3411 GCA_046075365.1 Planctomycetaceae bacterium
GCCAGCGGTCACGCAGTCGCCCCAGCAGGTTCTGCGGCGGCCGATACGGGGGTATTTCAAACACCTGCAGGTCGCCAGCTTCAGGCACTTCATTCAGAATTGCCTGTCGCACGCTGATGGCATCTGAGGGCACGAAAGCCGTTACGCGAAAGGTACGGCACAACTCACGCAGCAGATAAAAAGAACGCAGTGCACCGCCGGACTGCACAGGAAAGAGTGAAAATGGCACTGTATCAAGGGCACTGATACGGTCGCGATCCTCAGGCACTGCGATGAATCCCGTTCAAAGTCAATTCAAGCTCCGACTCGATACCCAGCCAGTCATATCGCTCACACACGGCAGCACGCGCTGCACTGGCCATTTGCCGGCAGACTTCAGAACTGTGCCAAATCAGCCCGGTGGCTGCCGCAAACTCAGTACTCGAGTTTGCCAGCAACAGTTCGCGCCCGTCAACCACATCCAGCCCCTCAGCCCCGAGGGATGTGGAAATCACCGGCAGCCCCATGCTCATCGCCTCAAGAATCTTAAAGCGCGTTCCACTGCCCTGCCGCAAAGGCACAATCGCTGCCCTCGCTCGACTCAGCAGCGGTCGCATGTCGACTACGTCCGAATGGAGTTCTACGCCGGAAACGCCAGCCACCAGGCTGCCCCAGAGATGACCCGCATTGCGCCCGGCCAGAATCAGCCGCACAGCCGGGACCTGCCTGCGGATCGCCGGCAGAACTTCTCGCAGCAACCAAACGACCGCATCGTCGTTGGGACCATAACCAGCCGTCCCGGTGAAAATTAGACAGTCGGCATCCGCAACAGGACTGCCTGGCTGAAAGTACCGGGTATCAACACCATTGGGAGCCACGGCCAGCCTGGCGCCGGGCTGTGTCCCCGGCAACAGTCCCCGAAACCGCTGACAGTCGTTGTGCGAACAGCAGACAATCAGCTCTGCCGTCCGCAGCATGCGAGTTTCATACTGACGACACAGGGCTGCGACCTGCAGCTGCCAGCAGCGGGACAACAAAGTCGGTGCCGCCAGTGCCGACAGGTGCTTCAGCTGATGCTCCACATTATGAGCATTGACAAGGATTCTCTGAATCGAAAGCTGCCGACAGACTCGCTCTGCTAATGGATACAGATAACTGTGCTCAATCCACACGGCGTCCGCTGCAAAGTTGTGCAGATCCGGGGTCTGCTCAAGTGGCAGCACAGCCCCCGACCGCATGTGCAGATCGGGCGGATCCAGACGAAACAGCCGCCGCAGCACACACAGCTGCAGCACCAGCCACCAGCCGTAAAACCAGTGCAGCACTGTCAGCCGGCCGCTGCTGCGTTCCACACAGATGTTGTGCCCAGCCTGAATCAAAGCACGTCCCTGATATCTCCAGGGCAGCAACAGGCTTTGCAGAAATCGGCCGTAGCCTGAACGAGTTGTTTGCTGCCGTCCCGCTGCCGGCAGGCTGCCCGCCAGTTTCAGTTGTCCCGCCAGATCACCCGGCACGTCGCCAGCCAGCAAATGCAGCATCACCCGGTGCCTGCGGGCAACAGCACGCAGGCAGTGCCAGGCTCGCACCGCGCCGCCGGAACCGACTGCCGCAGGAACCTCGGCAGAAATCGCCAAAATCCGCAGCGGCTGCTCGCCCTCAAGATCAACTTTCACGAGCAAATCGCTTCGTCAAGGGAAGACTGCACCAGTGAAACCGCCCGGGCACACAGCCTTTGCCAGTCATAGTTCTGCTGCACCCACTCCATCGCCCTGTCCCGCAGCTCACCCGCCAAAGCGGCATCTTCCAGCAACTGCACCACCGCCGAGGCCATTTCAGAGGGCGAATCGGCCAGCAGCAGCTGCTGCCCGTGCGCTGCCCCCAGCCCCTCCGCACCGATATTCGTGGAAACCACGGGTATTCCCATTGCCATGGCTTCCAGAATCTTTAGACGGGTTCCGCCACCGACCAGCAGCGGCACCACAAACACGGCAGCGCCCTGAAAACAAGGTCTGATATCAATCGGATCGCTGACACTTTCCACCGGCAGCCCGCCGGCTGCCAGCTCCGCCACGGCCAGTCCCGCTCGCTGCCCGGCGATGACAAAGCGAACGGCTGGAACGGCCTGCCGCACCAGCGGCAGGACTTCGCGAACAAACCAGGCAGCGCCCTGCAGATTGGGGCCGTAACCAAACGTCCCCGTCAGCAACAGCACAGGTGCAGTGGCCACCGCTGGATTTCCGGCAGCCTTGAAATAACCCAGATCGACACCGTTGCCGACAACCGCAAACCGCCCCGCCGGTGCCAGCTGCTGCCCGAGAACCAGATCCTGATCCGAGCAAACAAAAGTTAACTCAGCTCGTTCGCAGGCCTGACGCTCCATGCGGGCCAGCTGTCGCATGTTGCGTCTGGCCACGCGTGCAGCTGGCTGATCTGCGGCAGTCTGCGCCAGTCGCGCGGCGACGATTGATTCAATATTGTATGTGTTGCAGATCACCGTTTTGGGAGGCTGCTGCAGCGACTGCAGCAAGTGAGCGGCAAACGGCCAGGAAAACACATCCTCCAACCATAGCAGATCAAAGGGCTGGCGGGTCTCTGCATCGATGACAGCCGCGTGCAGTCTGTGAAACTCGGAAAACCAGGCGAGGCAGGGCAGCGGCGGCAGCAGACCAAGCTGCAGCAGCACCCCGTGTTCCGCCTGCAACAGACGCGTCAACAACCACTTGCGCCAGCCCGCGGCAGACAGCTGCACAGCAGCCCCGCAGTGCTGCACGCAGCAGGCCACAAAATCTGTCCAGCCGCGGCGCCAGGGTGCAGCCAGCACGCCGATCGCCGACCCTGGGCTGCGCTCAGCAGCGGCAGTATCTCGACGGGATGTTCCACCGATCACCTGCTCGCACAATGCGCTCAGGCTGTGATCAAACTGCTGCCCGGTCGCGGCGCACAAAGTCAGCACAGTCACGTCACCGACTGCAGCAGCGGCGCGGGCGAAAAAATGGGCTCGTACACTGCCCCCGCTGCCCGGCATGCGACACGGATGTATCGTCACCAGCAGTATCCGTGGTCGTTTCACTGACACAATTCTTTCTGCAGCACAGCCTGCAGCTGGCTGCACAGAGTCGACCAGTCCCACGATTCACGAACAAACTCAGCCGCCTGCTCGGTCAGGTGCTGCCGCAGTGCAGCATCCTGCAGCAGTCGAACGACCGCTGCGGCAAATGCTTCGGCACCGTCGGCCAGCAGCAGATGCCGTCCGTTTTCATACGGGACACCTTCGGCACCGACGCTGGTAGAAACCACAGGCACCCGCATCGACATGGCTTCCAGAATCTTCAGACGGGAACCGCCTCCGCACAGCAGCGGCACCACATACACCAGACCACGACTGAAGGCGGGGCGAATATCGGGCGGGTCCGAGATCCATTCCACACCGTC
>JBJTPZ010000381.1:0-3474 GCA_046075365.1 Planctomycetaceae bacterium
ACAACGTATTTTGTCTCGATGCATCACGATCGTGCAACCAGTAAGTCTGGACTCCACACTTGTCAATAAACTCGTGAACACCGCGACCGATCTTGAAAATGCTTCGAGGGCGCATCACAAGTCGTAGCACTCGCAAAAAGGCGGGAATATCAATTCAGTACGCAATCGTCATCGCCAGCACAGTGCGAATCACATCCAGTTGTGTCCCCAGCGTTCGGTGTGGTGGGGCCAATCAAGCACCACGTCGACGCTGCAGCAAAACGGAAGTAGGACTCGGTAAAATCACGTTCGTCCATGGTGACAGCGACCGGAAGCCGTAGCTGCTGCAGCACAGGGGTGCGTGCTGTTCGGAACGGAGGCTCCCGAAGCTCCGCGGAAGAAAATCAGCCTGTCACGGATTCAGAAACGATCTCGATGACAAGCAGCCTGAGTGGTCAGTCACAGTCTTTTCAAAAAAATCTTCCGCTCCAGCCAGAAAAGCGGACAGCTGCGATTTGGACTGCATATGTGTCATGGTAGCCGGCATGGTGTCGGCGAACGGAGACACAGGACATGTCAGACGAGCTGGAAGATTCGATTCGCGAGAACGCTCTGCAGCCTGCCAAGGCGTCGGGTGATTCAGGAAGTGTTGAACAGCATTCGCTGTCCGACCAGATCGCGGCCGATCGATACCTGCAGGAAAAGCAGGCAGCTCGCTCCCGGCGGCTTGGTCTTCGCATCACGAAGATTGTCCCTCCGGGAGCCGGCTGATCATGCTGTCCTGGCTGCGCCGCACACTTGCCATGTCGCTGAGCCCCAGACCCGGTGCTCGGTTCGCACGCATGGTTCGAGCCAAATACGACTCGGCCCTGACGTCCGACCACAACCGGCGTCACTGGGTACACGCTGACGGTCTGTCGGTCAACGCCGCCAACAGCCCGGAGGTTCGCAGGATCCTCCGCAACCGCTCCCGATACGAGGTGGCAAACAACAGTTACGCTCGCGGCATCGTGCTGACGCTCGCCAATGACGTCGTCGGTACCGGACCCCGCCTGCAGATGCTGACCGATGATGCGGAGGCCAACCGCCGGATCGAACAATCGTTTCACCGCTGGGCCAGAGCGGTGAATCTCGCTGAAAAGCTCCGCACGCTGCGGATGGCTCAGACGCAGGACGGCGAGTCTTTTGCCGTCCTGATCAGCAACCCCACGCTGCCAACGCAGATTCAGCTGGATCTGCGTTTGATCGAAGCGGATCAGGTCGCCACACCTGATCTTCAATGGAGTGACCCGCGCGCCACGGATGGCATTGTTTTTGACGCTTCCGGAAACCCGGTGCAGTATCACATTCTGCGACGCCATCCGGGCGAGGGCACCGGCGCTGGTCGGGAAGCCGATCGGATCCCCGCCGAGGCGGTGCTGCACCTGTTTCGTACCGATCGGCCGGGCCAGCGTCGTGGGATTCCGGAGATCACGCCCGCATTGCCGCTGTTTGCCATGTTGCGTGACTACTCGCTCGCGACGCTCGATGCGGCCAAAGCGGCGGCTTACTACGCCGGCATCATTCACACAGATGCTCCGCCAAACGGCGAAACAGAACCCATCGAGGCGCTGGATCCCATCGAGCTGGAACGCAACACCCTGCTGACCATGCCCGGTGGCTGGCGTATGAGCCAGTTGCAGGCGGAACAACCAACCGGGACTTACGCCGAGTTCAAGCGGGAAATTCTGAATGAAATTGCTCGCTGTCTCAACATGCCGTTCAACGTCGCTGCCGGCAACTCTTCGTCCTACAACTATGCCTCAGGTCGCCTTGACCACCAGACCTACTTCAAGTCACTCCGCATTGACCAGTCCCGTCTGGAACTGGTGGTGCTGGACCGGATTCTGGCTGCATGGCTGGACGAAGCTGTGCTGGTCGGAGACCTGCTGCCCGCGGATCAGAGCCCGTTCGTGAACTGGCCCCACCAGTGGTTCTGGGACGGCCACGAACATGTGGATCCCGCCAAAGAAGCCAACGCTCAGGCGACTCGTCTCGCCTCATTCACCACCACCCTGGCCGACGAGTACGCTCGTCGAGGCCAGGATTGGGAAACACAGCTGCGTCAGCGAGCCAAGGAACTGGCGCTGATGCAGCAACTAGGAATGTCCCCTGTCTCCAGTCCCCCTCAGTCCAGTTTGGAGGTTCCGAATGCCGACCCCAGTGAAGACCCTGTTGCCGCCGAGTAAAGTTCGGGCGTTGAGCCTGACGGGAAGCGGAACCATTCAGATTGAAGCCGCAGGCGATGGCGGTGCCGCCGCTCTGCCGCGTTTTCAAATGGTGGCTTACACCGGAACGCCCATGCGTGTCGGTGGCTGGCGACATCCGGTGGTGATCGACCTTGCCGGTCTTTCGATCCCCTCTCAGTCCCGGCCGATCCGGTTCGGGCACGACGCACTCGCCGGCGTCGGGCACACCGACAGTATCCGGGTGGAGCAGGGCCAGCTGCTCGCTGCCGGACTTGTCTCCCGTGACACTCCCGCAGCCCGCGAAGTCATCGCCAGTTCCCGCAACGGTTTTCCGTGGCAGGCGTCTGTGGGTGCCTCGGTTGAAGAGTACGAGTTCATCAAAGAGATGCAGCAGGTCACCGTCAACGGAAAACAGCATCAGGGACCCTTGAACGTGATTCGACGATCGACACTCGGAGAGATCAGTTTCGTGGACCTCGGTGCCGACGGAGCCACCAGTGCTTCGGTGGCAGCCACGCTGCCGGATGACAGTTCTCCGGACGCTGACAGCATCGATGCCGGAGCGGAGCCACAAATCGTTTCCCAGACAGGGGTTCCGGCCAGTGCTGCAGGCGCTGTGAGCCACGGTCTGAATACGCCGCCTGTCGCAGCGTCGGATGCCATATTCCGGATCCGTCAGCAAACGGCCGGGGAACTGGACCGGATCGACAGCATTCGTCGTCTGTGCAGCGGCCGACATGCTCAGATCGAAGCTCAGGCGATCCGGGAAGGCTGGGACGCTCAGCGAACGGAGTTGCACATCCTGCGAGCCAATCGTCCGGCAGCTCCTGCCGTGCATGCACCGGAGCGCGTGATCAATGCTCAGGTGCTGGAAGCCGCCTGCCTGCGAACCTCCCGATCGCAGACTGTGGAAGCCCTGTTCGACGACCGCACGCTGGAACTGGCTGACCAGCGATTCCGCGGTGGCATCGGGCTGCAGGAGCTGCTGCTGGAGGCTGCGTGGGCCAACGGGTACACCGGACGCAACTTCCGTGACACCCGAGGTGTGATGCGAGCGGCCTTTGGAAAAGACGTGCAGGCCGGCTGGTCGACCATCGACATCGGCGGGATTCTGTCCAATGTGGCTAACAAGTTCCTGCTGGAGGGTTTCTTCAGCGTGGAACGCGTCTGGCGCAACATCTGCGCCGTGCGAAATGTGTCGGACTTCAAGACAGTCACCAGTTATCGCCTGATCGGGAAGGACCAGTACGAAACGGTTGCTCCTGGT